>NZ_QTWD01000009.1:0-177659 GCF_003460955.1 Blautia sp. AF26-2 | reverse complement strand
GCTGTTCTCTCGATCAGCAACTCGTTTATTTTATCAAACTCATTTGCATTTGTCAAGAACTTTTTTCAACTTTTTTCAAAGCCGAGCGGAGAAGGAGGGATTTGAACCCTCGCGCCGCTATTAACGACCTACTCCCTTTCCAGGGGAGCCCCTTCAGCCAGCTTGGGTACTTCTCCATAGTTTGCCTGATTCATAATCAGATATTCAATTAACTGAGTTTTGAGCGGAGAGGGTGGGATTCGAACCCACGCGCCCTTTCGGACAAACGGTTTTCAAGACCGCCTCGTTATGACCGCTTCGATACCTCTCCGTGTGTGAATTCAAATCTCGGTAACTCCCGAAATCATCTCAGTTTTTGGCTTGTCAGCTTTGCGTTTTTATCTCTCTCGCTCAGCGACATTCGTTATTATATCAGCAGTGTTTCAGAATGTCAACCACTTTTTTGAATTTTTTTTACATTTTTTTCAATTTCTTTTTCGTTTTCGCTGTTTTTCCCTGTTTTGCAATTCACACATTTGTTTTTATCTATTTATAGTTTGCTTTCTGTATTTTGCTTTTTTCTATTTTTCTGCCAGAAAGCTCTCTGCAACGAGCAGATCCTCCGGTGTTGTGATTTTTATATTTTCATAGCCGCCTTTTACCATCACTGATGCGATTCCCATCTCCTGCTCCACAACCATGGCATCGTCGGTGATTCCTTCTGTGGAATGCTGCATCAGTTTTTCGAATGCCGGAAACAGAAGCTCTGCTGCAAAGGCCTGCGGGGTCTGTGCCTGCCATACGAGATCTCTTCGCGGGCTTTCCCTGATTTTTCCGTTTTCATCGGTAAGCTTGATGGTATCCTTGACCGGCATGCCAAGGACACAGGCTTTTTCTTCTTTTACACATGCGCAGAGACGTTCCAGCATTTCCTGGTTTAAAAACGGGCGGGCGCCATCGTGAATCAGAACGTAATCGGTCTTCTGCTCCTGTTCGCTTTCCAGGCTTTTCAGCGTCTGCAATGCTTTCCAGACAGATTCATACCGTTCCCTTCCGCCTGCGCATACGGAAACAGTTTTCTTAATTCCATATTTTTCGATAATCTCTTTCTGACAGTATTCTATTTTATCCGCACCTGTCACAAGAATGATCTGGTCAATCTCCGGCGAATGTTCAAAAACCTCCAGCGCGTAAACCACGACTGGTTTTCCTCCGATTTCCAGAAACTGTTTTGCTACGCTTCCGCCCATCCGGGTTCCCTTTCCGGCTGCCAGGACAACCGCAGTGTATTTTTCTTTCTTCTCGCTCATCTTTTCCTCCGTTTTCTACAAATGCAAAAACTCCGCAGCAGATCTCTCTTCTCCGTTCTGCTGCGGAAGTTTCTTTTTCTTATCGTTCTCCAAGCTTCAGGTTCGGTACGGCATTCAGGTCCCAGCCGTGGCGGGTTCCCTTCTGGTACTCGTAGTAAGCTGCCACACCGATCATGGCCGCATTGTCGGTACAGAAGATCGGGGACGGACGGTAAAAGCGGATGCCCTCTTTTTCACATGCTGCTTCCATCGCCGCGCGGAGTGCCCCGTTCGATGCAACGCCGCCGGCGATCGCCAGACGGTCCATATGGTAATCTTTGGCCGCACGGATGGCATTATCCACCAGAACGTCCACAACGGCCTGCTGGAAGGACGCAGCGATGTCTGCTTCGACAATTGGTTCGCCTGTCATCCGGCATTTGTTCAGATGGTTTAAAACGGCAGATTTTACGCCGCTGAAGCTGAAGTCATACGGCGCATCCTCCATGTGGGCACGCGGGAAGTCGATGGCGTGCGGGTTTCCTTCTTTTGCCAGCTTGTCGATCTTCGGTCCGCCCGGATAGCCGAGTCCGATGGCACGGGCTACCTTGTCGAAGGCTTCTCCGGCTGCGTCGTCTCTCGTTCTTCCGAGGATTTCGAAAGAACCGTAATCTTTTACAATGACAAGATGGGTATGGCCTCCGGAGATGATTTCACACAGGAACGGCGGCTCCAGATCCGGGTGTTCGATATAGTTCGCCGAGACGTGGCCTTCAATATGGTGAACGCCGACCAGCGGTTTCTTTTTTGCATAGGCGATCGCTTTTGCCTCTGCCACGCCGACGAGAAGTGCGCCGACAAGGCCAGGGCCGTACGTAACACCGATCGCATTGATATCATCCAGAGTGACATCGGCTTCTTTTAAGGCCGCTTCTACAACCTGGTTGATTTTTTCGATATGTTTTCTGGATGCAATTTCCGGCACAACGCCGCCATACAGGGTATGGATGGCGATCTGGGATGAAATAATGTTAGACAGCACACATCTTCCGTTTTTCACGACGGAGGCTGCGGTTTCATCGCAGGAGCTCTCAATTGCAAGAATCAGGGTATCTTTTTCACTCATTTTTCGTTTCCTCTTCAAATAACAGTTCTACTGATCTTCCGTCTTTTCCAAGCTCTGCGGCCGGGAAAATCTTCTGTACCTCATCCATGTACCGCTGCGGGCCGACGAGCGACGGGGAAAAGTGGGTCAGCCACATTTCGGCAGCCTCGGCATCTTTTGCCAGTTTTGCCGCCTCGTAGAAGGTCATATGCTTAAATTCTTTTGCTTTTGCCTGTTTTTCCGGCTCGCCGTACATTCCCTCGCAGATGAAAAGGTCGGAGCCTTTCGCATGTTCGGAGATCGACGGAATCGGGCGGGTATCGGTGCAGTAGGTCACCTTCAGTCCTTTTCTGGCAGGGCCGAGGACCATGTCCGGCGTATACGTCTTTCCATCCAGGGTGACAGTCTCGCCTTTCTGCAGCGGATTCCAGCATTTAATCGGAATTTCCTGTGCTTTAGCGCGCTCCACATCGAATTTTCCCTTGCGGGAGATCTCCAGCGAATAGCCGTAGCAGGTGATATTGTGCTGCACGCGGAAGGCTGTGATTTTGTAGCCGTTCATCTCGATCACTTCCTCCGGCGCTGTCACCTCGTGAAATACAATCGGGAACGGCAGCTCCGGGCAGATGACACGCAGTGAATTGACGACGCGCTCCAGGCCTTTTGGGCCGATCATGGTCAGCGGTTCTCTCCGGTCAGTGTTTCCCATCGTCAGGAGAAGTCCTGGAAGGCCGCTGATGTGGTCTGCGTGGTAATGGGTGAAGCAGATGGCATCAATCGGCTTAAAGGTCCAGCCTTTTTCCTTGATGGCAACCTGGGTTCCCTCGCCGCAGTCGATCAGAAGGCTGCTTCCGTTGTATCGGGTCATCAGGGCGGTCAGGCGTCTGCCTGGCAGAGGCATCATACCGCCTGTTCCCAGTAAACATACATCTAACACGTTTTTCCTCCATATTCTATCCGGCTTTTTCGAAAGCCGGTCAGGTATTTTACGTTGAAAAAGCGTGTCCAAAACGGTTTGTTTCAGACACGCTCTCATCTTAACACAGTTTTTTCAAACACGCAATGACGCGGGTTTTATTTATTTGCTGTCATGACAGCTTCCTTCATCATGCGGACATACGTATAGATGTGCTGCTCCGCATGAGTGCCGTACTTCGCAATCATTTTGACGATAGCGCTTCCGACGATGACACCGTCCGCAATTTTGGCAATGTTGGCCGCCTGATCGGTCGTGTTGATGCCGAAGCCTACGGCTACCGGAATATCAGTTACTTTGCGGATTGCGGCGATCATGGAATCGAGGTCTGTCTTGATCTCGCTTCTGACACCGGTAACGCCCAGAGACGATACGAGGTAGATAAAACCTTCGGCGTCTGCGGCAATTTTCTGGATGCGCTGCTCAGACGTCGGCGCAATCAGGGAAATGACATCTACCTGATGGCTGCGCGCAATATCGTTTAATTCGCCTTTTTCCTCATACGGCATATCCGGGATGATGATGCCATTGATGCCGACTTCCTCGCATTTTGTAAAGAACGGCTCGTATCCGTAATGGAACACCGGGTTTAAGTAGGTCATAAACACCAGCGGAATGTCTGTTTTTTTGCGCACGGAGGCTACCATATCGAAAATTTTATCGGTGGTGGTTCCGGCTTTTAAGGAACGGAGGTCTGCCTCCTGGATGACAACGCCCTCGGCGATCGGATCGGAAAACGGGATTCCGATCTCGATCAGGTCTGCGCCTGCTTTTTCGAGCTCCAGAATATAATTCTCTGTTTTTTCAATGTTCGGGTCTCCGGCTGTCAGAAACGGAATGAATGCTTTGCTGTTTGAAAATGCTTCTGTTACTTTACTCATGAAGGTCCCTCCCTCTGTATCTTGCAATGGCTGCTACGTCTTTGTCTCCGCGTCCGGACAGGCAGATGATGATGGAGTCTTCCGGATCAAATTCTTTTGCGATCTTCATCGCATGGGCTACTGCATGGGCACTCTCAATCGCACAGATGATACCCTCGGTTCTTGCGAGGTATTCAAAAGCTTCTACTGCCTCATCGTCCGTTACCGGAACGTATTCGGCGCGGCCGATGTCATGCAGATATGCATGCTCCGGTCCAATGCCCGGGTAGTCAAGGCCTGCGGAAATCGAGTAAACCGGTGCGATCTGACCATATTTATCCTGACAGAAGTAGGATTTCATACCGTGGAAGACGCCGAGTGTTCCGGTTGCAATGGTTGCTGCAGTCTCTGCGGTGTTGACGCCGCGTCCTGCTGCCTCGCATCCAATCAGGCGGACATTTTTGTCATTGATGAAGTTATAGAACATACCCATCGCATTGCTTCCGCCGCCGACGCATGCCATGACGGCTTTCGGGAGTTTTCCTTCTTTTTCGAGGATCTGCTCTCTTGCCTCTTTGCTGATGACAGCCTGGAAATCGCGGACGATGGTCGGGAACGGATGCGGGCCCATAACGGAACCGAGAACGTAGTGGGTGTCATCGACACGTGATACCCACTCGCGCATCGCCTCATTGACGGCATCTTTTAAGGTCATAGTTCCGGTAGTAACGGCATTTACTTTTGCACCGAGAAGCTCCATCCGGTATACATTGAGGGCCTGACGGTCGGTGTCTTCTTTTCCCATGAAGATCTCACACTCAAGTCCCATCAGCGCTGCTGCCGTTGCGGTTGCCACACCGTGCTGGCCGGCTCCGGTCTCTGCGATGACACGGGTTTTTCCCATTCTTTTTGCGAGGAGGCACTGTCCGAGCACGTTGTTGATTTTGTGGGCTCCGGTGTGGTTCAGATCCTCTCGTTTGAGGTAAATTTTTGCTCCGCCGAGATCCTTTGTCATTTTCTCTGCGTAGTAGAGAAGGGACGGGCGGCCCGCGTAATTTTTCAGCAGGTCATCGAGTTCCTGGCAGAACTCCGGATCGTTTTTATAATAATTGTACTGTTTTTCCAAATTGATAATTTCATTCATCAGAGTTTCCGGTATGTACTGGCCTCCGTGAATACCAAATCTTCCGTCAGACATGTCTTATCCTCCTTATGCATTCTGTGATTTTTTTCGGGTCCTTTACGCCGTCTGTCTCGACACCGCTGCTGATGTCGACGGCGAAGGGATGTGTCTGTAAAATCGCCTGTTCCACATTTTCGGCGTTCAGGCCTCCCGCAAGGAAATACGGGCGGTCCATGTTTCTGATCAGTGACCAGTCGAACGATTCGCCGGTACCGCCTTTTCCGTGGTCGAGAAGGATGTAATCGGCGCTGCTTTTTTTCGCCTTTTCGACGTCCTCCCTGGTTTTGATGGAAAATGCCTTGATCAGTTCCCCGCCGGTGCGGAACCGGAGCGAATGGATATATTCTTCACTCTCATTTCCGTGGAGCTGTGCCAGATCGATGACGCCCTCTTCGAGGTATCCTGCGACAATCGCCGGAAGCTCGTTCACAAAGACGCCGACCGCCTGGATTTCGGGATCCAGATAGCGCCGCAGCGTCACGGCATGTTCTTTTGTAATCTGTCTGCGGCTTTTTGCAAAGACAAAGCCGACATATTCGGGCTTCAGCTCATTCACCGCATCGATGTCTTCCAGCCGTGTGAGCCCGCAGATTTTGATTCTGGTCTGTTCTTCCATAACGTTTGACTCCCCGTGCGCTCTGTTTTGTTTTGCGCACTTACGTTACCACTTTAACACATTGAAGAGAGTTTTTCAAGCTCTGCTTTTTTGTTGCTGCTCCGCATCAGCGTTTCGCCGATCAGAACGGCATCGGTTTTATTCTGATACAGTCTTCCGACATCCTCCGGCGTTTTGATGCCGCTCTCGGATACGAAAACAATGTTTTCCGGGACAAGCTCCCGCAGCCGCTCACTGTTGTGGATATCGACCGTGAAATCTTTTAAGTTGCGGTTGTTGACGCCGATGATCCTTGCTCCGGCGCGCATGGCCTGTGCAACCTCCGCCTCATCGTGGGCTTCCACAAGAGCGGAAAGGCCGAGGGAATGCGCTGTTTCCAGATATTCTTTTAAGGTTTCCTCCGGCAGCAGCGCACAGATCAGAAGGACAGCGGTGGCTCCGAGCACCTTTGCCTCGTAGATCATATAGGGATCCACGGTAAAATCTTTCCGCAGAACCGGGATGGATACGGTTTCTGCAATTTTTTTTAAGTAACGCTTGTCGCCTTTGAAGTATTCCGGCTCGGTCAGGCAGGAAATGGCGGAGGCACCGGCCGCTTCATATTCCTTTGCGATCTCCAGATAGGGGAAATCTTCTGCGATGATGCCCTTCGATGGGGAGGCTTTTTTTACCTCGCAGATAAAGGACATGCCCGGCTTTTTCAGCGCCTGTTCAAACGGGAATCCGGTGTCCGGGTTCATCGCCGTTGCCTTTTCTTTCATTTCTGCAAGAGAACACTTCTCTTTTTCTGCAGCGACACGTTTTCTTGTGGCTTCTGCAATCGTTTCCAGTATCATATGTTTATTCCTTTTCTGCCAATTTGTTGGTGAGTGACACAAACTCTTCGAGTTTTTTCTGTGCTTTTCCGCTGTCGATCAGCTCCTCTGCCAGTTTTACAGCATCCTGCATCGGGATTTCTTTTACTGCATGAAGGGCTGCGGCGGCATTCAGGACAACAGCGTCTCTTGCCGGGCCTTTCTTTCCTGCAAGAATTTCTTTCGTAATTTCAGCATTCTCCTGCGGAGTTCCGCCGACCAGTTCTTCTTTGGTGCAGCGGGTCATGCCGAACTCTTCCGGTGTGATGACGTATTCCTCAAACGTTCCGTCCTTGATCTCGCAGACGCTTGTCGGTGCGCTTAAGGAAATTTCATCGAGGCAGTCCTGGCCGTAGACAACCATGCCGCGTTTGACACCAAGATTGGAGAGAACTTCTGCCATCGGGCGGACAAGTGCTTCCTCGTAGACCCCCATCACCTGCATCGTGGCTGCTGCCGGGTTGGTCAGCGGTCCGAGGATGTTGAAAATGGTCCGGATGCCGAGCAGCTTGCGGACCGGTGCCACGTATTTCATGGACATGTGGTATTTCTGTGCGAACAGGAAACAGATTCCAAGTTTTTCCAGAACTTCTTTGTTTTTCTCCGGCTCCAGGTCGATTTTGACGCCGAGCGCTTCGAGACAGTCGGCTGCGCCGGATTTGCTCGATGCGGCGCGGTTTCCGTGTTTTGCAACTGCGACGCCGCCTGCAGAGATCACAAGGGATGCTGTTGTGGAGATGTTGAAGGAATTGGATTTATCTCCGCCGGTTCCGACGATTTCCAGAACATCCTTGTCATGTTCCATGTGAACACCGTGCTTTCTCATGCCGTTGGCACATGCGGTGATCTCTTCGATTGTCTCGCCTTTCATCGTCATGGCAGTTAAAAATGCGCTGATCTGGATCGGATCGGCTTTTCCTCCCATGATTTCATCCATGGCGCCCTCTGCCATCTCGTAGGTTAAGTTCTCTTTATTTACCAGTTTTACAATCGCTTCCCGAATCATATTCTGTTCCTCTCTTTCTTGGCTGTCCTGTGATCTATCTTGTAATTTTTAAGAAGTTTTCTACCATCTGTCTGCCCTGCGGGGTCAGAATGGATTCCGGATGGAACTGGACTCCGTAGATCTTTTTCTCACTGTCCTCGACTGCCATGACCTCGCCGTCTGCAGTTCTTGCCGTTACCTTTAAGGTTTCCGGCAGTGTCGCTTCATCAGCTGCGAGGGAATGATATCTTGCAACCGGAACAGTTTCCGGCAGCCCCTGGAATAATTCCGAGGTAAGATCCAGCGTTGTCTCGGACTGTTTGCCATGCATCAGCTGTTTCGCATAGGTGACGGTCGCGCCGTACGCGGCACAGATTGCCTGATGGCCGAGGCAGACACCGAGGATCGGGATCTCGCCGCCTAATTTTTCTACAATCTCCATGCATCGGCCTGCCTGCTCCGGACGGCCCGGTCCGGGAGATAAAATGATGGATGCCGGTGCCAGTGCGCAGATTTCGTCGATCGTCATCTCGTCGTTCCGGATGACCTTCATGTCCGGATTGATCGAACCGGCGAGCTGATACAGGTTATAGGAAAAACTGTCATAATTATCTACCAGCAGTATCATAAGTTGCTTCCTCCTTCTGCCTCCGCAAGTGCGACCATCACGGCCT
Source organism: Blautia sp. AF26-2 (assembly GCF_003460955.1). Classification (NCBI taxonomy): domain Bacteria; kingdom Bacillati; phylum Bacillota; class Clostridia; order Lachnospirales; family Lachnospiraceae; genus Blautia; species Blautia sp. AF26-2. Next base: position 169,138 of record NZ_QTWD01000009.1, on the reverse strand, counting down.
TTGCTTTGTTGATGCATTCCTGATGCTCTTTTTCTGGTACGCTGTCGGCTACAATGCCGGCACCGGAGCGGACGAACACTTTTCCGTTTTTCTTAAACGCAAGCCGGATTGCAATGCAGGTGTCCATATTTCCGGTGAAATCCAGATAGCCGATCGCACCGCCGTAAATGCCGCGCTTGTTGTTTTCCAGCTCGTTGATGATCTGACAGGCACGGAGCTTTGGTGCACCGGAGAGGGTTCCGGCCGGGAGAACGGAATCGATGGCATCGACTGCGGTCTTGTCTTTCCGAAGCTGTCCTTTTACAGTGGAACCGATGTGCATGACGTGGGAGTAACGCTCGATTGACATGTATTTTTCTACTTCCACGGTTCCGAAATCACAGATCTTTCCGAGATCGTTTCTTCCCAGATCAACCAGCATGTTGTGCTCGGCACGCTCTTTTTCATCGGCGAGGAGTTCTTTTTCCAGCCGCTGGTCTTCTTCATAGCTCTTTCCTCTCGGCCGCGTTCCGGCAAGCGGGAAGGTCCGGACCTCTCCGTCCTCGACTTTTACGAGAGTTTCCGGGGATGCACCGGCGATCTCGACATCATCACTCGAGAAGTAGAACATGTACGGCGACGGATTCGTCGTGCGGAGAACGCGATACGTATCGAGGAGGCTTCCCTCAAAATCAGCTTCGAGCCGGTTGGAGAGAACGAGCTGGAAGAGGTCTCCCTCGTGGATATAATGTTTGACCTGCTCGACTTTCTCACAGTACGCTTTCTCATCGAAGAGCGGGCGGAACTCGGATTTCAGGTGGCCGGCTTTCGTCTCGGCCGGTTTTCCGAAGCGGATCAGCTCTTCCATTTTTTCGAGTTCCTGTACGGCTTTTTCGTAATTTTCTTCGAGATTTTCGGTTTCGATATTAATCATCAGTACGATTTTCTGACGGTAATTATCATAGGCGATGACCTTATCGAACAGCATCAGGTCGACATCTTTGAAATGTTCCTGATCTTCTGCGTCCAGCTTTAAGATCGGCTCGCTGTACTTGATGTAATCGTAAGAGAAGTATCCGACGAGGCCGCCAGTGAAGGTCGGCAGTGTCGCGATCTTCGGACTTTTATTTTTCTCAATCAGGGTTTTGATGACGGCTCCCGGATGGGCTGTCTTTGCGGTCAGCCGGATCTGTCCGGTCGGAAGCTGTTCTTTGCGGCTTTCTGGAATATCTTCTACTTTTTCCATCTCTGCCGCATCGGCGGTGATTGTCAGGTTTCCGTTGACACAGGTGAGTTCCAGCAACGGATCGTAGCCGAGGAAGGTGTATCTTCCCCACTGTTTTTTATCCTCCACGCTTTCGAGCATGTAGCAGTGGCTGCTGACGCCCTGCAGGACTTTCAGTGTTTCTACTGGTGTACGGATATCCGAATAAATTTCTCTGCTTACCGGGATTTTCCGAAAAGCTCCCGATGCGGCTGCTTTTGAAATTTCTTCTAACGTCATCTGTTTCATCTTGTTATCTCCTCTCCTTGTGTCTGCAAAGGCTGTCATCAACACTGGTCCTCAGAACCAATTTCTGATATACAAAAAACCGCCCCCGGCAAAGAATCACTTTGTTCTTTGCCAAGGGCGGGTATATTTTTATACTCGTGGTGCCACCTTGTTTTGCGATTGCTCACACGCTCTGCAGAATACGATCATATTCCTGGCAACTAACGTATGCCTGCACGTTACAGAATACTCAGACGGTTTCCCGCTTTTCCCTGTACCCTCCGTGGTCCATTTGCTGATCCGCTTTCTGTCCGGCTTCCACCTGCCCGGGCTCTCTGTGAGTGCGCTTCCAACGTTATCTCCACTTCATCGGTTTCAAAGTATTTATTTTTTCTTATGGGCTGTATTATAGTCCCATTCTTTTTTGCTGTCAAGTAATTTTTTCGCTCTTTTTGTTCAAAGTCCGGTATTTTTATGATATTCCCGTGTCCACGCCGCAAGAGCTTCGTCCAGATCGCGCGGGAGCTCGACCTGCATTGCCTCGGTGATCTGGCGGTCCATCTCCCGTTTCGTCTCGGCATCCACTTTCCGCTCGGTGCACATCTGCTCATAGGCGTCCTGTCCTTTGCTCATGTAGACCGCAAACAGCCAGCTCTTTAACGATGCTTTCGTGTGCAGCTCTTCATTTGCTTTCTGAAAGCACGTAAGTGCTTCATTCATCTGGAACAGACTTGCGTAGGCACAGCCCATGTTGTTGTAAATACTTCCGGTGAACTGGCTTCCCATGTTGGTTTCGTTTTCCTCGGTATCTTTCAGCGTTTCCTGGTAAACCTGGATCGCATTGATATATTTTTCGTGGTCGACAAGGTAATCTCCCTTGATTTTTTTCCGCACAATCTCCGGCTGCTCCTCGAACCGTTTCAGGCGCTCATTCATCTCACGGAACTGATCGTGGGAAAGATAATTGATCTCCTTGAAGATCGGCAGGATAAACTCACCGATGTTCTTTTTCTCCTCCAGAAGGACGTAGAGACGCTGGTACAGTCTTCTTAAGTGGAGTTCTTCTTTCATCCACACCAGCAGCTGCTCGTTAATGATGGTCTCGTCCAGCAGATAGATGTTGTGGTACAGATAATAGCACAGTTCCTCGATGGAATAAATATTTGTGCTGATGTTGGAAATATAATACGGATTTTTCGCCCGTTTGACCTGACATAAAATATAACCGCTCATCGTTTACACCTCCCCCATCGTCTCGTGCCAGGTTTTGTGGCTTGCCGGGAACATATCGCCAAAACCCAAATCCTCTGCGGTGATCTGACACGTAACCGGAGAATCATACTCCAGACGCAGCCGGATCCGTGTTGTCTTCGGCGGCCGTTTGGGCAGCCCGTCCAGCTTCATGGTATAGCGGTTTCGTTTTCCGCTTTCCATGGAGCTCACAACAAATTCCAGCTCCTCTGTTCCGTCGAGGATCAGCTCACATTCTTTTTCTGCTTCATACCAGTTCACACCGGCTGCAATCAGCGCATAGTATGCCGGAGAACCATTGATCATCATCTCCATGCCGATGTTGTAGCGCACGAGGTCATTTCCGAGGAAGAGATAGCCCTTTAAGCGGCGCTCCTCCACTTTTTCGCGCGCGGAAAAGCAGGCGCCCTGTGCAAACAGGTTCGTTCCGCCGAAGATTCTTCTCTGGTTTTTCTTTAACTGACGCAGAGAGTTGTCGGCCCAGGCAAGGTCGAACTCCTCGCTCACCAGAAATACGCTGGAATAAATTTCATTCCCCATCGCTTCTCCCATCAGATGGCAGAAATCGCGGTCGCGCTCCATCGGCTCGATCGAAAGTGCGGCTTTTGGCCCCCGTTTTACGGTCACAGTTGCCGGCTTCGTTTTACGGCTGATGGAAAGTTCAGAAAACGATGCTTCCTCATCTTTCAGGAAAAACAGACCGACTTTACGGCTCCAGAGCTCCGGCTTCTGGTTCAGCACATGGCAGTAAAAGCTCTCGTCATGCTCCTGCAGGTAGGCTCTGCCGCGCGGAAGTCCGATTATCTTGTATGCTTCACGCACATTTTCCACAAATGGACGGGTCAGATGGCCCGTGGTGATCATCATCGCCTGGATCTGCTGGTCCGGGCGCTCGATGCCGATCATCTTCAGTGCTTCGCGAAGGAACGTGCCAAGGACTTCTCCCGGCGTGTAATCCCGGTTTTCGATCTGGCAGATGCGGGATCCCATGCAGATCTCGTACAGATTGTCCAGCCAGATGCCGTTTTCCGCGTGAGCAGATTTTTCTGCATCCGGTCCTGTTTTCCACGTTTCCTCATTCCGTTTTTTGGCAATGGCGGTCGGAAATTCCACCGCCTCTTCTCCTTCTTTTACCGGGATGGAGACGGCCGTATGGGTTCCCCTGTCATAGCAGCAGAACTGGGAATATTTCTCTCCAAAATCAAATCCTAAAATTAAATTTTTCTGTTCCATGTCGTATCCTCCTGCTGCTTCTTTTCATCCACAAGTGCAAAACAGTTCCGAACCAGAGCCTCCTGCTGCAGATACTTTTGGAATGCTTCTTCTGCTTTTTCCGAATCTCCTGCCGCGCGCGCTGCTTTCATCTGATTCAGAAGCTGGTACCGCGTCTTTCCTGCTTTTGGTTCGCCGGTCATGGAGACGGTTTTCACCTCTGTTTTTCCCTCGCCCTGACGGTTCGTAAAGGTCAGGTAATACTCCATTTTCTCGCCGTAGAACAGCAGAAACTCTTTCACAAAAATGCCCTGATACATATTGCGCATCGGTTCGCTCTTCCATGTTTCTTCGGCGTTTGTCCGGTAATGAATCGTCACCTTTGCCTCCGCTCTCTGGCGCTCCTCGATGAACATGCGGTCGCCGATCTGGAAGCCTTCGGTCAGGTGCTCCGGCAGATCCTTGTAGAAGGCAAAGCGGAGTCCCTGTTTCGTAAACGCCAGAAGCAGGGTATGCGCCTCTTTTTCTTCCTCCTCAGAAAGCTGCGGCTTCGTGGAAAGATGTTTCAGCATCGCAAAACGGCAGATCTCGTCCAGCTCCCAGCCCTGTTTCCAGGCGCGGTCCAAGTAGTCAAACATCTGATCCGAAAGCGGTTTTCCGTCCATAAAATAGCCGATCGCAAGATACGTCAGGTATGCCAGAATGACATGCTCTTTTCCGCTCTGGCGGATGTAGCTCTCCAGCATTTCCTGCTCCCACTTCGGGTGGCTGCGCACAAAGACGGACCAGGTCAGAATGCGCTCCTCCAGCTTGTCGCTCTCCATCTGAAAGCCGCGGATTTTATCCCATAAACTGCACATATCCTCAATAGAACCGGTGAAATAATCTCTCAGATAGCACAATACAATTTCATCGTAAATGCCCTGTTTTACCACGTAGGATGCCAGATAGAGAAGCTCCTCGTCCTCTGTAAACTCTTTTTCCAGAATCATCGCATGCGCCAGACGGAAGAGACACGACACCGGGATCTTTTCGTAGCCGTACCGATCCGTCAGGGCAAAGGCGCGGCTGTAACAGCCGTAGCGTACCAGAAGCTCGATCGTAGAAATACGGTCCACCTTTGCGTAAGCGCTGTCCTCCAGCTCTGCAACAGCTGCCTCGGTCTCACGCTCATCCGGATGGGCAAGATAGTATTCCAGCAGTTTCTGACGCACTGTTTTCCGGTAAGCACTGGAAAATGCGCTCGTGCGCGCTGCCTGCTGATACCAGGCAAGATTTTCTGCGGTAAGCTGCATCTCCTCTTCCTGCTCCCCGCACAGGTGCAGCAGCAGACCCGGATTTTCAATGGCAAAACCGCCGCAGGCACGGGCAAGCTCTTCATCCGTAAACAATGGCTCTATGCGGCAGGTTTCTGTCACCGCATATCTTCTGCGCTGCTCATCTTCGAGAAGAATCCGCGCTTTTTTGCCGTACAGACGGATATAAGCACCCCGTTCCGTCATCGGATAGGACGTTTCGCCCGCCATCGCCGGATGGCAGACGATCACACGCGTGATTTTCGGATTTTCACACGTTACATGATGGGTAAACAGCACATTTGCGATCGCTTTTGCGCTGTCGGGATCTTCCGGTTTTTTCAGAAAAGTCCGGTACAGTGCGGCGTATTCGCGGTTCATGCGGCCTTTCTGGATCTGTCTTGCCGTGAAAACCTCCATCGCCGGGCGGTAGCTCTGGAATGTATGGCGGTCTTTTTCGCGGTTTTTGATCACGTTGGCGTAGATCAGCGCTTTCTTCTGGCCTGCCAGTGTGTTGCTGTAGGAGAAATACATCCGGATGACCTGCGGAAGGACCTCGTCGAACGACGCATCCATCGTTTCGATATAGTACTCGTACAGGCGCGTGATGCGGATGTTCCGCTCCACGGCTTTTGCATACCACGGGAAATATTCCTTCCGCACCGGGCGGCCCTTCATCACCAGTTTGCAGATGGCTTCGAGCACTTCATCGGATGGAAAACGCTCATAGCCCGCAGTCAGAATCTGATAGACATTCTCATCGAACGTTTTCATCGTCTCTGTAAGATAAGCGGCCCGTTTTAACAGTTCCCCGCTTAAAATGCCTTCTTTCTGCGCAAATTTCAGCACCTGAACGGTGAACGGCGAAATCCGGCGGAGCTGTCCCTCCTGGCGGAGATAGAGCTGTGCCGCATCCAGATACAGAAGCGGGCTCTTGCACCCGCACTCATAGCAAAGTTCCATCGCGTAGAGCTGACGGGTCAGCGACTGCTGCCAGGAATCGTCGGCATCAATGGCAAGCTTTAACAGAAAATAGCTTGCACTCTCCTGCCGCATCAGTGTTCCAAGGCGTGATACCAGCCCGGTATGGCCCACTTCCATTTTCAGCTTCCATGCCAGATACAGGTACGCTCCTTTTTTCTCCGCGGTGTCCAGCAGTTCCTGATGCTCTTTTACGTAAGAAAGCGTTTCTCTTGCTTTTCCGGTTTCCTCATGGCTCTCGTACAGCCATGCTTTTCCCAGCGTCACCCACGCCATGTCTCCGCCGGCTTTTTCGAACTGCTCGATGGCCTCCCAGGTGTCCTGATACCAGGTACGGTAGTCGCGTTTATGGACTGCCAGATCGAGATAGCCGCGCGCGATGGCAGTTATCTGACGGTCGCGCTCCGTATTTTTCCTGCTGGTCACATGTTTTTCGCTGTTTGTCACTTCCAGTTCAAAGCGAAGCTCCTGTTTTCCCTGACGCACCGTAATTCTGCCGTAATGGCGGCCGTTTCCGATTTTCTCCTGATGGATAATGTATTCCACACCGTAGACGCTTCCGATGAAATCTTCTGAAGTGACGACTTTCTTTTCCACTTCCAGAAAGTCTCCCTGCACCTCGATTTCCATGCGGACGTAGCCCCAGGTATTTTTATACAGATACAGTGTTTCCTTGCGCGGCTGGTCCACGGTAAGCACAGTTTTCTCCGGCTGTTCCGCCGAAAGCATCACCGGCTCTTTCTGACCGAGGGCAACCAGAAATTCCTCCAGGTGCTGAAATGTCACCGGCTTGTGGGACAGTCCCTGATAAAGTGCCATCTGCTCCGGTGCCTCTTTCTGAAGAAGACGTGCAAACTCTTTTTTTACAAAGAAGCGGTACGCTGCGCCGAAATCATGGCTTGCCAGATGCACAAAATCTGCCAGGGAATGAATCTCCTGCCCGGAAATGTTCATTGTCTTTCCCGCAATCGAGACGTGTACCCGCACGCAGCGTTCCTCCAGATTGCTGCTGACGGTGATGTTTCCACAGATTTCATCGCCTGCTTTTAATCCGCTGGTATCCACGCCGTACTCAATCGTACTCGCCGTTCCCTGGAACTGATTTTTCGCCAGAACGATTCTCTGATGATCTGTGGTCACAATTCCTTTTACTCTTCTCCCGTCTTCCGCTCCGATATTCAGCTCTCCGCGGAAATTCTGCCCCTCGTCCAGCGTCAGGGCCACCTCCGTCTCGGACAGCAGCAGATGGGGAACCTCATATTCAAATCTGCCGTTCAGCAGTTGTTCCAATCTTCTTCTCAATGTTTTTCACCTTATTTTATCTAAATCGTTTTCGTTCTTTTCCACAACGTCTGATTATACCCCAAGACGCACGGGATTGCAACGGAAAGGGGACGCTCCTTTTAATAGTCGAACAGCGAAAACTGGTTGCTTTCGGGCAGATCTCCGAAGACACCGAGGTCCGCCATAAAGTCGATAATCGTCTTGCTGACCTTGGTGCGGTCGCGGAAATCATCTTTCGAGAGGAATTTTCCGTTTCGTGCCGCAAGGACAACGGCGTCGGCCGCCTTGTCGCCCAGACCCTCGATCGAGTCGAGCGCCGGCATCAGATGTTTGTCATCGTAGACCTGGAAGCGGTGCGCCTGTGCCTTATAGAGGTCCACCGGCACGAAATCGAAGCCGCGGGCGTACATTTCCTGGACAATCTTCATATCCTTGACGGTTGCCTGCTCCTTCTGAGTCAGCGTGTCTTTCCGTTTTTCGTAATCTTTCATATAATATTCCAGCCGGTCGCGTCCCATGCACATGAGCTCGTAGGAAAATGCGGACGCACGAATGGAGAAGTACGCCGCATAGTACGCCAGCGGATAGAAAATTTTATAGTAAGCGATGCGGTACGCCATCATGACGTACGCCGCCGCGTGGGCTTTCGGGAACATGTACTTGATCTTTTTACATGACCAGATGTACCAGTCCGGCACGTCATGTGCCTTCATCTCCTCTTCCCACTCCGGTTTTAAGCCCTTTCCTTTTCGCACACTCTCCATGATCGTAAAGGAAAGCTCACTTTCGAGTCCCTTGTCGATCAGGTAGATCATGATATCGTCCCGGGTACAGATGGCGGTGGAAATCGTCGCCTTGCCCTCCTCGATCAATGTCTGCGCATTGCCGAGCCATACGTCGGTTCCGTGCGACAGACCAGAGATACGGATCAGGTCAGAGAACGACTGCGGCTTCGTGTCCAGAAGCATCTGGATAACGAAATCGGTACCGAACTCCGGCACGCCAAGACATCCAAGCGGGCAGCCGCCGATGTCCTCCGGCTTGATGCCGAGCGCCTCGGTGCTCTTGAACAGCGACATGACCTCCGGGTTATCGAGCGGAATCGTCTGCGCATCAAGGTGCGTGATATCCTCGAGCATACGGATCATGGTCGGATCATCGTGTCCGAGAATGTCGAGCTTTAAGAGGTTGGCATCAATGGAGTGGTAATCGAAATGGGTCGTAATGATGTCGGTTGTCATATCGTTCGCCGGATGCTGCACCGGGGTGAAGGAGTTGATATCCTCACCGAACGGCAGAACGATGATACCGCCCGGGTGCTGGCCGGTGGTACGGCGGATGCCGGTGCATCCTTCCACGATACGGTCGATCTCGCAGTTCCGTTTGTGCTGGCCGCGCTCTTCGTAATAGTTCTTCACGTAACCGAACGCTGTTTTATCCGCCAGCGTACCGATGGTTCCCGCACGGAACGTCTGACCGGCGCCGAAAATAACCTCTGTGTATTTGTGCGCCTTACTCTGGTAATCACCGGAGAAGTTCAGGTCGATATCCGGCTCTTTATTTCCCTTGAATCCAAGGAACGTCTCGAACGGGATATCAAATCCCGCTTTTTTCAGCGGCTTGCCGCAGTTCGGGCAGACGGCGTCCGGCATATCGCATCCGGCGCGGCCGACGTACTCTTTGACGCGCAGCGAATCGAACTCGCTGTAATGGCACGATTCACAGTAGTAATGCGGGCTCAACGGGTTTACCTCCGTGATTCCCGCCATCGTCGCAACGAACGAGGAACCGACGGAACCACGCGATCCTACGAGGTAGCCGTCCTCGTTCGACTTCCACACCAGTTTCTGTGCGATGATGTACATAACGGCGTATCCGTTGGAAATAATGGAGTTCAGCTCTCGCTCGAGGCGCGCGGAAACGATCTCCGGCAGCTCCTCGCCGTAGATTTCATGCGCGCGGTCGTAGCAGATTCTACGCAGTGTCTTGTCGGAATCTTCGATGACCGGCGGGAATTTTCCGGCACGGATCGGGGAGATTTTCTCGACAAGGTCGGAGATTTTGCGCGGATTGGTGATGACGACCTCCTCCGCTTTCTCACTTCCGAGATATGAAAACTCTTCAAGCATCTCCTCGGTGGTGCGCAGGAACAGCGGTGCCTGCTCATCCGCGTCATCAAAACCTTTTCCGGTCATGATGATGCGGCGGTAGATCTCGTCCTGCGGATCCATGAAGTGGACGTCGCACGTTGCCACAACAGGCTTATGGAACTGCTCGCCGAGTTTAACAATGCGCCTGTTGATCTCCTTTAAATCCTCCTCGCTCTCTACGGCAGAAACGTCCTCTTTTTTGATCATGAACGCGTTGTTGCCGATCGGCTGGATTTCCAGATAATCGTAGAAGTCCACGAGACGCGCAATCGCCGCATCCGGTTCACCGCGCAGGATTGCCTGGTAAAGTTCGCCCGCCTCGCAGGCAGATCCGATCATCAGACCGTCCTGGTATTTCAGGTAGACGCTCTTTGGCAGCTTCGGCCGGCGGTTGTAGTATTTCAGGTGGGATTCCGACACGAGGCGGTACAGATTGACACGTCCCGTCTCGTTCTTTGCCAGAATGATCGCATGGTACGATGGAAGCTTGCGCACAGCCTCCTCCGATACTTTTCCCTGCGCATTCAGGTCATCCAGAGTCAGAATATTGCGCTCCTCCAGCATTTTTACGAATTTCACGAAAATTTCCGCCGTACAGCCGGCATCGTCCACCGCACGGTGATGGTTTTCCAACGATACGCCGACCGCCTTCGCAACGGTATCCAGCTTGAAACGGTTCAGGCCCGGCAGCAGGAAACGCGCCATGGCGACGGTGTCCGCCGTTGTAAATTCCCGCTCGATCCCCTGCAGGACGCAGTTGTGCTCGATAAAGCTCATATCAAACGAAGCATTGTGGGCAACCATAACGGCTCCCTCACTGAACTCCAGGAATTTCGGCAGCACCGTTTCGATGTCCGGCGCGTCAAGAACCATGTTGTCGTTGATGCCGGTCAGGTTCTCAATCCGGAACGGGATCGGGACTTTCGGGTTAACGAAAGTGGAAAACTTATCGACAATTGCTCCGTTTTCCACACGGACGGCGCCGATCTCGATGATTTTGTTGACAACCGGGGAAAATCCCGTCGTCTCGATATCAAACACAACGTAGCTTCCGTGGATGTCCTGTCCTTTGCTGTTGACAACGATATCTTTCAAGTCGTCGACGAGATAAGCCTCCATGCCGTAGATGACCTTGAACGGAGCCGAAACTTTTTTCAGCTCATCTTTTGTCGCATCCGGGTGCTCTGCCTGGTATTTTTTCCGGTAAGCGCCGTCGATCGCCTCGATTGCATGGTTTGCCTCCGGGAAGGACTGCACCACGCCGTGGTCAGTGATCGCGATCGCCGGATGGCCCCACTCGTAGGCACGCTGTACCAGACGGGCAGCATCGGTGACACCGTCCATATCGCTCATCTTTGTATGACAGTGCAGCTCCACACGCTTCACCGGACTCGTATCCTGACGGCCGGTACGGAAATCGGTGATCTTCTTGATGCCCCAGACAGACATAACCGTCAGATCGTGGTCAAATGCATCAACCGTCGTTTTTCCTTTTACTTTAATGAACGCGCCTTTTTTGATCGCATCCTTTAATTCCGGCACTTCCGCGTTCTGGACGAAAATCTTGACGCCGATGGTATCCGTAAAGTCGGTGATCGTGAACATGAAAATCGTACGCTCATTCCGGATCTCGCGCATATCCACACTCTGGACTCTTCCTCGGATGACAACATCACCGATCTCATCGCCGATTTTCAGAATCTCCACGCTCTCATCCTCGAAATCTCTTCCGTACAGCACATCCGGATTGGAGGATTTGCGCGGCTGATTGTCCGCATTCCGGCTGAAACTGCCCTTGCCTTTCTTGAAGGAACCGCGTCCGCCGCCGGAAAAACCTTTTCCCCTTCCGCCGTCTGCTGCTTTTTCTTTTTTCGCCTCGCCGCCCTTGGCTGCTGCGGCTGCTTTTGGCTGTTCGCCTGCTGCTTCCGCCTGCTCTTCCATCCGGTTCTGCTCTTTTTCGCCGAGCATCTCACCGTAATGGGTATGCGCCAGAACGTGGCGCACTTCCTCCCGGATGCGGAGCTCGGAATTTCTCATGGCGCGGCTCTCGCCCTCCGGCTTTCTCATCTCGGTTTCCACGATCAGGTCGAAGCCGCACCGCTCACAGAAGATTTTCTCGAGAATGTGGACCAGCTCCTCCTCGCGCTCCTTTGCCACAACGGAATCCACGAGCACCAGGTGCATTTTGTTCGTCTCCGGGAAGGTAATCTCGGCAGTCGAAAACAGATGATTCAGAAAGACACTGTGGTTTTTCAGCTCGAGCAGGATACTCGGACGGTACACCTCCAGAAAGTTTTCCGGCGTATACTGGCGCGACAGATAGAACCGCTCAATAATCTTCACGCGCAGCGGCACGTTGGAAAAGAGCTGCTCCTCGATCTGGCGCTCCAGCTGATAAATATATTTTTTGTGAATCCACTGATGGCTGACCACATAGATCCGCAGCAGATCTTTTTTCTTATTGATCGATACCCGCGAAACCTCCACGGTATCGAGAAGCTCTGCCATGCCCCCTTCGATTCTCAAATCCGGAAATACTTCCTGAAACTGTTTTTCCATTCCTATTCCTGCTTTCTTTTTTACTTGCCCCAGTGATCCAGCTCGTCCTTTAAGACGGACAGCAGCTCGCTCTCCGGTACTTTTTTCACGATTTCACCTTTTTTAATTAAAATGCCGACGCCTTTTCCGCCTGCAACACCAAGATCCGCCTCTTTTGCCTCGCCCGGTCCGTTGACCACGCAGCCCATGACGGCAACCTTGATATCAAGATCGTAGCCCTGCACCAGTGTTTCCACCTGGTTTGCCAGTCCGATCAGGTCAATCTGGGTCCGTCCGCAGGTCGGACACGATACGACCTCAATGCCGCCTTTTCGAAGTCCCAGGGTCTTTAAGATCCGTTTTGCGGATTTGATTTCCTCGAGCGGATCGCCGGTCAGGGAAACACGGATCGTATCTCCGATGCCCTGATATAAAATAATACCGAGCCCCACTGCCGATTTGATGTTGCCGGAATACAGCGTTCCTGCCTCCGTAATGCCGACATGAAGCGGATGATCCGTCTGGTTCGTGATCAGCTCATGCGCTTTTGCACACATCATCACATCAGACGATTTGATACTGATGACGAGATTGTCATAGCCCATCTCCTCAATGATCCGCACTTTGTCGAGCGCGCTCTCCACCAGGCCCTCTGCCGTTACGCCGTTGTATTTTTCCACCAGCTCTTTTTCGAGTGAACCGCTGTTGACGCCGACGCGGATCGGAATCTGGCGTTCTTTTGCTGCATCTACAACCGCCTGGATCCGGTCGCGGCTGCCGATGTTGCCCGGGTTGATGCGGATTTTATCGGCTCCGTTTTCGATCGCGGCGATCGCCAATCGATAGTCAAAATGAATATCTGCTACAAGCGGAATCGAGATCTGCTTTTTGATCTCGGACAGCGCCCTGGCTGCCTCCATGGTCGGGACGGCGCATCGGATAATGTCACATCCGGCTTCCGTGAGCGCCTGGATCTGCTTTACGGTTGCCTCCACATCTTCTGTTTTGGTATTCGTCATGGACTGGATCAGAATCGGATTTCCGCCTCCGATGACCCGGTCGCCGATTTTCACAACTCGTGTATTTGCTCTGCTCATTGTCTTTCCTCCATTTATTTTCTCCGTGATGGCATAAAAATCTTATTTTATTATAAGACAATTTTTTCTCTGGCACAACCGTCTTTTCTCTTGCAATTTTTTCCCAAATTTTCTATAATGCTAGGAGTGATTTTTTTTGATTCAACTGGAAAGGAAGACATACAAACGATGAAAAAGATGATCCTCGTAACCTCGCCGCCGGCGTGCGGAAAGACATACATTTCAAAACAGCTCGCCAAGGAGCTGAAACACGTTGTTTATCTCGACAAGGACACGGTCATTCCGCTGTCGAACCGCGTTTTCAAAGCGGGCGGACAGGAAATCAACCGCAGTTCTGATTTCTTCGAGGAGAATATCCGCGATTATGAATATGAAGTAACGGTCAATTTCGGACTGGAAGCACTCGAGTATGACGATATTGTGCTGATCAACGCACCATTCACACGCGAAGTGCATGATGAGAAGTTCCTGAAAAACTTCTCCAAAAAGCTCGCTGACCATGGGGCAAAGCTTGTTGTGATCTGGGTTGTCACAAAACCGGAGATCTGCCACCAGCGCATGATCGACCGCAACTCCGTGCGCGATACGTGGAAGCTGGAGCACTGGGATGAATATGTGAAAACGATCGACTACTCCATCCCGGAAGCACTGAAGAAAATGAGCAGCTGCCTCGATCTGATGCTGTTCTACAATTCTTCGGATGAAGAATATCAGAAATCCATGGAGATGGTTATCTCCCGTCTCGAAGACGAATAACGACTAAACGAAAAAAGAGAATTTTGCCGGACCTCATTTTTACAGTCTGCAAAATTCTCTTTTTATTTATAGAAACTATTTTCACATCCGATACAAAAGATAATCCGCCGCTGCCGCCCACAGCACCCAGGAAACGCAGAAAACTGCGAACACACTCTTATATCCGAGTACGGCAAAGTGGACGCGCCATTTTTCCTTCTGCGTGAATTTCTCCGGGTTTTTGCCTTTTACCATCAGCATTCCGGCGATCACGAACATGCCGAGGGCCGCGATCAGCAGCAAGCCGTCTTTCGCCGCCTCAAGGGCAGCGCGGAACGTGAATCCCCCAAAGAGGAATCCTCCCAGCAGCAGCACAGCTGCCGCAGCGCCGCCGGAGAGCAGGCCGATTGTAAATGCTCTGCCGAGATCACAGCAGATGTTCTTTATCTTTTCCATGTTTTACAATTCCTTATTTTCTTCTAACGCATCACAGAAATGACATGCCACAAAGTGATTGTTGCCCACGTCTTTTAATTCCGGCATCTGCTGTCGGCAGATGTCTTTTGCGTACTTGCATCTTCCCTGGAATTTGCAGCCCGGCTTCGTGTTGATCGGGCTCGGCACCTCGCCTTCGAGGCGGATTTTTTTGCGGTCGCGCTCTGCCTCTACTTTCGGGTCCGGAATCGGAATCGCGGAGAGCAGTGCCTGTGTGTACGGGTGGCGCGGGTTGGCGTACAGCTCCTCGGATGTCGTCAGCTCGACGAGCGTTCCCAGATACAGAACCGCCACACGGTCGGAAATATGTTTGACCATCGACAGATCATGGGCAACGAAAAGATAGGTCAGTCCCATCTTTTTCTGCAGATCCACAAGAAGATTGACGATCTGTGCCTGGATCGAAACATCGAGTGCGGAGATCGGCTCATCGAGAACGATGAACTCCGGCTGCACGGCAAGCGCACGCGCAATACCGATTCGCTGGCGCTGTCCGCCGGAAAACTCGTGCACAAAACGGTTCGCATGCTCGCGGTTCAGTCCGACCAGTTCCAGATATTTGTAGATCATCTCCTGGCACTCTTTTTTATTCTTCGCCAGATGATGGATATCGATTCCCTCGCCGATGATATCGGCAACTGTCATACGCGGGTCAAGCGATCCATACGGATCCTGAAAGACCATCTGTACCTGTTTTTTGAAGGCAAACCGCTCTTTTCCGTTTAACGCATGGACATCGGTTCCCTTGTAGAGCACCTGTCCGTCGGTCTTGTCATACAGGCCGATGCAGGTACGGCCGCACGTTGTCTTTCCACATCCGGACTCGCCAACCATTCCAAGTGTCTCACCCTTGTAAATTTCGAAGGAGACATCATCCACGGCCTTTAAGGTCGCATGGTTTCCGACCTGAAAATATTTTTTCAGATGGGAAACGGAAAAAAGCACTTCTTTTTCGTTATTTTCCATTACAATTCTCCTCCTTCCAGATTTGGCATTTCTACTTTTGGTGCCATCGGGTGATGGAGCCAGCAGGCAGCTTTATGCTCGCCGCCGAATTCCGTTGCCTCCGGCATCTCTTCCTTACAGATCGGCATACAATAGCTGCACCGCGTGCAGAACGGACATCCGACCGGCGGGTTTAAAAGATCCGGCGGAGTTCCCGGAATTGTCGCGAGTTCCTGCTTGTTTTTCAAATCCAGACGCGGTACGGAACGGATCAACGCCCAGGTATACGGGTGACGCGGACGATAGAAAATATCCTCACACGTTCCGCTTTCCACGATAATACCGGAATACATGACAGCAATCTTCTGTGCGATATTCGCCACAACACCAAGATCATGTGTGATCATGATAACGGACGTCTGGTCTTTCTTCTGCAGATTCTTGATAATATCGAGAATCTGTCCCTGAATTGTCACATCGAGTGCGGTCGTCGGCTCGTCACAGATCAGAATTTTCGGATCACAGGCAAATGCAATCGCGATCATAACACGCTGACGCATACCGCCGGAAAATTCGTGCGGATACTGTCTGACACGTTTTTCCGGCTCCGGGATGCCGACCATGCGCAGCATCTCGACAGCCTCCTTTGCCGCTTCCTGTTTTGTCATGTTTTTATGGCCCATCAGATTTTCCATAATCTGTTTTCCGACACGCATCGTCGGATTTAAGGAAGCCAGCGCATCCTGGAAAATGATTGCACACTCGCCGCCTTTGTAATGCTGCCACTGTTTTTTGTTGTATTTCAGAATATTCTCTCCATGATAGAGAATTTCACTGTTCTCTTTAATCTCACCCTGCGGGGCCTTGATGAGGCCCATGATGGATTTCGCCGTTACAGATTTTCCGCAGCCGGATTCGCCCACAATTGCGAGCGCCTGACCTTTCTCGAGAGAAAACTGTACACCGCGGACTGCCTTTACTTCACCGGCATAGGTGTGATAAGAGACTCTTAAGTTTTTTACTTCCAGAATCGGATTGTTTTGTTCGTTCATATCGTTATCTCCCACTTATTACTGGCGAAGTCTCGGATCCAGGGCATCGCGCAGGCCGTCTCCCAGAAGGTTGAATGCCATAACGATGATACAGAGCACGAGACATGGGAACAGAAGCTGTGACGGATAGAAATCCATGTTCTGCTGTCCCATCGAAATCAGGACACCAAGGCTGATCGATGGTGCCTTGAGGCCGATGCCGAGGAAGCTAAGACCTGCCTCCGTAAAAATAAACATCGGGATTGCCGTCGCCGTATCCAGAATCAGGATACCCAGCATATTCGGTACATAGTGTTTTAAGATGATGCGGAGCGGTTTTGCACCGAGCACCTCCGCCGCGTAAACGTATTCCGTCTCACGGAGCTGTTTGATCATACCGCGCACCTGACGTGCCGTGTTACACCATGCGGTGACACTAAGCGCGACCAGAAGTGCAAACAGGTTATTTCCAAGAATCATCATGATCAGAATCGTAAGAAGCAGAGACGGAATCGAGTTGATAACCTCGATGATCCGCATCAGAACCTCATCGACCCAGCCGCCGAAATGTGCCATCAGCGCGCCATATACCGTTCCGATGATGAGTTTGATTGCCGTTGCAACGATCGCGATGATCAGTGATGCCCGCGCGCCGACCCAGACTCTTGAGAAGAGGTCACGTCCCAGGTTGTCGGTTCCAAACCAGTATTTTGACGATACGCCCTGGTTTTTCTCGGCGATATTCATGGATACATAATCATATCCTTTGATATGCGGTCCGATGATGACCATGACAAGCAGAATGCCGAGCACAACAAGAGATCCCATTGCGATCGGATTTTTGCGGAGCCGTCTCCAGGCGTCCTGCCAGTAGGAAATGGTCGGGCGGTCAATCCGGTTCGCATCTTCCTCGGTGTATCCTATTACTTTAAATTTTTCCGGTGTTAATGCTGCCATAATATCCTCCTTATCTGCTCTTTCCTGTCAGACTGATTCTCGGGTCAACGACCACGTACAGCAGGTCCGTGATAAAGAGAACACCGATGTAAAGTGCTGCGATAATAACCGTCTCTCCCATGATAATGGAAAGATCCTGGTTATTGACCGCCGTCACATAATACTGTCCGATTCCCGGGATGGAAAAGATGCTCTCGATGAAGAAGGAGCCTGTGATACACATGGCAACCGACATCGGAAGCTGTGTGATAACCGGGATAAACGAGTTCCGAAGGATATGGCGGCGGATAATCTGTCCGCGGCTTAAGCCCTTCGATTCAGCAGTCAGCACGTAATCCTGATTGATCACATCGAGCATCGAGGTTTTCAGCAGACGCGCATACGTTGCAATATAAGAAAAGCATCCTGTCAGGGTCGGAAGAATCGTGTATTCCCATCCTCCGAACCACAGATCCTTTCCCGCAGGCCAGCCGATCGTCGGCAGAACCTTCAGGTTACCTGCGAAAATTTTCTGAAGCATCAGACCAAAGATCAGGTTCGGAATGGAAATCAAGAGGACCGACAGGGCGATCACCATATAGTCCCAGAAGCTTCCCCTCCTCATTGCCGCAAGAATTCCAAGCAGCAGACCGATCGTGATACCGACCAGCACCTGCTGGATACCAAGGCGGGCGGATACCGGAAGACGGTCATGAATCAGCTTCTGTACCGTCTGTCCCGCATAGACAACAGATTCCCCGAACTCTCCCTTGCAGATTCCCTTCATTGTGATCACATAGCGCTCCATCATCGGCTTGTCGAGGCCGTAGCGCTTATAGAGGTTTTCCTTTACGGTCGGCGAGAGCTTGCTCGCACGCTCCGTCAGCGGATCTCCCGGAACCGCTTCCAGAAGGAAAAACGTGGCCGTTGCAATCAGAAACAGTGTGATCAGCATTTCTGCAAAACGGCGCAGTAAATATTTTGGCATAAAAATCCTCTCCCTGTCCGGTCTTTTCCGACCGGAATTTTTATTATGATAGCGAAAGAAGAGCCTATTGTTTCATAAGCCCTTCTTCCCTCATTTCTTCTGTTTTGCTGCTTTTTTATTTCTGTACAGATGCTCTGTAAAGCTCCTGGCTTGCGCCGAAGGAGGATGTGTAGAAATCTTTTACCCAGTTCTGATAATAGTAATGTTTATCAGAGTAGTACAGCGGTGCAACACCACAATCCTGTGCAACCAGCAGATCTTCCAGCTTCTGGTAAATCTCAAGGCGTTTTGCGTTGTCGTTCTCTCCGGTCAGAGAATCGATCAGGCTGTCGTACTCGCTGTTGCTATAGAGGCCGTAGGAATCATAAACGCCTGTCTTCATGACGTTCAGGAAATCCAGCGGATCGTTGTAATCGCTGAACCATCCGCCTACAAAGATATCGTAGTTCTTGTTATCGCGCTCGTTTGCAAACATCTGGTAATCGCCAACGGTGTTCAGCTCTACCTTTACGCCCAGATTCTGGGAAATGGACTGCTGCAGGTACTCTCTCTCGAGCTGATTCTCGGTAGCAGAACCCTGGGACAGCAGTGTAATGGTGATGTCTTCCGGTTTGTCGGTGATACCAAGCTCATCAAGGCCTTTCTGGAACAGTGCTTTTAACTTGTCTGCATCTCCTGCATACTGCTCATATTCCTCTTTCATGGTCTCCGACGCCTGCTTGCGGTAGGAAGTTCCGTCGAGCGTGATCGCCGGGGAAACGAAGCCGTAAGCTGCGGTGTATCTTCCGTAAACAGCTGATACCATCTCCTCACGGTTGATGGAGTAGGAAATTGCCTTGCGGATGTTTACGTTTTTCATCAGACCGGATTTTCCGCCCTCAGACTGCTCGTAGCACAGAACCATAGTTCCCGGGTACTCGGTGGTCATGGTCTGCATATTGCCTGCTTCTACTTCTTTGTCATATTTTGCAATGTAATCGCCTGCTGCATCGAAAACGTCCAGCTGTCCGTTATCGAACATGGTTGCTGCTGTTGCGTTCTCTGCTACACAGTACCAGTTTACCTGATTCAGTTTTACGTTGTCCTTATCCCAGTACTGGTCATTCTTCACCCATGTCATGGAGTTATCTTCTACCAGGTTTGTCATGGCAAACGGTCCGTTGTAGACACATTTTGTCCAGTCTTTTCCCCACTGGTCTCCGGCTGCCTCTGCGACATCCTGACGGGTCGGGTAAAGCGGAGTTGCTACCAGCTTGGACTGGAAGGTCGGATCCGCTACCTTTAAGGTAACCTCGAAGGTGTAATCGTCAACTGCTTTGATTCCGATCTCATCGGCAGAACCCTGTCCGTTATAATACTCCTCTGCTCCTACTACGTTGAACAGGAAGAAAGAATAGGAATATCCGTATTCCGGATTTAACAGACGTTTCCAGCCGTACTCATAATCTGCTGCGGTAACCGGCTGTCCGTCGGACCATTTTGCATCCTTTCTCAGATGGAAGGTATAAACCAGTCCGTCATCGGATACGTCCATGGATTCTGCACCGGCATACTCGAAACGGTCTCCGTTTTCATCTGCCACGTCACGCATCAGTCCTTCGTAGCACTCCGCCATCATCCAGCGCCATCCCATATCCTGCACATCGAAATTGTTTCCAAAGGATACCGCGCGAAGATTGATCTGTCCGTCCACTTCACCTGCAGTCTCCGGTGCTGCTGAATCCGCTGCTCCAGTACTGGTTGATGCCGCTGTAGCATTGTCAGCAGTTGCTACCTGTGCCTCTCCGCTGCTTCCGCATCCGGCCAGAAGACCGGCTGCCATGCATCCTGCCAAAAGCAGAGAAACGACTTTGTTTCTTTTTCTCATTGGTGTTCCTCCTTTGTTTTCCGCAGACCTTCCCCGGCAGATCCGGCTGTGTCTGCACACGGGCCATTGTATTTCATATAATTATCCTGAATTTTTTCTCTTGTTCGGACAATAACACAAAATAATACCTTGTTTTTTCACTTTTTCCATGCGATTTTAGCCCAACTTTTATCAGAATATCGGGAAATATCTGTTTTGTCAATCCTTTTCCCGTAAATTTTGCGTTTTCTGTTTTTTGTGTCACGGTTACGCAAAAAAGAAAGAGACCTCCGTTACACACAGCAGTCTCTTTTCCTTTTTCCCTTGCTTTTCTCTTTTATTCCGCTTTTGCATCCATCTGCCGCAGGCTGTGGATCAGCTCCTCACAGATCTCCAGCTCGCTCTTTCCGTCCGTCTCGATGATAATGTCGGCTGCGGCCTCATATTTCTCACGGCGCTTGCTCATCAGATCTGCAATAAACGGAACGGTTTTGTTGTTCTCAATCAGTGGTCTGTCGTGGCTGTCTTTGACACGGTCTAAAATCGTCTCCGGCTTTGCAGTCAGAAGAACAACGCGGCCGTTCTTTTTCATCTCTACAACGTTGCACTCACGCATCGGAGTTCCGCCGCCGCACGAAATGACAACGTTTGTTCTCGACTGCATTTCAATCAGAAGATTCGTCTCGCAGTCACGGAAATACTGTTCGCCGTAAGTCTCAAAAATATCGGAGATGCTCATACCGGCACGCTCTGCGATGATCTGATCCATCTCGATGATATCCATCGCAAACACGGTTTTGAGATAATCGGAAATGGTGCTCTTTCCGGCTCCCATGAAGCCAATCAGTACAATATTATAATTGAACAGCTTTCTTGCCTGAATCTTTTTACTGTTTCTTGTGATGCTCTCGAAAACATCCGCCACTTCGTTTTTATGGCGTTTTTCCTGCATCCGGCGTTCCAGCCATTCCTTCTGTTTTGCTTCCTGCTCCGGCTGGAGAATCGGCACGTTATTTGCTTCTTTATATACCATAATGTCCTCGACAATACGGTTTCTCATCAGCAGCGCATCCAGAATAATCTCATCGCACTGTCCGAGGCTCTCTCGTAATACTTCCAACTGATTCATGTTTTTATCCTTTCCAGACTTGTGTGTACTTGTTCGCACAGCCCTCTTCCGGTATTTTTGTCGTATTTTTTGACATTTTCTGTTATTATAGCAGTTGTCCTCCGGAATCACAACAAAAATTTGCACAAAGGTGCGAAAAGCCCATGGAATCTTTTCAGAAATCCATGGGTTTTGGTATATTTTTATTTAAGATCGTCTTTCGAATCCGCATGATACCTGTTCTCCCAGGCATCTTCTGTGGATAACTTCTCATCAGAGTTCAGAAAACTCAGCTCTGCCCCCCCCCCGATTTCAGATTCTTTTTCAGCTTTTCAATCTGAATCGAAGTCTGTTTTTCTTCGGATATGGTGTTCAGCTCCTCGCAGATGGCATCTTTGATATCGAGCAGACACTCGAGCATCAGCGGGCTGAAGGTACCGCACTCGCCGTTCAGGATCATCTCGATGGCTTTCTCGTGCGTGTATGCCGATTTGTAGACACGCTCGCTTGTCAGCGCATCGTAAACATCGGCAATCGATACAACCTGGGCTGCAATCGGGATCTCCTCACCTTTTAAGCCGTCCGGGTAACCCTTTCCGTCGTACCGCTCATGATGCCAGCGACAGATCTGGTACGCAATCTGTACCAGCTTCTCGTCCTGATACAGTTCCAGGCTCTTCAGCATGGACGCTCCGATCAGGGTATGTTTCTTCATCTCCTCGAACTCTTCTTTCGTCAGCCTTCCCGGCTTATTTAAAATGTTCTCGTCAATGCCCATCTTTCCGATATCGTGCAGCGCGGATGCCGTTGTGATCATCAGCTGATCGGACCAGCTTAAGTGGTAGCGGTCTGTCTTCTGTACCAGACGCTCGAGGAGCATACTGGTCAGAACGTTGATGTGGTGGACATGAAGTCCGCTCTCGCCATTCCGGAATTCCATGATATGACTCAGGATACTGATCATCATCTGATTGTTTTTCTCTTTTTCGTAAATCTGCTCGGTGACGAGCGTCACGAGACGGCGCTGTTTTGCATATAATTTGATCGTATTGAAGACACGCTGGTAAACAACTTTTGCATCAAACGGACGACTGATATAATCGGATACGCCCTGCTCATACGCACGGCGCACAAATGTGGTGGAATCCTCGCTCGATATCATGATGACCGGAACCTCTTCGATCCAGTGGTTGCGGTTCATGTAGTCAAGCACTCCGAAACCGTCCATGCCCGGCATGACGATATCCAGAAGGATCAGCGCAAGGCCTGTTCCGTATTCTTCCAGCAGACGCAGGCACTCTTCGCCGGTGGAAGCCTCGATGATATCGTATTCATCCTGCAGAATCTCCGAGAGGATGATACGGTTCATCTCGGAATCATCCACGATCAGGATGCGCTGTTTTTCTCTGCGGTTTTCCTGACGGACAACATCGTCCTGACAACCCAGGATCTGGTCTTTCTCGGTGACAACCATGTTTTTCCGTTGTTTTGCAAGATACATCAGCTGGTCGGCACGCATCGCAGCTTCGCCGATCGTCTCATCTCTTGTCAGAACACCTCCTACGCTGACGGAAAGACGCATCTTCGAGTAGCCCGGCACCTGTGCCTCATGGATCTGTGACTGAATCTGTTTTAATTTCTGTACAAAGTTTTCCTCATCCATCTCCGGCAGAACCAGCAGAAATTCGTCTCCTCCTAAGCGGATCAGACGGTCGGTACGTCGGGTGCAGCGCTTGACGGTCTTTACAATGGTGTCAAGCGCCATATCTCCGGCATTGTGGCCGTATGTATCGTTGTATAATTTGAAATCATCGAGATCGATCATGGCTACGCCGCAGCAAAAGCTGGCGTCCCGGATCTGGTCTTCGAAGTAGCGGCGGTTGAATACTCCGGTCAGCGCGTCACGATACAGCTCTTCGCTGTAGCTGTTCAGCTTGCTTACCAGATTCTGGCGTCCTTCGGAGTCCATCAGTGTTTCATCGTCGAGACGGTTGATCATCTCGATCACGCATGGTTCTCCTTCGATCTCCACGTATCTTGCAATGACCTGATACACATTCGACGCAATGCATTCCATTTTTGATTTCTGCGATTTCTCCCGCAGGGCTTTTTCGGAAATACAGTTAAGGCACGGCATCGCTTTGTTCCATACTGCGTAGCATTCACACAGCTTGCCATTCTCTTCATCGATAATAAAATCTCCGATCTCATCCGGACGGAGAACCCGCACATACATGAAAATATTCTTCAGATGTTCCACCAGACGTTCTGCCTGTTTCTGTGTCATCTGAACATCCTTAGAAGGCTCTTTCTTATTTATTTTTTCACATTCCGGCAATTCGGTCTGATTCATCTGTTTCCCTCTCTTCTCCCCGGTACACACAAAACTTCATTACCCCTTTGTGTGCTTCCGCGTTTTGCTACATTTTCCCATTTTAATTACAGTTATACATAATAGTGTAACGATTGTTTCCCGTTTCGTCAAGAAAAAAGTGTACAAAAACCGTCCTGTAATGGAAATTTATTCAAAAAAACCGACCGGTTTTACGCGGTCGGTTTTTTCTTCTTATCATAGAAGACACGGCTGTATAACTGCGGATAGATGTTGCTGCAGGAGAGCGCCGGTCCTTCAATATAGCGGTAATGATCGAAATCGTAAACACCGTAATCCGGCTCGGAGTTATCCAGCCAGAAAGCATTGATGCCGTAATCGTAGTAGTTCTTCTTGCATACGTCCCAGACATATTTTCTTGTCTCCGGATTGAACACGTCGATCTCAACGCAGTCACCCTGGAAATCGTATGTCTACTTTTTCGCGCAGACTATCCCTGTATGTTTTTCATTTTATTAGATTTTTTTGTCTGTTTCTTGAAGTTTTTATCCGATTTCTAACACTATTTTGATCTTTTTACCAAATTTGCGGAATGGGCTTTATTTTTAACTGCACAAATTCCATTTCTTATGATAGAATATTTACGAAAAAATAAAGTATCTGATTCACTATACTTTGATTCACAATAAAATGAGGGAGTAATCCATGATTCAAACGAAAGATTCGAACTTAACCTTCCGCCCGCTGACCATCGACGACGCAGAGCAGTACAATGCACTTCTGCGCTACGCCTTTCAGGTTACAGAGCAGGAGCTTTCCGAAAGCGGATGGAAAGACGATGAAATCAAGCAGTCCAAATTCCCGGTTCTCGTCCGTGCCGATGTGCTCGGCTGTTTCTGCGAGGAGGATCTGGTATCACAGTTCGCGGTTTATCCGCTGGACATGAATATCTACGGTGTCCGCTATCCCGTCGGTTTTGTCACCAGCGTCTGCACCTACCCGGAATACACCGGCCAGGGCATCATGAAAAAGCTGATGATCCGGAGTCTCACGCGCATGCGGGAAAACCACCGTTCCTTTGCGCTTCTCTATCCCTACTCTATTCCGCTCTACCGGAATCTTGGATGGGAAATCATTTCCAATAAGATGACGTACACCATCAAGGACACGCAGGTGCCGCGGAAACTCAAAGCCCCTGGCTATGTGCGCCGCGTGGCATGGGATGACAAGGATTTCAAGGAACTACATACCAAATTTGCTTCGAAGACGCACGGCTGCCTCTACCGCAACAATCTGGCGTGGGAAGAATATTTCCGCTGGGATGAGGATGATACCGTCGTTGCGATCTACTATTCCGCTGATGATGTGCCGTACGGCTACATGGTCTATCTGATCAGCTCCGATATCATGCATATCAAAGAGATGATCTATCTGAACCGCGAAGCGCAGCTGGGACTCTGGGAGTATATTCATGCGCACGATTCCATGATCGATGAGGTCAAAGGAAATAACTACTACAGTGAACCCATCGCGTTCGAGCTTGAGGACAGCGATATCAAAGAAACGATTCGCCCATACTCGATGGGGCGTATCATCGATGTCGTGCAGTTTATGGAACATTACGCCTGCGACCCGGACGAGCCGGATGTGTGTATCCGTTTTGAGATCGAGGATGAGCTGCTTCCGTGGAACAATGACAGCTTCACATTCTTCTTTGAAAAAGGACACTGTGTGCCGACCGACCGCGAGCCGGACCATGTGATGAAAATGACGATCGCATCGCTCACGACACTGCTGCTCGGCTACAAGACGGCTTCCAAGCTGTATGAGATGGCGCGCATCGAAACGACGCCTCAGACTGTGGAATGCCTGGATGACCTGCTCTTCCACCATATTCCATATGTTTCGGACTATATTTAATTTATTTTACGCATTGCAAAAGAGGGACTCCCGTGAAAGGAATCCCTCTTTTTCTATGTAACATTTTTTAGTTTTCTTCCAGTTTGATTTTCTCCTGCAGCACAACGCAGCCTGCCATATCGCCGATGACGTTGACGCATGTGGCACCCATGTCACACAGTGTATTGATACTGATGTAAACGCCCATGACGCCGGCCGGAAGACCTGCCATCGTGGCGAGTGCTGCGAATGATGCGATCGCGCCGCCCGGGATACCCGGTGTTCCGACAGAAAGCAGGACGTTGGCAAGCAGAATGATCACCATCATCGAAATGCTGACGCTGATGCCGCAGGCATTTGCGAAGAACATGATCATAAACGACATCAGGATCGATACCGCATCCATGTTGACGGTGGCACCGAGCGGGATTGCAATACTGCTGATCTGGTTCGAAACGCCGAGTTCTTTCTCGACACAGCGCTTGCTGATTGGGATCGTCGCGGAACTGGAACATGTTCCGAATGCATTCAGGGCTGCCGGCATGATCGCCTTAAAGAACTTGACCGGACTCGTCTTTCCGATGAGTTTTACAGCGCCGCCGTAGACGACGATCGCAAATCCATAGAATGCCACATACAGAATGATGAGCTGGGTTGCCAGGGAAACGATGGTTTTGGTTCCGTTTGCCTCGACAACCGGCACGATCGTACAGAAGACACCGATCGGGGTGAAGTACATAACGGTGCTGATGACTTTTAAGCAGACCTCATTCAGGGAGTCGATCACGTTTAAGAGCGGCTGTCCCTTCTCTCCGACCGCAATCAGCGTAAAGCCGACAACGACAGCGAACACGAGTACCTGGAGCATGTTGCCCTCCGCAAATGCTTTCACCGGGTTGGACGGGATCAGGTTTTTGATCGTGTCGAGGATGCTGGTCATCTCGGTCGCCTGGATATCGGAAGTTGCCATCTCAAAATGGACTCCCTTTCCGAGGCGGATCAGTCTTGGAATGATAATGCCGACTGCACTTGCAATCGCGGTGGTGCACAGGAAGAAAATCATCGAGTAGCCGGTGATCTTACCTGTCGTTTTTGCATTTCCGATGCTGCAGATGCCCATGACAATTGAGCAGAATACCATCGGGAAAATCATCATATTCAAGGCGTTCATGTAGATGCCGCCGATGACGCCGGTTACGGTCAGAATCGGCGTAAAGCGGTCCGCCAGAAGAAGTCCGGTTAAAATACCGAGAAGCAGTCCGGTAAAGATCGCACCTGTAATATGCTTCTGATACCATGCATAAAACTTTTTCATATGTTCTCTCTTCTCTCCTTTTTCACAGAGTAAGAGGCAGGTGTCCCTGTATCTTCTACCTGCCTCTTCGCATACAGCCATCTTATCACACAACCGCGGATAATTCCACCTAAAAATGGATTTATCCGCGGTTTTTCTGGCTTTTTGTCTTTTTTCTCTTTTTTATACGGCTGCTGCCCGGCTGTGGACTTTCTTCCGCATAATCAGATAGCAGATCACCTGCAGGATAATCGTGATGATCCACGATCCCGGATACGAAATGAACAGCACATACAGCGAGCGGTGCTGCGGGAAAATGCCGAAGATCCACACGATTCGCGTTCCGACCGTTCCGATGACGGACAGAATCATCGGCACCGCCGAGCATCCCATACCGCGCAGGGCTCCCGGGAAGAGGTCCATGATGCCGCAGAGGAAATACGGAACCGTCGTGATCGACAGAATTTCCATACCGCAGCGGATAACCTCCGGGTCCCCGGTGTAAATCTGCAGGATTTCCGTACCGAACAGATACGCGCCGCCACCCATCACCAGTGCGATGCCGCTGGAGAGAATCAGGCAGTCGATCAGCACCTTATCCATTCGTTTGTATTTTCCGACACCGTAGTTCTGGCTTGTGAAGCTCATGCACGCCTGGGTGACGGAGTTGACTGAGGTGTATAAAAATCCCAGCACATTGTTGGCCGCCGTGTAGCCTGCCATTGCAATCGAACCGAAGGAATTGACGGATGACTGCAGCAGCACGTTCGAGAAGTTGATAACGGTACTCTGAATACCCGCCGGGATGCCGACCTGGAAAATCGGGATGATGTAATCCTTTTTCAGGCACAGCTTCGAGAACCGGAGCTGATAACTTCCCTCGCTCTTATAGAGGCACCGCAGAACCAGCAAGCAGGAGATCGCCTGCGAAACCACCGTTGCAATCGCCACACCTGCCACGCCGAGACTGAACACAATCACGAGGAACATATTCAGACCAGCGTTGATCACACCCGATACAATCAGGAAATACAGCGGCCGCTTCGTGTCGCCGACGGCACGCAGAATCGCCGCACCGTAGTTGTACAGCATGAAAAACGGCATTCCCATAAAGTAAATTCTCATATACAATGCCGACTGATCAATGACATCCGCCGGTGTATCCATCAGCTCCAGCGCGCCTTTTGCAAAAAATACGCCCACAAACGCCATCACAACGCCGCTGATCAGCGCCAGCATGATCGATGTATGTACCGTTTCCGACATCTCCCGGTCGCGCCCCGCCGCATAATACCGCGCCGCCAGTACATTCGCACCGAGTGAAATTCCCATAAACAGGTTGATGAACACGTTGATGAGTGCCGTTGTCGATCCGACAGCCGCAAGCGCCTGGCTTCCGCTGAACCGTCCGACGACGATGATATCCACCGCGTTGAACATCAGCTGCAGAATGCCGGACACCATCAGCGGCAGCGAAAAGGAAATCAGCTTGTCCATAATCGTGCCGTTGCACATGTCGATTTCATATTTGTTCTTTTTCAAAAATACTCCTCCTTCTTTTGTAGCAGATATGCAGTCTTACACCGCAGACATATACAGAAATGATACCACTTTTTTCCGGTTCTGCACAGAGACTTTCCATAATTTATTGACTTCTGTAAAGTCCACAGGTAAAATAAATACAATTACAGTTTTTCTGTATATAAATCAAGGACAGGAGAAAACCTATGAAAAAAATATGGATTACAGGTGCCGAAGGCCACATCGGTACTGCCCTTCTGGAACTGCTGGAGGGTGTGGAATATCAGCTTCTTCCGACGGATATTCACGAGGTTGATATTACCAAAATCGATGAAGTCACACAGTTTGTTTATGTCAACCGTCCCGACGTTATCATCAACTGCGCCGGTATGACCGACGTTGCCGAGTGTGAAAAAAACCTCGACGAAGCCTATCGTGTCAATGCCATCGGTGTGCGCAACGTAGCGCTTGCCGCCAATGATATCGACGCAAAGGTTATTCAGATCTCAACGGATGATGTTTTCGACAAGGAATCCCGCATCCCGTACAACGAGTTTGATACCGTGCATCCGCGT
Organism: Blautia sp. AF26-2; assembly: GCF_003460955.1. Taxonomy (NCBI): domain Bacteria; kingdom Bacillati; phylum Bacillota; class Clostridia; order Lachnospirales; family Lachnospiraceae; genus Blautia; species Blautia sp. AF26-2. The sequence goes on along the minus strand of NZ_QTWD01000009.1, from coordinate 140,154 downwards.
ACGATCTACGGAAAATCAAAAGAGGCCGGAGAGAAAATCCTGACACAGCTTTTGAACCGCTTTGTCATCATCCGAAGCTCCTGGATTTACGGGATCGGCCGCGATTTTGTGGATGAAGTACTCCGCAATGCGGCAAAAGGCGGCACGATGGAGGTTCCAAACAACCAGTATGCGGCTCCAACCAGTGCTTTTGAGCTTGCGCGCGTGATCTGCCACTTTATCGACAGCGAGGAGTATGGTCTGTACCACGTTGTCTGCCCCGGAAGCTGCAGCCGCTATGAGTTTGCAAGAACCATCCTCGAGTATACCGGAAAAACCGGTGACCTTGATCTCTACCCGGTTGTCGCACGCGATGATGTCCGCCCGACCTATTCTGTTCTGGACAACATGATGCTCCGCCTGACCGGTATTCCTGAGCCGCTCGACTGGAAAACGGCACTGAAAGAATATCTCGAAGAAACCGGAGGAATCGAATAATGGTCCGAAACAGAAAAGAAACAACGGAAAAGTCAAAAAAGAAGCCCGGGCTTTCCACCCAGATTTTTATTGCCCTGCTGGCCGGTGCGCTGCTCGGCGTGGTGATTCACTATTGGATCCCGTCCAGCTATATCAAGGACACCGTCATCGTAGAAGGTGTGCTGTATGTCATCGGACAGGGCTTTATCCGCCTGATGCAGATGCTTGTCGTACCGCTTGTCTTCTGCTCCCTCGTCTGCGGAAGTATGTCCATCGGAGACAGCAAAACCCTCGGAAAGGTCGGCGTAAAAACGATCGGCTTTTACCTTGTTACCACAGCACTTGCCGTCTGCATCGCACTTGGAACCGCCCTGCTCATTCACCCGGGTCTCGGACTTAACATGAGTGCGGTTCAGAAAGCCGACCTGTCCTCGACAGCAGCAGATTCCAGCGTCAGCCTGGTGGATACACTGCTCAACATCATCCCGAAGAACCCGATTGGTTCCATGGCAAACGGCGATATGCTTCCCATCATCGTATTCGCCCTGTTTGTCGGTGTAATGCTGGCAAAGCTCGGAAACCGTGCTTCGGTCGTTTCCAACTTTATCAGCCAGTTTAACGATGTCATGATGGAAATGACCATGACGGTCATGAAGGTGGCCCCGGTCGGCGTTTTCTGTCTGATTGCACGTACCTTTGCAACGGTCGGCTTTTCTGCGTTCGCACCGATGCTGAAATACATGGGAAATGTAACACTGGCGCTGGCACTGCAGTGCTTCATCATTTATCAGGTTCTTCTGTTCGTATTCACACGGCTGAATCCGATTAAATTCGTGAAGAAATTCCTTCCGGTTATGGGATTTGCATTTTCCACCGCAACCTCCAACGCGACAATCCCGATGTCGATTGATACCCTGAACAAAAAGATGGGTGTCTCGAAGCAGATTTCTTCGTTCACCATTCCGCTCGGCGCAACCATCAACATGGATGGTACCTCCATTATGCAGGGTGTCGCTGTCATCTTCATCGCAGAGGCATACGGTATTCATCTGACTCCGGCAAACCTCGCAACGGTTGTTGTTACCGCAACACTGGCTTCCATCGGTACCGCCGGTATCCCAAGCGTCGGACTTGTTACCCTGGCTATGGTACTGAATTCCGTCGGACTGCCAACGGAGGGTATCGCTCTTATCATGGGTATCGACCGTATTCTCGATATGCTGCGTACCGCCGTCAACATCACAGGCGATGCTGTCTGCACAACGATTGTCAGCCATCAGGAAAAGGCGCTCAACCGCGAAGTATTCAATCGCGATTAACCGCAAGGAACCGCTTGCGCGCTTACGGTCAAACGCTTACGAAAAGCCTTTTTCAGGCATGCCTACGGCAAGAAAGAATCCTGTAAATGATAAAAACGCGTTCCCGTTTTCGGAAACCTCTGTGGTTTCCGGCGGGAACGCGTTTTTCTTATCTCATTTCTCTGTTACAGTTCAAATGCCTGGCGGATGCTGTCGTAATGCAGGAATTTGCCTTCTGCGGCGTATCCTTTGATTTCGTCCAGCGTAGCAAAACGGTAGCCGTCCGTTTCTTCCTCCTGAAGGTGAAGATCCTCGTCTTTGACATCCATCACGAAGCGATAGACATCGACAAAGTAGTTGTCTCCCTCATCCGGGTTGATACGCCGGTAAGTGAAGAGGTAGCCGCCGTCTGCCTTGCTCACATCGAGTCCGGTTTCCTCTCTGACCTCACGGCGCACGGCCTCCCAGGAGCTCTCTCCTGCCTGTGCCGCGCCGCCGGAAACCTCCCACCAGCCCGGTGCCCAGGCTTTCGTCATGACACGTTTTGTGATAAGGAAGGTTCCGTCCGGTCTTGCGATTACGCCGAGCACCGTCAGGTGAAACTCGTCCGGCTTCATATGCCAGTCATTCCGCTTCATCGTGCGGCCGGTCGGCTGTTTGTTTTCATCATAGATATCCCAGAGTTCCATATCGTGTTTTCTCCTGTCGAACTTCTTCCGAACCCCATCGCGATTTTTCTTCCCTTTCGCATGGTTCTGAATCATTACAGATACTGTTTAATCTCTTCCATCACATTTTCCAGCGGAATCTGTGTTTTCAGAGTCTTATCGCGGGATGCAACCTCGACAACGCCCTGTTTCATATTTTTCGGGCTTACGATGATGCGAAGCGGAATACCGAGCAGGTCGGCATCGGCAAACATTACGCCGGCTCTGACGCTTCTGTCGTCGTAGATCACTTCGATGCCTGCGTTCTGCAGATCCTCGTACAGCTTGTCCGCGTATGCTCTTACTTCCTCGTCATCGACGCGGACCGCACAGAGGTGTACCTGCCACGGAGCGATAGCTTTCGGCCAGATCGGGCCGTACTCATCGTGATGTGCCTCGCAGACCGATGCTGCCAGACGGCCGACACCGATACCGTAGCATCCCATGATCGGGGTCTTGCTCTCGCCGTTTGCATCGACATAGGTCATATTCATGGATTTTGTATATTTGGTTCCAAGCTGGAAAATGTTTCCGACCTCGATACCTCTGGAGATCTTTACGGTCTTTTTGCCGCATTTCGGGCAGATGCCGCCCTCCTGGATTTTTGCAAAATCGTGATACTCGGCATTCGGAACGTCGCGCTCCATGTCGAGTCCTTTGTAATGATGCTCTGCCTCGTTGGCTCCGCAGGAAAGGTTGTTTCTTCCCTCGAGGGATTTATCATAGAGAACAACGGCATCTCCGTTCACCTTCAGGTCCACAGGTCCGATATAGCCTGCGTTCAGTCCGCATTCTTCGGTGATCACGGCTGCGTGAACCTGCTCGCCGAGGAAGTTGACCAGCTTCGTCTCGTTGACTTCGAGATCACCGCGGATGAAAAGGACAACGTATTTATCATCAACATTCTGCTGATAAACAACGGCTTTGCAGGAGTTCTTTGTCTCGTCTCCGAAGAAATTGCAGACGTCTTCAATGGTGTGGACGTTCGGTGTATAAACCTTTTCGAGTGCAGCGGATTCTGCGTCTCTTGCGATATCGGAAATGTTCTCAGCTGCCTCCATGTTGGCTCTGTAATCGCAGGAATCACACAGAACGATGGAATCCTCTCCGACCGGAGTCAGAAGCATGAACTCGTGGGAGATGTTTCCGCCCATCATACCGGAATCGGATTTGACAGATACCACCTCCGGCACGCCGACACGCTCGAAGATGCGCTCGTATGCTGCGTGGCATTTCTCGTAATACTGCTCCAGATCTTCCTGGCTGGTATGGAAGGAGTAAGCATCCTTCATCGTAAACTCACGCACACGGATCAGTCCGGCTCTCGGACGGGCCTCATCACGGAATTTTGTCTGGATCTGATAGATCATAAACGGATATTTGGTGTAGCTCTGTGCATACTCGCGAACGAGATGTACGGCTGCCTCCTCGTGGGTCATGCCGAGTACCATTTTGGCATTGTTGCGGTCGGTGAAACGCAGCAGTTCATCGCCGATGCTATCGTAACGGCCGGACTCATCCCACAGAGAAGCCGGCATGACAACCGGGAACTGCACTTCCTGGCCGTCGATTTTGTCCATCTCCTCTCGCAGGATCTGCTCGATTTTGCGCACAATGCGGCGCAGCGGCAGATAGGAAGAATAGATTCCGTTTGCCATATATTTGATGTATCCGCCTTTTACCATAATAGCATGGCTGTCGATGACACAGTCAGCAGGTCTTTCTTTGAAGCGCTCTCCTACTAATTTTTCAAGTTTCATTTTCTGATTTCCTCCTTATTCTTTGGGTTTTCAACATCTGAAATCTTCCAGACGCGAGAACATTCCAGCCTGTCCGATTTTAAGCTTTTATACAACATTTTACGCATCTAACTCATCACTGAAGTAACGAGTTAGATGCTTCGTTTTCAAACAGAAAAAAGCCCTAAACCGCAAGCTGCAGTTTAGGGCGAATTTTTTTATCCGCGGTACCACCTAAATTCAGGAAAACTCCTGCACTCTGACACAAAGCATTTGTACCCCACGATTTTTGTATTTTGTAATACGTGTGATCTCTGCTCTCTGTACCTTCTCTGTAACGGGAGATCCCGGTGCAGCCTACGAAATAAAGTTTCCCTGATGGATTTTCTTCTCTTCGGTGCACAGCTCCAAGACCGGTTCACGATAGATTCTGCAAAAAGCTTTCACCTGCCGCTTTCTCTCTGAATGCGCTCTGTCGCTACTGTTTCTTTTCGTCGCTTTTTCACTGCACTGATTGTAGCAGAAACCGGAAAAGAATGCAAGCCCGTTCCTTCCGCTTTTTCTGCATAAACGCCCGCACAGGTTACAGGCCTTCCCGATACATTCTGCTGATTGCCGCCTGGGCTTCCTCGGACTGTTTTTTCTCAATCCATGCTTTGCGGTCACTCAAAATAGCCAGCATCTCATCGACAACGTCCTCGGCGCGCGGGCTTGTGACGCGGTAGAGATAGCCGAGCATCCGCGTGGCGGTAAAATCGGTGTTCATCTGGCGGTATGCAATTTCCCGGCAGAAGTCGTCCGGGTAACCGTTGTGTTTTAACGCACGGTACAATTCGTCATTTCTCGTCTCTGGCATTGCCTGTCTCCCTTTTTCCTTTAAACATTTACGTTTCCGCTGTTCAGACCTTCCGTCTTTTCCTCAAGTGGCAGCCAGTCCAGTGCCTTTTTGATCCACTCATCCCAGAAATCCCATTCATGGCCACCCTTGCTCTCATAGTAGACAATGTCCATGCCGCTCTCTTCCATCCGTTTATGGTAGAGACGGTTTACTTCCAGAAGTCCGTCCTCTGTTCCGCACGCCTGGAATACGGTCGGCACATTGACAGACGGATCTTTTTTCCGTGCTTCCTTTAACTGCTCGATAAGAACAGCCGGGTTTTTGTCACTCTTTGCTGCTTCGACCAGATTTCCGAAATAACCTTCTTCATGTGCAAAGCTGTCCGCTCTGCTCTCTTCCGGATTTTCCAGCACATGAAGTGCACCGGACAGGCAGATCACAGCCCCGAAGGTATCGTGATATTTCAGGCCATTTCTGAGTGCGCCAAAACCACCCATGGAAAGGCCTCCGATAAAGGTGTCTTCTCTTTTTCTGGACAGCGGAAACATTTTTCTTGTAATCTCAACCAGTTCTTCTCCGATAAACTGTCCGTGCATGGCACCGATGGACGGCTGATCCACATAAAACGCATTCTCGCCGGCCGGCATGACAACGGCAAGGTTTTTCTCCTCTGCCCATCTTTGGATTCTGGTTCCATGAACCCAGTCTGTCTCATTCCCAAAAATGCCATGCAGCAAATACAGCGTTTTAAACGGTTTTTCCTCGCGCTCCGGCTGCCCAAAGGTAAATTTGTCGACCGGCAGAATAACCTGCAGCGGTACGGTGCGCATTAAAGTTTTTGACATGAAGCTTACCTGAATAAATGCCATAATAAAAATCCCCCTGTGGATATATATTTTTCTTTATTTTACGCCTTATTTCCGCATTTCGTCAACGTGGAGTTTTGCGTTCCTCCGGTTCCGGCTTGCACCCCGAAGCAATTCACGCTATAATCATGTTTATAGCAATCCCAGAAAATAATGCAAAAAATTCAGCACTGCAGAACGTGAATTACTGCGTCACGGATTTTCGTCGTACCCCGGTACGCCTTCAAATCCGTTCCTTGTAATTCGCGCCCTGCAGCACTGTCTTTTTTGCGTTATTTTCTGGTCTTGCTATAGTTTGAATTTTTTCTGTGACAAGATAAGGAGATTTTCTATTATGATAAAGTTGATTGCAACCGATGTCGATGGAACGCTCGTCAAAGACGGCACACTTCTGATCGACCCGGAATATATGACTGTTGTTTCCAGGCTTGTCGACCAGGGCATCCATTTTGTTGTCTGTTCCGGCCGCCAGTTTTCCAGTGAACAGAAGCTTTTCGCTCCGATCAAGGACCGCCTGCTCTACATCTCCGATGGCGGAACTGTCGTGCGCACACCGGAAAAGATTCTGAAAACATATCCGATGGAAACGGCACTCTGGAAATCCATGTGCCGCATGGTACACGACGAACTTCCGTCCTGCGACTGCTTTGCCGCCACCCCGGACTACTGCCTCGCCGAAGATGCCGGAAGCCGCATGTTTCACTGGCTCCGCGACTCCTACGGCTTCGATGTCCGCGAAGTACCGGATCTATCGAAGGTAGAAAACGAGGACATTATCAAATTCACAATCTACCATCCAACCTCCTGTGAAGAGCTTTGCTCCCCAAATTTCATCCCGGCGTGGAATCATCAGGCAAAACTCGCTGTCGCCGGTAAGGAATGGTTGGACTGCAACGCCCGCGGCGTCAGCAAATGGACCGGTCTCTCATTTCTGATGAACTACTTTGGCCTTACCCCAGACGAAGTCTGCTGCTTCGGCGACAACCTGAACGACATCGAGATGCTTCAGAACGCTGGCGAAAGCTACGCCGTCTCCAACGCCCGAGCGGAAGTCATCGCCTCAGCAAAACACACCTGCCCGCCGTACTGGGAGAACGGGGTGCTACAGGTTTTGAAAACGTTTTTGAAGGAAACGACAAACCCGTTTTGATTTAAAAAATCCAGGCATCCTATACGGATGCCTGGATTTTTAATTCTCTGTTTCTTTACAGTACCCCATGCGGCGCAATGCCGATCGCAAATTCGACTGCAATCGCTACCAGGACTACCAGCAGCGAAATGATGAATCCGTGCAGCATCGGCTTTGCGCCGGAGCGGCAGAGGGATTTGAAATCGGTGTTCAGGCCGATGGCCGCAAGGGCGGCCACCATCAGAAATTTGCTGATGGTTTTTAATGCGGCTGCTGTGCCTGCCGGGATAAGACCTAAGGAGGTCAGTGCTGACATGGCGAGAAAACCTAAGATAAACCATGGAAAAATGGATTTGATGCTTACCTTTACGGCGGTTCCTTCTGCTGCCTGCGCCTTCCGTTTCAGATGTACGTTGATGGCGGCGAATGCCAGAACAGCCGGAATGATGGCGAGGGTCCGTGTCAGTTTTACCATGGTTGCGAAATCACCGGCAGCCTCGCTGAATGCGTAACCGGTGGCAACGACGCTTGAGGTATCGTTGACCGCAGTTCCGGCCCAGAGGCCAAACGCGGCATCTGAAAGGCCCATCCAGTGACCGAGGATCGGGAATACGACAATCATGACCGTATCAAATAAAAACGTTGCGGAGAGGCCATAGGCAATGTCCATATCGGTTGCCTCGATGACCGGCGCGATTGCCGCGATCGCGGAACCGCCGCAGATACCCGTGCCGGCGTTGATGAGGCTGCTCGTCTTCCAGTTCAGTCCAAGTGCTTTTCCGATCAGCGCGCCAAGGCCGAAGCACGTTGCCAGGGTAAATACCATAACCGTCAGGGAAAATCTTCCGACCGTCAGCACCGTGCGGATATTCAGGCTCGCACCGAGCAGAATAATCGCAAATTTCAGGATCTTCTTCGATGTAAATTTAATTCCCGGCGCTGTCACGCTGTTCGGCTTGTAAAAGGCATTCACAATCATACCGATAAACATGGCGATGACCGATGCCCCGATAAAGTGCAGTCCGGCGCTCTCCTCCAGGCTTTCCAGGAATTTCGCCGCAGCGGCAATCACCAGCGCAATCGCCGCTCCGGGAATCAGTTTCTTTGCGTTTTTCATAATAATAACTTCCTCCAGATGTATCGTTTTTTCTTTCTCTCTCCCCAAAACATTCCGTATTTTTCATCACGTCTGATGCTGCCACTTCCCGCTTCGATAGCGAAGGACAAAGAAAATGGCACGAACAACCCAGTCCATCGTCATGGCGACCCAGACACCGAAGACGCCGAATCCCATACGCACACCGAGCACATAGCTCATGCCGATTCTGCAGATCCACATGGAAAGAATCGAGAGAATCATGCAAAATGCCACATCATTGGACGCGCGGAGTACATTCGGCAGATTGAAGGCAATTGGCCAGATTATCATACAGCAGATGCCGTGGTAAACGATGATATCTTCCGTCATGGCTGTTGCCTCCGCAGACAGACTGTAAACGTGAAGCACCGCCGGAAGTGCCGCGATGACACCGAGACAGCAGACGATCATCAGGCCATAAATGATGATGTGCAGCTTTTTCGCATAGTATTTTACCTGCTCATAGTCTCCCGCTCCCGCGCACTGTGCGCTTACGGTCAGCACTGCATTTCCGATCGCCATACCGGGCAGTGTCTGGAAGACAGCAATCGTGTTGGACACCGCATTTGCCGCGATCGACGCTGTTCCGAACTGTGTGATCATACTTAAGACCATAATTTTGCCGAGCTGGAACATACTGTTCTCGAGGCCGTTCGGAATGCCGATGCCAAGGATTTTTTTCAGCATATGGAAATCCGGTTTTAATTTCACCGGATAAGAGCACCGCACTGGATACCGCTTATTATGTACGAGAACAAATGCTGCCGCAGCCGCGTACATACGTGAAAGCAGCGTCGGAATCGCAACGCCGTCCACGCCGAATTTCAGCGCATAGACCAGAAGCGCATTTCCCGAAATATTGATCAGGTTCATGACGATGGATATTTTCATCGGCGTTTTCGAATCACCCTGCGCACGGAAAATGGCCGCACAGCCGTTGTAAACCGCCAGAAACGGAATGGAGGCCGCTACGATCATCAGATAAATATTGCAGTTTCTTTCTACCTCTGCCGTAATGTTTCCAAACACAACATGCAGAATAAACGGCTTTAAAAGATAGACCGCCGCCATGATCACAACTGACAGCGCCGTTGTCACCAGCAGAAGCTGGTCAGCTGCCTCACATGCTTTGTGTGGCCGCTTCTTTCCGATATACTGGCCGCACACGACGGCTCCGCCGGTTGCAATCGCGGTGAACATGTTGATCAGCAGAATAAAGATTGTATCAATCAGCGACACACTCGACACCGCCGCCTCGCCGACACTGGATACCATAATTGAATCCGCCATGCCGACTGCGATGGCAAGAAGCTGTTCAATCAGAAGCGGCACAATCAGCCGTTTCAGATCCGCATTGGAGAACAGGTCACCATCCCGTTCCTTCAGATAATTCATCTTTTGTTTCCTCCATTTTCATACCTTCTCTGTTGATGATTTTTCACGCATGTGTATTACACTCATGCTGTTTTTATCTTACCTGCATTTTTACGTAAAAGCAAGAAGAACCGGCATCATTTCTTTACCGGTTCTCCATTGATTGCCTGTACCAGGACTTTGTCAAATCTTGCGTATTTTTTTACTTCTTTCATCAGCGTATCGAGGTCTTTCACAATCTGCTCGCGCTTTCCTGTCGGTCCTATGAAATATTCTCTGCTGCCCATTTCCAGCAGATTTCCTGTCGTTCTTGTCCGTACGCCGAAGGTAAGTCTTCTGCTTCCCCGCTGGTAATAAATCGTATAGGTACGCGGCACGTAGTTGAACAGGGAGCTTTCGATTTGGGAAATCGTGTAAAATTCACCGCTCTCTTTCGCCGCCGCATACCGCCGGTCTTTCAGGCAGTCCATTTCGGCTACGGAAATAAAGCAGATCAGATAGTCCAGAAACGAAAACACAACCAGAATCATTGCTTCCACAATTCGTCCCAGATTTGTTCCATCCAGAATATGAACATAGATGTCACCGTAAAATACCGCAAAGAAAAGAACAATACTTAAAATAATCTTGATCCACGGCCAGAGACGGGATTTAATTTTCCGGTTCACTTTAAAGACATTAATCCATTCAAGCAACTGTTTATCCTCCACCAATGTAATGATGTCTGTATTTATTTTACACTCTTTTCTCCGTAAAAACAACAGGAAAGCAGAACACTTTCTGTTATAGTTCACTGGTATCAACGAACTGTAATTCTAAAACATTTCCTTCTTTCTTTTTCCAAATTTGCGTATAAAAAGGGAAGTGGCTGGTAATTCATAGGATCTTACTGCCATTTCCACTCTTCTCATACTTTATTTACTTTCCGTATACTTGACACCGTATGAAGTGAGGAGATCACAAAATTCGTCGGCACTGAGCGGAATGATTCTGCTGCCCGGTCCGCGAAACTTATCAAATAGCATGATACTGGTAAATGGATGATACGTACACCAGAATAAACTCCCATCTTTCTGTTTCGATATATTGAAGAAAAAATGATCACCGTATCTTTGTATCACAGTGAAATCTTCCCATTCTATCTTTTTTTCATATTCCAAAAAAGATAGCTTTATTCCCCATTCATAAATGTAAATTTGTTTTAGTAAAAATGTCACGGTTCCATAAGCTACTATGCTTAATAGCAACATTATCTCTATTAGTAATATAATATTTGTTTTTAATGAGTTTGATTGAATTTCATCTTTTCCATTTACCCACAAACTCGCCACGTAATAATCACTAATAGCACACACTATCAGATCTACGCCGGTAGCAAATTTTCCCCCTACTACTTTCATACAATTTTCTCCTCGCTATTTCTTTCGACTGTGCAATATTCGCACCACTGGTATCCATGGTATTCATCATATATCATAAGAATAATTTACTCCCTGCTTTCCATCGCTGTCAAACAGTCCGATGACATGTGAAAAATACAGAACTTACTCCGAGATCCAACACCTTGGATTTGGGATCGTAAAAACATAAATTTAACCAAATCAAGCAAGTAGCGAAGCGGATTGCGAATATCCGCTTTGACAATACGGATTTCTGTGTGAAAACTTAAAATTGATTATTTGAGAATCGAAAAAAGCATGTTATACATAGATGGATCAGATTAGAACGTGATAGGGATAGTCTAGTCTGGTGGTTGTTCCTTTTTTGTTCTATCTTTGCAAATCATATTGTTCCACGTTTCCGCCCATGCTAAAATAAAGAAAAATATTCTTTACTGCAACAAACCCTGATTTAGTGCTGCTACTCATACAGCACATTGTCTACTATAATCGAACGAAAAAAGAACGATTTTTAGTGAGTATGTTCATCCTTTTCTTGTCCTTTCCTGTTATCTTAACACGCTCTGTAAAACAAACAAAGTGCGTAAGTCTTGAATTTTTTCTTAACTTACACACTTTATTTTACACCTCCTCGAAAAAAGTTGGAAAATGATTGACACTATCCATGGGGGCTGCCAGAACCCTGCTTTTGCCAGCCATTTTCTTTTCATAGGGATTTCTCCTATTTTTTATTTCGAACATAGAATATGCATCTTTTTTGAGGTGTGATTTTTCTATATCTGAATATTGCTCTGCTCTAATGTGTTATTTCCGCCATCTGTTACCCAGTCTTCCAAAATCACATCACGAATCGCTACGTGTTCTTCACCATTGCAATGTTTATTTTTTCTGAAAACAAAGTTTTTCTTTATTTTATTTTCCGTTACCAATCCATGTCCTCTTGCCATAACCGCTGCAGCGCAGAGCAGGTAACTGAATCCGTCGCAGGAATTTTCCTCACATATTAAATTTTCTATATAATTTCCTTTAGCAACCACCGTTTTATTTTGATGGTTTTCAACAGGTGGAAGCCATGTCTGCGTTGTGTGATGCACTCCCCAATTCCAGTCAAATCTTCTTCCTTCTATCCAAGCCGCATAAAACATAAAGCAATTTTGCACATCTTTTAAATAGTTGCTTTTTATAATAATATTCCTCACATAATTTTCCCGTAATTCCGATGGTGCATCTGCATCAATCATCGAATATCCGGCAGACACTGTAATTCCCCTTTCACATTCTATGATCGTGTTTCCTTTTATTTCCACATTTTCAATACCACTTTTATTGCAGCTTGTTGGTTTATAATTGATGCCTCCGGCTCCTATTCCTATTGCAGTTCTGGTTTCTCCTACATTTTTTCTTCCATGCATCTTGTTATTTATAAACTTTATCTCTCTGAAAAATATCTTTTCTACCTTTCCTGTCATGGGCGACCCTGCAGATGCAGATACTCCTGTCAGTCCAAATTCAATTTCATTATTACACACTATAAAATTCTGACAATAGCAGGACTCATTATTTATATAGTTTGCCTGCGCTGCAATCACCGTGTCATCTGATCCAATCAACTTTGAATTTGTAACGCTTATATCTTCTATTCTGCAATTCTTAAAAACCGGAGTACTGTCAGGATTCGCAGAAAGTCCCGGAACAGACATAATATTGCAGATGGAATGTCCTTTAATGCTGCAATGATCAATCACAACATCCTTCAACAATGTATTTTCAAGATTCTTCTTATCCGAAAATCCTGCTGTAAGTAATACATCCAATGCCACGACACAGTCTGTTCCATCTTCCTTTTTCAAAGGTTCTGTCCAAATTACACAGTCTTTTACAAGAATATTCTGGGTCATGCCGTTTCCTTCACTTGCTCCAATCACAAGTCCGCTAAAAGCATAATCTTTCATTTCGCAATTTTGAACCACAATATTTTTTATCGTCTTTCCTCTGTTATCAATTCGGATAGATATACCTCCCCCGCATATTTTCAAATTACTAATTTTAACATCTGACGATGCAATCAGCAATCCCAAATCCGTCTCATTTTGTATAACAGCACCATTTCCTTCAATTTGCATATTCCTACAAATATAAATAGTTTTCTTTATGAAATAATGTTCATTTTTTTGAAGGGTTACGATACATTTCTTATCATCTGACTGTTTCTCTGCTATTTTTATTACTTGTCCTAAATCTATCATTTTATATTCCTCCTGTCATTCAGTTCTAATCGAATCTGCGGCAAGTTCTCTTCCAGCTTATAAAATTTAAGCATAATAAATTCCACAATGCAAAAAGCTGCAGGAATCCACGATGACAATGCTATAATCATAGCATTAGTTCCCGCTGTCTGAACATCAAGATTACCATTGTATCCAGCCATCCCCATTAGAAAACCACAAAGTCCCACACCAATCGCTGCACCTACTTTACTGCATACACTCTGTGTCGCTGCAACGGCGCCTTCGCTTCTTTTTCCTGTTTTCCATTCTCCATAGTCCATACAGTCTATAACCATTGCCGAAGAGAATGAGAAAAACGTATAAAATCCCACCATACTGATAAAGCTGCTTGCAACTAATAACGGCACGCTATTCAAATCAAACAGTCGTAATATATATCCGAATGCGCCAAATAAACTGCATACTCTCATGACATTCACGGTTCCGAATTTTTTTGACAAAAACGGCATTAAGATTACAATTAATATTACAGATACCATGGATAAAGAAAGAATAGATTGCAGACCAATATTTTTCATAATATAAACGCAATAGTATGTTGATGTATTAATATTTAAATTGCATCCAATGCTACACCAGCAATTAATCAAGGCTACTAATAAAATATATTTGTTTTTTGCCAACACCTGTAACATTTCTTTAAATCCAATTCGTTCATTTTTAACATCACTATTTCTTTTTTCCTTTACCATAAAAAAACGAAGCATTCCCAGAATCATCATAGGAATTCCAAAGGAAAGTGCAATTGTTTTCCATGCTGCTGATGTATTTCCGAGTTTATCCAGCATTTGTGGCAAAATAATTGATGCCACCATTGTACACAATGTTCCAAGCGTACTGGTTATCGAGATCAGTGATACACTCTGTCGTGGATCATCCAGAGCATTTGCCATATAGACGGCTCCACCGCAGTTCATTAAAGTGGCAAATACCGAATTAATTAACGTATACATAATAAACAAATACGCTGCCGAAAGAACCACGCTCATTCTTGGTGCACAATATAACGCTATAATGCTCAACCAATAGCCAATTAGAGAAAAATCATAAGGTCTTCCTTTTCCATACTTCGTATGCGTCCGGTCAATCAAATATCCTGCCATAACATCTGTAAATCCATCAAAAATTTTAGATATCATAATCAGCGTTCCTACTAAAGCCACACTAATTCCCATGTAATCTGATGCATAATAGCTGATATACCCAGTTACAACCCCCGCTACACTAGTGGAAATTCCAAATAAAGGCCAAAATAATTTTAGTTTCCACGAAAGTTTTTCTACCCTCTTCTGTTCCATTTCAATCCTCCATTTTTTCATGCCAGGCCTTGACATATTGTGTTTTTTACGCTTTTATTATATTGTACCTGTTGTAATACACAATGGTTAATATTCTCCAAGTTGTAGAATATCGAACAGATTGTTTCATTGTGTTTAAAAGAAGGATGGGATGCTTTATGGAATCGTATCATGACAGACGAATCGTCAAAACGAAGAAACTTTTATACGAAACTTTGCTTGATCTTTTAGTCACTACGCCGCTGAACCATATTACTGTAAAAAAATTATGTGACAAAGCAGACATTAATCGAAATACCTTTTATTATCATTTTAACTGCATTGATGATCTGTTACTCGAAATCATTAACAACTTCAAGAAACAGGAAGAAGCACTTATGTCACCTGTTTCCGATATGTATCAATATGCCTTAGAACTATGTCTGCTATACAAACAAAATACTCACCTTGTTACTGTTCTTTTAAGTGGAAATGTTAATGTATCTTTTATCTATCATTTTTTAGATTTTAACTATCTTTCTACTTACAGCGTACCATCTGAAGCACGCAAAAATCCAAGTTTGACAGCGTTAATGACCTCGTATATTCAAGTCAGTACCTTTACTATTATTGCCAAATGGTTAGAGCAGCATTGTTCTCCATCTGAAAGTCAGATTGCTCATATTTTATGTCAACTGTGGAACACCCCTGTTTCCTGCTAAATTTCCATCTTCTCATATTTACCTAAGTATTTTGGTGATATGTCCAGAGATTTTTGAAAAAAATATTGCTTTGTTTACCAAAAAAGGCGGAGTGTTTATCGTAACACTCCGCTGAAAACCTAACATGAATTTACATAATTTTATTATTTTTCATTCTGATATGCTATATTTGCAAGTCCGACTCTCCAAGATTCTTATGAATCTTTGCCATGACTTCCGGATCTTCTCATTTATACCGACATTTTCATATTTTTAATCATTTTCAGCACTCTCGATGCACATATCAGCAGATTTTCTCTGGTAATCGGGTATGCATGATCTTTATTTTCCAATGCGCACAGAATATCTTCCACATCTGCACGAAGTTCTGGCATAATCAGATCATTTCCAGCTT
This sequence comes from Blautia sp. AF26-2, assembly GCF_003460955.1. Classification (NCBI taxonomy): domain Bacteria; kingdom Bacillati; phylum Bacillota; class Clostridia; order Lachnospirales; family Lachnospiraceae; genus Blautia; species Blautia sp. AF26-2. The sequence continues at coordinate 124,528 of NZ_QTWD01000009.1, read as the reverse complement.
TTATGCATCCTGCCGCTGAAGCTGTTCCGTATTTTCCATCTGGTCTTTTCATTGCATCAATTGTGACAAACCAATCCGTCATAACGATTCCTGATGTTGTATCATAAAAGTTGACACCACATTCTCAAGGATTTTGATATAATCATAATCAATACGAGAACAGGAGAAAACATTATGGCACGAAATCAAGGCAATCAGTACCTGACCCCAATCAATTTTTCCTGGACGCATCAGTTTCTGGAAAAATGACAGAAAAAAAGCGGAGAACCGATATCATCTCTTTACCGGTTCTCCGTTCACTGTTTACCCTCTTCCTTATTTTCTCTCTGTAAATTTAATTCCATAATCTTCCAGAACAGAAACAATATCTTCACTTTTCATAAACAATCCGTCAGCTCGATAGAAATCGTTTTCCAGCGATATCATAACAAGCGTAAACGGATGAAAATAATTCGTAATCTGCTCGTTTATCCCCGGATATAAAGAGAAACAAATTTCATGCCATGTACCATTTTCAAACTGAATGATTCGCTTTACTTCAAACTCATCCCACCGAATTGTTTTTGAATATTTTCCAAAATGAAGAACACACTTTTCACGATAAAAATATACTCTCCGAAGATTATAGAATACCACGGTTAATCCGAGACATATCACCCCATAGAGAAAACATACGTAAATGAGTGCTTCATATTTTTCAGGTTTTAACTCAACAAACAAATATACTCCTGTCACATAAAACATAAAGCACATCATACATGCCATTATTTTGGACGGCAGAAAACTCTTTATTTTCATTGCCTGTGATTCCCCTTCTCTTACTTTATTTTTTTCAACTCGATCTGGTATTTTTTGATTACTTCAAAAAGTTCATCTCTTCTGGCGGCAAGCTCTCCCCAATAATCTCCGCCATTATAGTGCTTAACCTCAAAATCACTTACGGCAATAAACCAAAAGGTAAATTGATGAAGTCTTGTCATTATGTCTCCATATTCATTTGCGTAGATTCCAAGCAACAGCGAATCTATCTCTGCATTTTCACTTACGCCAACACTTTTCTGTTCCATTTCTTCCCATTCTACAAATTTTTTATAACATGGGCTGAAAAAAGTACAGCCTTTTTCCTCAACTTGAACCTTTCGAAAAATTGCCATTAATGCTGTTAAAAAAATTTGAATCCCGCAATAAATCAAGATTATATTAATCAAAGATTTCACAGCTTCTTGTTTTTGTGATACATACAAATATATCAAAAACCAAAAACTTATTGCTGATGAAATGCTATAAAATATCCTTATTGCCCTGGATACTTTTATCTCCATTATGTTCTCCCTGTCAATTCATGCGAAAAAGTAAACGGAGAACCAACATCAGCACTTTACCGGTTCTCCGTTTACTGCCTGTACCAGGACTTTGTCAAATCTTGCATATTTTTTTACTTCTTTCATCAGCGCATCAAGGTCTTTCACCATCTGCTCCCGCTTTCCTGTCGGTCCTATGAAATATTCCCTGCCGCCCATTTCCAGCGGATTTCCTGTCGTTCTTGTGCGCACGCCGAAAGTAAGTCTTCTGCTTCCTCTCCGGTAATAAATTGTATAGGTACGCGGCACATAGTTGAACAGGGAACTTTCTATTTCAGAAACCGTATAAAATTCACCGCTCTCTTTCGCCGCCGCATACCGCCTGTCCTTCAGGCAGTCCATTTCGGCTACAGAAATAAAGCAGATCAGATAGTCCAGAAACGAAAACACAACCAGAATCAGTGCTTCCACGATTCGCCCCGTCTTTGTTTTATCCAAAATGTGAACATAGATATCTCCGTAAAATACCTCAAAGAAAAGAACAATACTCAAAATAATCTTAATCCACGGCCAGAGACGGGATTTAATTTTCCGGTTTACTTTAAAAACATTGATCCAGTCAAGCAACTGTTTTTCCTCCAAAGCTGTAATTATACATGTATTATACTACTCTCTTTTCCCCGTAAAAACAACAGAAATCCGATCACTTCCACTCTTCTCATGCTTTATTTTCCTTATACTTGACACCGTATGAAGTGAGGAGGTCACAAAATTCGTCGGCACTGATTGGCATAGTACGGACACAACTAAATTGTAACTTATCAAATATCACAAAGCTAGTAAATGGATGATATGTTGAAAAAAACAGACCACTATCTTTTTGTTTTGATACGTTAAAGAAAAAATGATTTTTATATCTTTGTATAACGGAAAAATCCTCCCATACAATTTTTTTCTTATATCCCAAAAAGGCAAGTTCCATTCCCCACTTATGGATGTAAATACATGTTAAAGCATCTACACTTCCCCATGACACTATCCCACAAATAAACATCATTCCAAATATTACCCAAAGCTTTTGAGGCAAATTATATAATTCACATTGATTTTTTGCATCTTCCCAAAATCTTGTCATAAGATACCCGATGCCTATTAATGTAGCAACTTGTGCAAACATAAAAAACTTACGATATCCTGCTCTCATATTTTCTCTTTAATTCCTTCGATCTTTATTTTCTTTCCGTGTACTGAACACCATATGAAGTGAGCAGTTCACAAAATTCGTCGGCGTTAAGCGGCATGGTATGAACAGAACGATTTCGCGAATTATCGAATATTACAAAACTGGTAAAGGGATGAAACATTGCCCAATACGGACCTGCATCTTTTTGTTTTGACATATTGAAGAAAAAATGATTATGATATCTTCGTATAACAGAAAATTCTTCCCATTCGATTTTTTTCTTATATTTCAAAAATGAGATCTGCATTCCCCATTCATAAATGTAAATACTGGTTAAAGTATTTATAATTCCAGCAGCCGTACCAAAAGTATAAATCATAAACCACAATATCATAAGTGCTTTATCTTGCATGTTATAAGAACTAATTTGACCTTTTCCCTCTTCCCAAAAATTCAGCATAAGGTATCCGCAGCCCATAAATACCAATATACTAAAATATTTATAAAATTTACGATATCCTGCCTTCATATTTGCCACCTACTAATTTAACTTTTTGAACATTTCCGCTTTTACAACATCAAAGTTGTCTGCGCAAAGGAATCTGCACAATTCCAGATCGTAATAGCGGCTGGCGGTGACATAGAGCTTGGTGTCGTCATCGTAGCAGTAAGCACGATAGCGGAATGGATTGAGCTTTCCGATATTTTCTCCGCTGGTATCGGTCAGACCGGTCTGTTTTCCCCATATTTAAAACGAGCATTACCTCTATTAGAAATATAATACTTGTTTTTAATGAATATGCATGGAACTCATCTTTTCCATTTACCCATATACTCACCACATAGTAATTAATAATAACACACAGAATCAAATCTACACCTGTACCAAATTTTCCCCATATTACTTTCATACAATTTTCTCCTCGTTATTTCTTTCGACTGTGCAATATTCGCACCACTTGTATCCATGGTATTTACCAGTTCTCCCCCTGCATCGTAAGAATAGTTTACTCCCTGCTTTCCATCGCTGTCAATCCGTCCGATGACATCGTTTTGCAAAGATGGGATTTTATACTCTTCCCCCGTAAAAACAATATGCTTTATGGCAGTTGATCCATCCCGCTCCCGACAGCAGTCTGCCCCAGCTTTTGTTTCTGATTTCTGTGATCGTATAGCTTCCCTGGTCTTTGATGACTCCCACCACCGGGTATTCTACTCCGGGACCTGTGCGGATGTTGAGCGCCGGGTCTGTTACACGGTAGATGCCGGGATTGTATTCACTTTTCTCACTGCCGTCTTCTGTTTCCCGAATCAGACGCTGGAACCGCTCCCAGTCTCCCCGCTTCTGAATCTGGGACGGGCAGTTTTTGCTGCAGATGTCGTAATGCCGGTAAACTGCATCTGATGGAATCCCCGTCTCGTTCATCAGGTTTTTCACCAGCTCCACCGTATGTAAAAATGCGGTTTCGTAATCATATCCTTTCTGCACGCACATCTCAACCGCGATGCTGTTCCGGTTTCCATATCTGCCGAATAGATTTTTACTTCCATAATTTCTCCCGACATGCCAGCATCCTCTGCTGTGCGGCGCAGCCTGATAAGCGATCTCCCCGTCATCTACATAATAATGCGCCGACATAATCTGAAAATTTCCCTGGTACTGCGCTCTTGCATGCGCGCGGGCATCGGCTCCGGCGGCAAAATTGTCTGTATTGTGTACCACAATACACTGCGGATGATTTTCCGACCATGTATTCTGGTTGCTACAATAGCTTCTGTCAACCCTCATTTACTCTGCTCCTCCTTTCTCAGCACATCAATCCTTGACCGCAGAACCTCAGGGATTTTCACACCCATCAGCCCTGCATTTTCCAGGATGGAAACCGCTTCATTTAAAATAAATCCAATGCAGACGGCATCCCGCAGGTAATTCGTCTGTGTGAGCTGATCCATTTTTTCCGCGACCAGCACAAAGAACAGCATCATCCCTTTTCTGCAAAGCCCTTTCCATCCCGCACGGCTCTCCAACGTTCCGTTTTCAGATTTCGGACTCTTTTTAAAAACAACAGGAAGCAGAACACCTCCTGTGATCCAGTCAATTGCCATGAAGCAGACCAGCGTTTCCAGCGCCGCATCCCAGCCTCCAAACTGCGCCGCAAGGAAGCTGCCTGCTGCGGCAATGATCGTGCGATAAATTGATTTCATTGGCATTTCCTTCTTTCTTTTTCTAAATTTGCATATAAAAAGGGAAGTGGCTGGTAATTCGTGGATCTTACGGCCACTTCCACTCTTTTTGTATGTTATTTACTTTCCGTATACTTGACACCGTATGAAGTGAGGAGTTCACAAAATTCGTCGGCGCTGAGCGGTATGATTCCCCAGCCCGGTCCGCGGAACTTGTCGAATATCATGATACTGGTAAATGGGTGATAGGTACACCAGAACAAACTGTCATCTTTCTGTTTCGATATGTTGAAGAAAAAATGATCATTGTATCTTTGTATCACAGTAAAATCTTCCCATTCTATCTTTTTTTCATAGCCCCAAAAAGATAACATTATTCCCCATTCATAAATATAAATTCGTTTTAGTAGAAATGTCACAGTTCCATAAGCTGCTATGCTTAAAAAGAACATTATTCCTAGAAACACTATGATACTTGTTTTTAATGAATAGGCGTGGAACGCATCTTTTTCATTTACCCACAGGCTCACCCACCAATAACTACTAATAGCACACACAATCAGGTCTACGCCGGTACCAAATTTTCCCCATACTACTTTCATACAATCTTCTCCTCGTTATTTCTTACGCTTTGCCTTTGTACAAAACTATTTTTCTTCGCGCAAAGGCATCTTAAAACTTTTCTATCTAAGCGCTGGAAGTCCTATATTTTGCATTTTTCTGGAAATTGCAGGCTTATTACTCTGCCAGTTCTTCTTTTTCCCCCCAACTTTTTTTGTACTAAAGTTGATGTTGCTGTTTTTCTTAAGTGTTGATCCATTTTTATTTGCCTGTTTCTTGGTTTTCCAAACATTCCATCCAAAACATCGCTTTTTGGATAGCTCAATAATGGAGACTGAAAAAGATCTGTAAAAGCACTCAATGCATCCTCAATAGCGTCATTTTTCACACACACATTATATGTTTTAAGTTCGAACACTGTCATTATAGCATCGTAAACGCCTGCACCCATCGCTCTTGTTATATTTCCCGATTCCTGATACTCTGAATAAAACCCTTTCGCACCATTCGTCACAATTGAAAAAATAATTGCTCCGCCTCCTCCCAAAACACAACCAACTGCACTTTCTATGGCCGCTTCTACAAGTCCTTCTAAAGTTACTTTCTCATTTTCCAGTCCGCACTGTACTGCATATACAAGCATCCCTATGGCTACTTCCCGCACTAACTTCCATGGAGTGGTTGGTTCAAACTTCAGAATCCAAATCCCAAAGCTGCCGTCCTCATCCACCGCATTCACCGGATTGTTGCAACAATACACATACAGATTCTTGCCGTTTATGCTGAACATTTCCGCTTTTACAACATCAAAGTTGTCTGCACAAAGGAATCTGCACAGTTCCGGATCGTAATAGCGGCTGGCGGTGACATAGAGCTTGGTATCGTCATCATAGTAGTAAGCACGATAGCGGAACGGGTTGAGCTTTCCGATATTTTCTCCGCTGATATCGGTCAGACCAGTCTGTTTTCCCCATGCATCGTAAGAATAGTTTACTACCTGTTTTCCATCGCTGTCAATCAGTCCTATGACATCATTCTGGCTGTTGTACAAGTAATAATACTCTTTTTCTCCCTTTTTCAGCATCAGCGGGGATTTATCCGCACCGTAAACAAACTGAACCAGTACATCTCCATACTTCGTTCCCATCAGTTTGTTTCCGCACCAGTAGTTCTTATGGCTGATTCCGTTCAGGTCTTTCCACTGGACTCTGTGTCCTTCGCTGTCGTAATGGTAAACTGCTTTCTTTCCGTTTAAGGTCAGACTCTGCAGCAGGCTTCCTCTGTACCAGGTCAGTGTTCTTCCCTGATAAGCTGTAATGTTGCCGACCGCATCATAGGAAATGCTGCTGCCATTATAGGAAATAAGCTGATCTTTCCATCCTGAAGCACGGTAGGTAAACAGATCTGTCTTTACCGCATTGCCCAGTGTTCCCGTTGTATAGGAATACTCTTTTCTGGACGTCATATTCATTCCGGCATCGTAGGTATACGTAATACTCTTATTTTCCCATGCAGAATCCACACGGGTCAGTTCACTCAAAGCATTATACGTATATTTTACTTTCTGAACACCATTCTCGGAAATCGTAACAATATTTCCCACAGCATCATAAACAAAGGACAGTTTCTTTCCGTTATTGTTGATTTCTTTGAGAAGCAAGGTTGTAATTCCTGCTTTTCTTCCCGTCACAAAAGTGTACCTGTTCTTTCTGCAATGCAGATCGGCATGGAACTCGCAAAAAGACAGCCTGCTGCCTGATGGATTAACTCCATTCTTAAGGCAGTAGGCTGTCTTTTCCGCTATACCCGCTCCACTAATAACTGCTGCATCGGTGTGAGTGTTTCGGTTTTCAGTTCATTTAATTCCCTGATCTTATCTGTCGTCGTATAGAATTTCTTCGCGATATCCCACAGGGTATCCCCCGGCTTGACAAAGTAGCAGGTGATGCCTGGTAGCTTCTGGAGTTCTTCCGGATCTCGGTCTTTTTCTTCGACGTACTGCATTACCATCTCTTTTCTACGGCGGAAGACGAGGGCGTTCAGGTTCAGTACGACTTTGGCTTCGATGTCGCTGCTGTCCGGCATGGTTGTGGAGAGCTGGTCAATGGAGGACTGGAGTTCGTAGCGGCAGTCCGGTCCGATTCCCGGGACTTCGATGGTGTGGCGGAAGGGTATGGCGGTTTCGGCGGCGTAGAATGGCATTTCATCGTCGCTCACGACATAGAGCGCCCTGAGTTCCACCACGCCGGTTACTTCGATGCCGTTTTCTACGATTCTTTCCTCGTCGATCTTGATTTTGCCGTCGCTGTGGCAGATCTGCAGAATTTTATTTTTCGGCACGCGCATCTGCAGTTTGTCGGTCAGGCGGCATTTGGAGGAATTGCGGATCAGAAGGCTCTCCAAAGTCTCCTCCTGCACTTTTGGAATGCATTCTCGGTGCGGATGGTAAACGTCCTGCAGAAGTGATACGGTTTCTTCCTGATACAGACAGATGTCAAGTTCGAGTACGGCCTCCGCCTGCAGGACCCGCTCCTCGCCGTCGGAATCGGGCTGGATTTCGAGTGTGGTCTGGCCGAGTGTGCTTTCGATCCGCGGGATCATCTCGGAGATGCAGCCCTGGCATTCCACTTCTGCCTGGAACGGGAGCGCCTGCTCCACCCACTGCAGCGGGTGATCCTCCTCGCCGTCGCTGTACAGACAGAAGACAAAGAGTTCTCCCTGCGCACTGACCCGCCCCTCCTCAGAGCGGAGATCGAGACCGCGCACTTCCAGATCCTGCCAGAGAATCTCGTGCAATTCCGGCTTGCCGGACGGAATCGTAAGCTCCTTTTTGACACGCAGCACATCTTTTTTCTGCACTGCAAGCTCAACCACGCGGTATTCCTGCCTTTTTACCGCGACGTCGCTCTCCCCGCGGATTTCCATCGGCACGGCAAGGTCGCACAGTTCCTCGATCCACGCGTGCAGCGTGACGATCGCGCGCACGCCCAGCTTCCGCGAGTTGATGAGATGCAGGTTCAGATCTTCCACTTCCCAGGTGATGCAGACCTTGTCGCCCCCTGTCAGACCATCGAGATGGATCGTCTCGTCGATCGGAAGCTCGCCGGAGAGCTGGCAGATCCGGCGCCGTTCGCCGTCGGAGACGTACAGCAGATGAAAGGTGAGGCCGCCGAATACACGCGCTTTTCCTTCCGAAATCTGCACATCCCCGATCGTCACCTCGCCTTTTTTCTGAATCATCCGCCCCACATCGGGCCTTGCGTCCGGCACATTGTAGTCCTCGTCAAACGTAATCTGTGACACCGCTTCGCTTTTTCTGCTGATCTGATGCAGAATCTTTTTTACAAAATCCATAAGGCTCCTCCCACTCTAATCCTCAAATACGACTGAGATTCCCGCCGCCGCTTTCGTTTTCAGCACGACGTAAGGGCAGGAGGCGGCGCCTTTCTGCTCCTCCTTTGCGGCAGGTCCGACGAGTTTTGTCCGCACGAAAACGGCGTTTTCCGATTTCGATACTTCTTCGATCTGTATGGAAAAGCCTCCGCTTTTCTGCTTTCCGTAGCCGCGCAGTATGTAGAGATCGTCCCCGCTCTCGTACGCCATCTGGAACGCGGATTCTTTTTTCTTACGCAAAATCTGATCGATTTCCGGCGGAAAATCGCCCGGCTTTACAATCGCATACGACAGTTCTTTCCGCTCGCCCTCGCTCACATCTGTGATCCGGCACGATGCTAGGAGCATCAGGATCACCGCCGCCAGAAGAACTCTTCCCCGTCTCTTTTTCTTCATCATTCCAAACGCCGCTTCCCGCTCTTTCTATCCATTGTATGACGGGCCACAGTCTTCTATGACGCAAAATCTTTTTCCGAAAAAGACGAAAGTTATTGCAACCCGCCCCATATATGACGTATACTGAAAAGTACGCAATAATTGAATATCACTATTTTTACCAAGAGGAGAAAAAGATTCATGATTCGTTTTATTCTGGTCATTCTGACCGCTTTTCTGTATCTGATTCTGTCGATCCCGGTGCTTCTTGTTCTGCTTCTGATCCGGAAGAAAAAGCCGGAGGTCTGTGACAAGGTAAGCCGCTCCCTGATCCGCTGGATTTTTCGCGTAATTCTGTTTTTTTCCGGCACGAAGATCACCGTAAAAGGTCAGGAAAATATTCCGAAGGACCGGGCTGTTCTATACATCGGCAATCACCGCAGCTATTTCGATATCCTTGTAACCTATACAACGGTTCCGGGTTCCTGCGGATTTGTCGCCAAAAAAGAACTTTCACGCATTCCGCTGTTAAAGAACTGGATGGAACTCATCCACTGCCTGTTTCTCGACCGTTCCGACATCAAGCAGGGTCTGCAGATGATTCTCTCCGGATGTGAGGAGATCAAGAGCGGCACTTCCATCTGTATCTTCCCGGAGGGTACCCGCGGCAAGACGGAGAGCGAGCTGGAGCTCGGCGAGTTCCACAACGGTTCATTCAAGATGGCAACGAAAACCGGCTGCCCGATCATTCCGCTTTCGATTTCCGGATCCAGAGAAATTCTGGAAGCACATTTCCCGAAGATCCGCGGTACCCACGTTACCGTAACGTACGGCAAGCCGATCATTCCGGGCGAGCTTACGAAGGAAGAGAAAAAAGAGATTGGAAATTATACGAAAAACATTCTATTAGAACAATTGAAAGAAAATGCTTGAAAATGCCAGACCCCTGCGATATAATAAATATATAAAAAGAAAGCACCCACTCCAAAGTGGATGCTCTCGAGAAAAGGGTTAAATGTTCTTACGAACACCGCCTATCCCGTTTGCCGACGGGGTAGGCATTTTTATTTTCGCTTATTTCTCTTATCGAGAAAGGTAAGCAACGCAATGATGAAGCCTCCGAAGGAAATCAGTAAAGCTAAGATTCCCAGAAAAACCATAATAATTTCGTATGCTGTCATTTACGCCACCTCCCTTCCTATGTATTCATTAGCTCGGGAGGCTACCACCCTGTCATGGGTACTTTCCAGTTTAAAATTTTATCATAATTTCTGTGCTGTTTCAAGCATCTCCACAATCTTTCCATATTCCATAAAATGCGATGCCTTTACCAGAATCTGATCGCCGTCCTGTAAGAGCTTCGGCAGTTCTGCCATCAGGCTCTCGCGGTCTGCAAAGTGGCGTACCTCAAGCTTCGAATCAGCCTCTTTTGCCGCTTTTGCAAGATGCTCGCAGAGCGGTCCCGCACAGTAGAGGGCGTCAATGCCGCAGGTTCCGGCGTGTGTGCCGACTTCGGCGTGAAGTGCTGCCTCATCGGTTCCAAGCTCGCCCATATCGCCGAGTACAGCCACTTTTCTTCCCTTCGCCTCTTTCAGAACATCGAGAGATGCCTTCATCGAAACCGGGTTTGCGTTGTAGCAGTCATCGACAACGGTGTATTTTCCTGTCTCGATGATGTGGAATCTTCCGCTCACCGACTGCAGTGTCTCGATTCCCTGTTTGATCTGCTCCAGCGTCAGCCCGTACATGCATCCGACTGCGGTTCCGGCCAGCGCATTGTAAACCATATGGCGTCCCGGAATCGGAATCAGTGCAGAAAAGCTCCCATGCGGGGTATGAATCCGGCAGGAAATGCCGCGGAAGCCCTGGCTCTCGATCTCATCGGCATAATATTCGTTTTTTTCATCCAATCCGAAATGAACCGGCTTGATGCCGTGAACCGTTCCAACAGTAGACAGCTTATCATCGTCCCCATTGATGATAATGTGCCCGTTCTCACGCAGATGATCAAAGATCTCGGTTTTTGCCTGTAAAATACCGTCTCGCGTCTTCAGATTTTCCAGATGGCACCAGCCGATATTCGTAATGACTGCGGTCTCCGGGCGTGCGATCTTCGCCAGACGGTGCATCTGGCCGAAATCGTCGATTCCCATCTCGAGAACCGCCATCTCATCTTCCTCACGCAGACGGAAAACAGTGAGCGACAAGCCCAGCTCATTGTTGAAGTTCGCATCCGTTTTCAGCACACGGTATTTCTGCGCCAGCACCGACGCGATCGTCTCTTTCGTACTGGTCTTTCCAACGCTTCCCGTAATGCCGACAACCGGAATATTGAGCTGCTGCATATAGTATTCTGCCATTGCTTTAATGGCCTCCATGGAATCCTTCACGAGGATATACGGGCATGGCGGTGTTTCAAGTTTCTGCTCGGAAATGACAGCAAGTGCGCCCTGGGAAGCCACGTTCGGGATAAATTTATGGCCGTCCACACGCTCACCCGGAATTGCAACGAAGAGGCTTCCCTCTCCCGCTTTCCGGCTGTCCGTCACGATATCCGTGACTTCCGCTGTTTTCTTTTCTTCCGATCCGAAGTAGATTCCGCCGCACACCTCTGTGATGTGCGCAAGTGTCATATTTTTCATGCGTTGTTACCTCTTTTTCTGAGAGAAAGCTGGATCAGCAGCTCGCAGAGTTCCGGATAGGAAATGCCGAGTACCTGTGCCTCCTGCGGCAGAAGGCTGGTCGGGGTCATGCCCGGAAGGGTGTTTGCCTCGAGGCAGTACATTCTTCCGTCCTTGCGCATCATAAAGTCGAGACGGCAGTAGTTTTCGATACCGAGAGCGGCAGCGCCGTCCTCTGCGTGCTTCTGCATTTCTTTCGTCTGCTCCTCCGTCAGTACGGCCGGGCAGGTATCAACAGTAGCTCCGGCTTTGTATTTGTTCGTGTAATCATAGAAGCCTTCGATCGGTGCAATCTCGATGATCGGGTAAGCCTTTCCGTCTACCACGCCAACGGAGAACTCTCTTCCCTCGATATACTCCTCAACGACAACCTCCGGTTCGTAGGAGAAAGCATCCTTCATAGCCTGCCAGTATTCTTCGTTCGTGTGTGCAATATAGACACCGACACTGGAACCGCCGCAGCACGGTTTTACGACAACCGGAAGCTCCAGGCCAAAGCCGGACAAAGGCTCGCTCTCCTGGCCTTTTTTCAGGGTCACGCCGTTCGGGGTCGGCACATGGTGTGCACGGAAGAACTGTTTTGTGATGGATTTGTCCATTGCGAGGGCGCTGCTTAAATAGCCCGTTCCGGTATACGGAATGCCGAGCAGATCGAACGTAGCCTGTACCTTTCCGTCCTCTCCGTTTGCGCCATGCAGGGCAAGGAAAACAACATCCGCTGCCTCGCAGAGTTCCAGTACGTTCGGTCCGAAAAATCTGCGGCGGGATTCGATCATTTCGTTTAATCCTGCATCAAAGCTGTGCATATATTCTGCTGCTTTGTCTATATCGTACGCCTCCTCTGCAAATACATCTTCCAGGTTCCCCTTCACATCGATACCGCAGAAAACGTCTACCAGAACTGCCTGATGGTTTTTCTCGCGGAGTGCCTTGCAGACCATAGTTCCCGATGTAATGGATACCGAACGTTCCGTGCTGGTTCCTCCAGCTAATACTACTATTTTCATCTATCAAAATCTCCTTTATTTGATGTGCTTCTGCTGTGATGCTTAAGCGTTTTTCCTACAGGCTGTTTTTCTGTGTAGGCTGCGGCCCGGTTACATCATCCAGGCTATAGTATACGATAACCGGGTCACCAATTTCAATAGCATTGAACACTTTTTCTGCTTCTGTGTATGGGGTATTCACACATCCGTGGGATCCGTTCGTCAGATAGATGTCCCCGCCGTACTCGGTACGCCAGCTCGCATCGTGGATTCCGACGTCGCCGTTAAACGGAAGCCAGAACATGACATGGCTCGGATAGAGCTTGAAATCACAGTCACTTTTTTTCGCATCCACCGCCCAGACACTGCCTGCCGGAGTGTCATAGCCCGTCGCATGATTGCCCGTTGTGACCGGTGTTTCCGTCACCAGAACGCCATCCTTGTAGCACCACATTTTCTGCTGGGAAATGCACACCTCGACGTATGTATTTCCGATATCATTGGCCGAGCGGTCATTGGCCGTATAGAGGTAAACCGGGTCGAGATTTCCCTGTGTTTCGTCCTCGATCGCCTGCAGAAGTGCCTGCGTCGTCTCCTCCTTGTCGATGCACCAGCCGTAATCGCCGCCCGCATTCAGGTTAATGGTCGCGCCAAGACTCGTTTTGAAGGTATGCGCCAGCCCGAAGGTGTCCGTCTCATACGCCATATGGCGCACAAAAGCTGCCGCTTCGTCCTGCGAAATCGTGTAGGTTCCATCCTCCCCCTGTACGAGCCAGCTCTGTAAGGTCGCCCGGTCTATGGCATAGCTGTTTTCACCGATTGCATACGTGATCCGCGCCGCTGTCAGGTGGTTCAGTTCCGCCATTTTCCCATTCAGTGCTTCATCATCCTGCGTAATGTCCGGTTTCCGGTAAACATCTTTTTCTTCCAGATCCACGCTCGCCGCTCCGGCATCCAGCGCCTCGATGACAGCCTGCTCCGCCTTCTCATAGTCCACCTGCTCGCCCTCTGTTTCCGGCACAATGACGTACGAGGTTCCGTCATCCGTCAGATACGCATCCGTCGGCGCTTCCTGCTGTTCTTCCTGAAACCCTTCCATCGTCTGCAGTTTTTCCTGCACCATTTCTTTGTCATAGACAGAGTCCGCCGCCACCTGGTTTTCTTTCTCTTTCCAATAGAATGCAGGCCATGCAAGAGTATTCTGGGACTCCAGCAGTTTTTCCACCGCGTGGTCGTCCACATACGTGAGGCCGATCTCCGTGCCGCTTAATGTCTCTGTTTTTCCACCGCGCTCGGTAATGCTGAGTGTATAATCCACAATGTGCTTCTGAATTTCCTCTTTGACCTGCTCTGCGGTCAGCCCTGCGCAGTTCAGTCCGTTGATCGCGGTTTTCGGGAAAAAGTGGGATGCATAGTAATGCCCCACGCCCGCGTAACCGCCTGCGGCCGCAAGGAGTATGATTCCTGCGGCAATTCCTATTACTTTCTTTTTCATGTTTTTCCTTTCTGTCCCATAGAAAATTTCTTTTTAACTTTCTGATAGAAAAAAGCCGGAACTCCCACACCAGAGTTCACAAAAACTGTGTCCCCCGGGAGAATCCGGCTTTTGTATTTTTACTTATCTGTTATTTGCTTTCCAGAATCTTATCCACGCTGACCAGTTTGACACTCAGCACGAATACCTGACCTGCGATTTCCAGCTCTTCCGGTGTCGGGAAGGACGGTGCAATACGGATGTTGGAATCCTGCGGATCGTTGTGATATGGATACGTTGCGCCCGCGCCTGTCATGGTAAGACCGGCCTCTTTTGCCTTTGCAACGATCTTCTTTGCGCATCCCTCCATCGCATCGAAGGAGATGAAGTATCCACCGTTCGGTTTTGTCCAGGAAGCGATGCCAAGGCCGCTCAGCTCCTGATCCATTACCTGCAGAATTGCCTCGAATTTCGGTCTTAAGATCTCAGCATGCTTTTTCATCTGATTCATCACGCCGTCCAGGTTCTGGAAGAATTTTACATGGCGCAGCTGATTCAGTTTATCATGACCGATGATCTGGAAGTTCATGTACTCCTGTGCCTCTTTGAGGTTTGCCTCAGAAGAAATGAGAGCTGCAATTCCGGCTCCCGGATAGCTTACTTTCGAAGTGGATACGAACTCATAGACCATATCCGGATTTCCGGCTTTCTCGCACTCCTCGATGATGTTCAGCAGGTGATCCTGTCTGTCATCATACAGGTGATGGATAATGTATGCATTATCCCAGAAAATACGGAAGTCTTTGGCTGCCGGTTTCAGGTTTGCAAATCTTCTGACGGTCTCATCGGAGTAGGTGTAGCCCTGCGGGTTGGAGTATTTCGGTACACACCAGATTCCCTTGATGGCGTCATCTTCTGCAACGAGTTTTTCTACCATGTCCATGTCCGGTCCTTCCGGC
Organism: Blautia sp. AF26-2; assembly: GCF_003460955.1. Taxonomy (NCBI): domain Bacteria; kingdom Bacillati; phylum Bacillota; class Clostridia; order Lachnospirales; family Lachnospiraceae; genus Blautia; species Blautia sp. AF26-2. The sequence continues at coordinate 109,431 of NZ_QTWD01000009.1, read as the reverse complement.
GTCATCGGAACATTGATCATCTCAACGCCGAAGTACTCGGTTACACCGAAGTGACGGTCATAGCCCGGTACCGGACAGAGGAATTTTACTTTGTCCAGCTTGTTCCACGGAGTGCAGCCTGCAACGCCCTTCAGGAACGAACGTGCTACGGTATCAAACATAATGGTAAGGCTGGCGTTTCCGTAAACGATGACGTTTTCCGCCGGAACCTCACAGATATCTCCGATCAGTTTTCTTGCTTCCGGAATACCGGTCAGTACACCGTAGTTCCGGCAGTCGGTTCCATCTTCTGCGAAGGTGTCTTCATTTTTCGAGAGAACGGTAAGCATTCCTTCCGTGAGATCTAACTGGGCTGCTGCAGGTTTTCCTCTGGAAATATTCAGATTGAGGCCTTTTGCTTTTACCTCTGCAAATTCCTGCTCCAGTCTGGCTTTCTCGGCAACTAATTCTTCTTTGGTCCATTCGATATACGGTTTCATGAAACGTCCTCCCTTGTACTTTCCTTACCCGTTTTTTCAGGTTTCTTGCTCAACTAAAGACCATTTTACCAGATCATGAGTTTCTGTCAAGGAGAACTTGCATGTTTTATGCACTTTTCGGCATTTTATCCCACTTTTTGCAGTTTTATACTTCATTTCCTGCAATTCAGCCAAATGTTTTTCGTATGACGGACATACGTCCGCTGCCAAAAGATGTTTTAAACGTTGTCAGACTGCCATCTTCCCGATGCACCGCACGGCAGAACAAGGCCGGTCGACTTGACCGGAAGGCCGATTTCCTGTGCTTCTACGTGGCCTTTGTACTGCTTTAATTCCAGGGAAATCATGTACGTCAGGACAGCCGGTGCAAGTCCTGTCGTGTAAGAATTCACAAGGAAGAACAGCGGGTCATCGCTTAAGAGCTGCGTGCAGAGCTTGATGAACGGATGAATCGACTCCTCGATTTTCCAGATCTCGCCCTTTGGTCCTCTTCCGTAGGACGGCGGGTCCATGATGATCGCGTCGTAGTGGTTGCCTCTGCGGATCTCGCGCTCGACAAATTTGGTGCAGTCATCCACAAGCCAGCGGATCGGCTTGTCCGAAAGGCCGGACACGGCAGCGTTCTCTTTTGCCCAGTTGACCATGCCTTTGGATGCATCGACATGTGTGACGCTTGCGCCTGCTGCGGCCGCTGCGAGCGTTGCGCCTCCCGTGTAGGCGAACAGGTTCAGCACTTTAATCGGGCGGTTGGCACGGCGGATCAGATCGCCGAACCAGTCCCAGTTCGTTGCCTGCTCCGGGAAAAGGCCGGTGTGTTTGAAGCTGAACGGTTTCAGGCGGAAGGTCAGGTCTTTATAGTTGATCTCCCACTGCTCCGGCAGATGGAAAAACTCCCATTCTCCGCCGCCCTTGCTGCTTCTGTGATAATGACCGTTTTTCTTTTTCCAGCCCGGATTTTCTTTTTTCGTGTTCCAGATGACCTGCGGGTCTGGTCTTACCAGAAGGTAATCTCCCCACCGCTCCAGTTTTTCTCCGCCGGACGTATCCAGCACTTCATAATCTTTCCATCCATCTGCTATCCACATTTTATTGGTTTCCTTTCTCTTTTATCTCAAAATTTATCGTGTTCTGAATTGTACGTTCCTATGATACCATAAAAGTATTGTTTTTCCAAAACATTTCTTATATCATAGTTCTGGGCATCCGCGCATTTGATCCGGAAATCTGCCCGTGGAAAGGATTTTTCTCATGGAAACCGTACTCTTATATCAGATCAAAGGAACGAAAACAGCTGTGCTTTTAAAGCCGGTTCTCTTAAAGCTCGGTATCCGCGTGCGCATTGTGGAACCGGAACAGTATCTCCAGTCGATCGGATTTCTTGCCGGAAATAAAGCATTTGCAGAATCCCCCGAAGCCTATGACGGCGCCGGATTTGATGAACCAATGATGGTCATGGCCGGCTTTTCCGAGCGGAAACTCGATCTTTTTCTCACCGAAATGCGCCGGAAAAAAGTGCCGCCGATCGCCCTCAAAGCCATCGTCACAACGCAGAACCAGGCGTGGAATTCGCTGCAGCTCTACAGAGAATTAAAAGAAGAACACGAAAAAATGAAATCGTACCGGAAATAACTGGTCTGGTCAAAAAATCCGGAATTGGAACTTTTTCTTCATGCCACCACTCCCTATAATAGGGTGCAATCAAGGAACGAAAGTTCCAGATACCAAAGGAGTGAGTTGTTATGAAAAATGAAAAAGTCTGGAAAATCGCAATGACAGGTGTCTTTGCAGCCCTTTCCTACGTTGTCTTCACCTTCCTGCAGTTCAAAATCTGGCTGCCAGGCGGAGATGCCACCTCGATCCATTTCGGAAACGCTGTCTGTGTGCTCGGTGCGCTAATTCTCGGCGGTGTTTACGGCGGAATCGGCGGTGCGATCGGCATGACCATCGGAGATCTTCTCGATCCGGTCTATGTGGTATACGCACCAAAGACCTTCATCTTAAAATTCTGCATCGGCCTCATCGCAGGACTGATCGCACACAAAATCGGTAAAATCAACGAGCAGACCGATCAGAAACAGATCTTCAAATGGGCACTGCTTGCAGCCATCGGCGGACTTCTGTTCAATGTGATCTTCGATCCGCTCATCGGTTACTTCTACAAACTGGTTCTTCTTGGAAAACCGGCAGCAGAGGTTACCTTAAGCTGGAACGTAGCGGCAACTTCCATCAACGCCGTACTTTCCACCATCGCTTCCGTTGTCATCTACATGGCACTGCGTCCGGCTCTTCAGAAATCCGGACTGTTTAGCCAGGTAAAGGCAGCAGCGAAATAAAAAAACAAATTTCATTTACGCGATATCCAAAAAAGTCACCATGTTCTATTTCGAACCGGTGACTTTTTTCATGCATTTCTTTTTATTTTTCAGCGGTGGCTGCTGCCTCTTCTTCCTCGTGCTTCGGGGTCAGCTTCTCGCTGATGAATCCATTTTCTTTCATCTTCTTTTACTCCTCATCTTTTGTTTTTTCTCCGGCGAACCACGCTTTTTCAATCATTTCCAGTTCCCGTATATCAATACAGTTGGGAATGCTTCCTTCTCTTACTGCCTTCTGGCACTCTTTGAGATCCATCCAGCGGACTGCTTCTACTTCCGACTCCTGTAGATGCAGTTTTTCCGCCTCGACCGGCTTCGTGTAAAGATACACGGCGCTGACCTCATGATCGTGGAACGGTTTTCCGTAAAAAACACCGTGTGATACTTTTTCCAGCAGGCCAAGATCCCTCAGCTCCTCTGCCTCTGCGTGGATGCCGAGCTCCTCGCCGATTTCCCGCAGAGCCCCTTCCAAATACGTATCGCCCGCCGAAAGATGGCCGGCGCTTGAAATATCGTAGCAGCCCGGATTCGAATCTTTCCAGGCACTCCTTTTCTGCAGCAGTACCTCACAGCCGCTCTTCTCATTCGCCCGTGCAATCCAGATATGTGCCGTTCCGTGACACCGTCCCTCACTGTGCGCCACGCCGCGCTCTACGATGGTTCCGGTCGGCGTGCCGTCGCCTGAGCGCTCCTCAAAAAGTTCCATCTGTTTTCCGTTCAGCACCGCTTCTGCGAGCGTGTCGCCCACATACCGCAGCTTCAGGGAGAAAAACGGCTCGTCTTCATTCAGAAGGCGGAAAAAGATTTTGTCTCCCTCCCACAGATTCAGGTGCAGGACGTCCTCTTTTTTCACCCAGGCGAGTTCGCCCTCATCACATGCAGTCGGTTCTCCCGTGAATCCGTCTGCCGTGTAGAGACACATATACTCCATGTACTCCACCGTTTTGCTGTTTTCTGCCTCTGTCACAAAGGTAACGAGACCGCGGAAACGCCAGCTCGTCAGCGTGTAGCCGGTTTCCTCTTTTACTTCACGCAGCAGGCATTCCTCCGGGCTTTCGCCAAGTTCCGCATGGCCGCCGACGCCGATCCACTTGTCCTTGTTGACATCGTTCTTTTTCACCGTGCGGTGCATCATCAGATAGCTGTCATCCTTTTCGATGTAGCACAGCGTTGTCATGCAGCCTCTGCCTCTTTCTTCTGTTTTTTCCTCCATCTTTGACTCCCTCCGTCGTGTGCCGGACTTCTTTCCGCTTCTTTTGTTTTTCAGGAAAAATGTATTTCTGCACACACCTTTTTCTCGTTTTCTATTCTACCATACTTTTTCAGAATTCCAGCAACAAATTTCTATCTTTTTGCAGATCTTTCACGAAAAATGTAACGACCATTCCGCATCTTCTTGACTCTCACACAGTACTGTGTTAAAGTGTCTGTAATTGATGTTTTGTCACCCGTAAACAACGTTTCTTATCATTTCTTACATTTGAGGTTTTCATGATGGAAAAACAGACGATAGTTGTGAAAGTCGGCACCAGCTCCCTGACACTCTCAGACGGAACGATGGATGCTGAAAAAATACGGAACATTACGACCCAGCTTGCCGCGCTGCAGACGGCAGGCCACCATGTGATTCTCGTTTCCTCCGGTGCGATCGCCGCAGGCTTTTCCCGTCTCGGCTTTAAAAAACGGCCGACGAAAATTGCCGATAAACAGGCTGCCGCTGCTGTCGGCCAGGGCCTTCTGATGGAGGAATACACGAAAAATCTGATGGCGTACCAGATTCCGTGCGCGCAGATTCTTTTGAACCGCAGTGACTTTGAGGACCGCCGCCGCTATAAAAACATCTTCGGCTCCCTCTCCGTCCTGCTCGGGCGCGGTGCGATTCCGATCATCAATGAGAACGATACAATCGCGATTGAGGAGCTGAAGGTCGGCGACAACGACACGCTCTCCGCCCAGGTGGCTGCGATGCTGCATGCATCGCTTCTGATTCTGCTGACCGATATCGACGGGCTCTACACTGCCAATCCAAAGAGTGACCCGAATGCGCGCCATATCGACGTGGTAAATGAGATCACGCCGGAGCTCACTGCTGCGGCAGGCGGCGCGGGATCGGGCAACGGAACGGGAGGCATGACAACGAAGCTCTCCGCCGCTTCGCTTGCCACAAGAGCCGGTGTGCCGGTTCTGATCTGCTCCTCGGCGGAGGAAAACAACATTGTGCGTGCGGTGAAAGGAACCGCAAAAGGAACGTACTTTACCGCCAGCGGCCACAACATGAAAACGCGTCTGCAGTGGATGGCGTTCTATGCGCCGAGTGCAGGCAATCTCTACGTCGATGAGGGTGCCGCAGAAGCACTTGCTGTTCAGGCAAAGAGCCTGCTTCCCAAAGGCATCGTGGCGGTCGAAGGCGATTTTAAGAAAGGCGATGTCGTCAGCGTCTTCCGGCGCGGCAGCCATGAATATCTCGGAAAGGGCATTGTCAACTATGACCGGCCGGATCTGCAGAAAATCATGAACGAAAGCACCAGCCACACGGAAGCAATCAACCGCGATAACTGGATCGGCGCGGAATAAATGGTGCCGAATAAAGCATTCTTTTGTTTACGAAAATTCCCCTCCGTGTTATAATATTTGTATTCAGCCGGCTGCAGGTTTTTCTTTCAGCGAGGAAAGGAAGCTGCATCCGGTTTTCCATGTGCTTTTGGTTTTACTTCGAGAGCACAGCAAACACAAAGGAGGGTTTTTACCAATGAAATACGATTTTACATCTCTGATGAACCGCAGCGGCCACGATTCGATCGCTGTCGATCAGATCCCGATTCCGGGTGCGGAAGTCAAAGAGGGCTTCTCCCGCATCCCGATGTGGGTGGCCGACATGAACTTCCCGTCTCTTCCGACCATTCAGGAAGCAATTCACGCGAGAGTCAACGAACCGCATTTTGGCTACTTTAATCTGCCGGATGCATATTTTGACAGCATCATCCGCTGGCAGAAAGAGCGCAACGGTGTGGAAGATCTGCCGCGTGAGGCGATCGGCTATGAGAACGGCGTGCTCGGCTGTGTTGCTTCGGCTGCTGCCGCTTTTACATCCCCGGGCGAATCCATTCTTCTGCATTCCCCGACATACATCGGTTTTACCGGTGTTCTTGAGAACTGCGGACGCAATATCGTTCTCTCCGATCTTGTTCAGGATGAGAACGGCGTATGGCGTATGGACTACGCCGATATGGACCGCAAGTTAAAAGAACATAACATTCATTTCGCGATTTTCTGCTCTCCGCACAACCCGACAGGCCGTGTCTGGGAGCGCGAGGAAATTGAAAAGGCGATGGAAATTTACAAAGCAAATGAATGCGTTGTCATCTCCGATGAGATCTGGTCTGACCTGACACTGCCGGGCTTCAAACATATCCCAACGCAGTCCGTTTCGAAGGATGCACGCGAGCGCACCATCGCACTTTATGCACCGTCCAAGACCTTTAACCTGGCTGGCCTTGTAGGCTCCTACCACATCATCTACAACCGCATGCTGCGCGACCGTGTGGAGAAGGCTTCGTCCCTTTCTCACTACAATTCTCCGAACGTACTCTCTGTTCATGCGCTGATCGGCGCTTACCGTCCGGAGGGATACCAGTGGGTGGATGAACTGCGCGAAGTGCTGAAATCGAATGCGGATTATGCGTACAACTACATTCTCGAGCATTTCAAGGGCGTGAAGCTTTCCAAACCAGAAGGAACGTACATGCTGTACCTCGACTGCGAAGAGTGGTGCAAGGAGCATGATACCGATATGGATACACTGCTGAAAGCCGGTGTTGCTGTCGGCGTGATCTGGCAGGACGGACGGCCGTTCCACAGACCGTATGCGATCCGCCTGAATCTGGCACTGCCGCATGTGCTTGTGAAAGAGGCATTTGACCGTATGGATAAGTATGTATTCAATGCGAAATAATTGTATTTTCTAATTTTATAAGCCAAACATAATGAAAGACCGAAACGGACATTTTCCTCTGCCGTTCCGGTCTTTCGCTGTTTTGTGCATCCTATTTTTTCAGTTTTGCTCCAGCTCCCGCTGTGCCAGCATCTCTTCCACGTTGATGCCGTACTTCTTTAAATTGACGCGGCCGTTTTCCAGCACAATGCCGTCTGCCTCCAGCATATCCGCCTGTTTCCCGGCGCCGCCGAAGACAAATTCCGCGGCCAGTTCGCCTTTGGAGTTTACCACACGGTAGCATGGAATGTGCTCCGGATCTGTGTTTTTATGTAAGGCGTTTCCCACGGCACGCGCCATCTTCGGCTCGCCTGCAAGCGCTGCTATCTGGCCGTATGTCGCCACTTTTCCGCGCGGAATCTGCTTTACCGCCTCATAGATTCTTTTGGTCGGGCTGTCCGTGATGATGTCGTAGCTCTCGGCGATCATGGTACGCACAGCGTCATCGGGTACGGTTCCGTCGAGGAGAATCGTGTTCCAATGTTCTTTGTTCTGATGATATCCCGGGATAACTGACGCGAATGCATCGCGCCAGTAGTCCCGCCATTCCGGGTTTGCTTTTACATTCAGCTGAATGATTCCGTCCTTTTCATAGACCCACAGAAATGCCTTTTTGCTTCCTTTCACGCGGATGAGCTGCCAGTTGTCATCGTGGAACGGTGCTTCCTGATATGTGTCCGGGAAGGAAAGGCCATAGGATAGCGCTTCTTCTCTTGTCTTCATTGCAGACTTCCTTTCTTCCTGTCGCGGGTGTTTTGATGTTTTTTCCGCAAAACACCCGCTTTTTTCTGTATTCGTCCTGCCGCTGCGATTCTGCTTTTTTCTGCGGCATTTTTTTATTATATCATTCCGCCTGCTTCTGCGCAATTTTTCACCTGCTATTTTTTCATCTTCGGCTGGAAAATCCAGCTTGCAAGATACGCGAAAATCAACGCCGCTGATGTTCCGACAGCCCCCGCCTTTAATCCGCCCTGGAACAATCCTAAAAATCCGCTTTCTTTTACGGCATCTTTTACTCCCTGAAACAAAAGATGCCCGAACCCGAGCAGCGGCACCGACGCGCCTGCCCCGGCGTATTCTGCAAATGGATCGTAGAGTCCCAGAAAGCTCAACACCGCGCCCGTGCACACAAGCGTTACCATAATTCTTCCCGGCAGCATTTTCGTGCGGTCGAGCAGAATCTGGCACAGGGCACAAATGAGGCCGCCGACCCAGAAGGCATTGAAATATTCCATGAACGTTCCCATTTTACACATCCTCCTCCCTCTCGATTACAACCGCCTGTGCAATACCAGGCACGCTGCTGCCCTCCTGAAAGCTGACCTTCGACATCAGCGCACCAGTCGGTACAAACAGAATCCTCTTCCACTCTCCGTTTTCCAGCTTCGGCAGCAGATACTCCGCCAGCACCGATGCCGCACAGCCGCAGCCGCTTCCGCCCGCACCGGTGTCCTGTTTTGCCGGATCGAAGATCAGCATGCCGCAGTCACTGTGCTGTTCCGAGATATCGTATCCTTTTTTCTTCAGCAGCTCCAGCAGAATTTCCCGCCCCACAACGCCGAGATCTCCCGTCACAATGCGGTCGTAATCGACCGGTTCCCGGTTGAAATCGACGAGGTTCTGTGCAATCGTATCGCACGCAGCGGGGGCCATGCAGGCGCCCATGTTCTGGTTGTCTTTCAGCCCGTAATCAATGATTTTTCCCGTCGTAGCGCCCGTGATTTTCACTCTGCTCTTCGTTTTTCCAAGCACACACGCGCCGCTTCCCGTCACCGTCCAGCTCGCGGACGGCGGGCGCTGGTTTCCGTAGGCGAGCGGAAAACGGAACTCCTTCTCCGCCGTTCCAAAATGGCTCGATGTCACCGCCAGCACCCGGTCACCGTATCCTCCTGCGACTGCCATCGCGCCAAGCGAAAGCGCCTCTCCCATCGTCGAGCAGGCACCGAACAGGCCGTAGAGCGGGCAGTTCAGATCCACCAGGCCGAACGATGATGCGATTGACTGTGCCAGAAGATCGCCCGCAAAAATCATGCGGATCTGCTCTGGCCTCACATTGGCTTTCTGCATTGCCAGCTTCGCGGTGGCAAGCTGCAGTTCACTCTCGCCCTCCTCCCAGCTCTCCTGCCCGCACATCGGGTCCGAAAGCGTGTGCGAAAAGTATTCGCCCAGCGGTCCATCCTTTTCCTTTTCTCCTACAATCGCCGCGCTGCCCTCGATATAGACGGCTTTAGCAAACGAGATGCTCTGCTTTCCTGTCATCTGTCTCATCGGCAAATTCCTCCGTTTTCTTATTTTGCGTCTTACCATTTCTGACCTTCAGTATTTCCGTTTTTTCCATTCTTACGCATGATTTTCCTGTTTTAGGGAACTCTGTACGCTGTAGCACAAAAATCCTGTTTCAGAAACTTTTAGAGGAATGTTTTTCATGAGTGAAATGCTGTATCTTCAGACGGAGCGTAATATCAAAATCACCAGTCCCGTCGTGACGCTCGGCGATGTGGCGCAGCTTTCCTGTTCAGACGGCGCTGTCCTTGCCCGCAATCAGGTCCGCCGCGTGGCGCATCTTCCCGATGACGGATACGGGCGCTACGTCTGCTCCGCCTCCACCCTCGTCCGCCTCGTCACGGAGGCCGAGGAGCACGTCGATGTCACCCACATCGGCGAGCCGAATTTTATTTTAACGTACGAGGATCCGCGTCAGAAAAACACCTGGATCAGCTGGTGCAAAACGATTCTGGTCGGCATCCTTACGTTTATCGGAACTGCGTTTTCCATTATGACCTTCCACACCGACATCGGCGTCCGCGAGCTGTTTTTGGATGTTTACACCCGTTTTCTCCCGCAGATGACGCCCGGATTTTCGGTGCTGGAAATTTCATATTCCATCGGCATCGGCCTTGGCGTCGTGCTCTATTTCAACCATTTCGGACGGCGGAAATTCACGCAGGACCCGACGCCGCTCGAGGTGGAAATGCGGGTCTACGAGGATGATATCGATACGACCATTATCGAACAGAACGACCGCTCCGGTAAAGGAAAGGAGGCTTTTCATGCGAATCCTGCCAGAGATCCTGCTGATCACAGCCGGTCTTAGCCTTGGCTTTTTCATCGCGAGCGGCCTTGTCGCGCTTGTGATCGGCCTTGGCATCGTGACACGGTACGCCGGCATCACAAAGACAGCAGAGAGCCTGCGTTTTTACGAATGCTGCTGTATGGCCGGGGCGCTGTTCGGCGATCTTTTCTCGCTTGGCACCTTCTCGTTTTCCCTGCCCTCCTGGACGGCCGGTGTGTTCTGGCTTTTTGCGGGCATTTATCTGGGAAGCTGGATCATCGCGCTCGGCGAAGTCGTCAACCTGTTTTCGATCCTCTGCCGCCGGATCGGACTGACGCGCGGACTGCCGTTTGTAATTCTCTGCATGGCGGCAGGGAAAATCGCGGGCTCTCTCTATTATTTTGCAAGTGGATTTCAATAAGAACTGGAGGTAAGATGTGATGCAGAGTTTAAAAAATGAACGGGCAAAAAAAGAATACGAACAGTTTGTCAAAGAGGTGACGCCAAAGCAGAATCTCTTCTGCAATATGGCAAAAGCCTTTATCGTCGGCGGTCTGATCTGTGTCGTGGGGCAGATTCTGCTCCATATCGGCAAAACGCAGTTCTCGCTCAGCAAAGATGACGCCGGCTCCTGGTGCTCGCTGATTCTGATCCTTAGCAGTGTGATTTTAACCGGCCTCAACATCTATCAGAAAATCGTCACCTTTGCCGGCTGCGGTGCGCTCGTCCCGATCACCGGCTTTGCCAACTCGGTTGCAGCTCCTGCGATTGAATATAAAAAAGAAGGACAGGTCTTCGGCATCGGTGCGAAAATTTTCACCATCGCCGGACCTGTCATTCTGTACGGTGTCTTTGCAAGCTGGCTGCTCGGCTTTCTCTATTGGCTGTGGACCGCTGCCGGGAACTGGTTTTAAATCAGTTCCGCAGCGCTTCCGCCTCTTCTTTTGTGCAGCCCTCGCGGCTGTAACGGGCTTTTTCATAGCCGTCGTGCAGCCGTCTCATGCCGTCGCCGGAAAGCTCGTTTCTCTCTTCCAGCTCCGCCGGGGTTTCGGCTCCGGTCGGCTGGTATTTTCCGGCTTTTTTGATCGTTTTTTTATACTTCCGGCGGATACGCATATTCGGGGAGAGATAGCCCTCTTTCTTTTCCCGCCGCCACGGCAGATTTTCCCGTTCGTCGTTTCCCTGATGCAGGAAGAGAACTTCGTCCTCCTCATCCTCTGAGAAGGCTTTTCCCGCATTTTTTACGCTCTGGTAAATCGCCCGCAGAACCGCGGTTCCGACGGCAACCATCACAAGATACATGACCGCCGTAAAAAGATTCTGGATCCACTGCGGCATCGGTTTGTACTCTTTGTCCCCCAGCATATCGGACAGATCGGCCTGCTCCATGCCCTGCGGCGCCTCGGCCTCCGGTGTTTCGATCGTAAGATCGCTTTCCAGCTCTTTCGGCTCATATCCTGCGATCGCCTCCGCAATCGGATCCTTTCCGTAGAGCGCCGATGGGAGCACGAACAGTACCAGAAGGAGTACTGCAATTTTCAGGATCAGTTTTCCCGTCCGCTGCATCGTCTCCACCGGGAGATTGGCGATTTTCTGATGGTCACGGATGAACCCGTGCATGCCGTCGAGGTACTGGCAGAAGAAGCACAGGAATACATCTGCAAAGAAAAACCAGTAGATCAGATGCCAGTAGAACGGCATTTTCATCAGCACACCGATCACATACTGTATCATAAACCAGAGAAAATGAAGGGGCTTTGGCTCATCGAGGAGCGTCGGGATCTCCCACGCTTCCATATCTGCCAGCGGCATTGAGCCGGCCGGCAGTTCCTGCGCTGCTTTCTTTAACTGGCCTTTGCGGATTCTGACATAGCCGCGGATCAGGAAAATCACAGCGGCCATAAGACCCGTCATCACGCCGGAAAGGCTCTCCAGAAATGCAGGAGAAATACCGTTCTCAAACTTGTTTTTTCCATCGTTTGCCGCCGCAGCCGCTTCAATTACCGCTGCCGCCTGCACACTGAACAGGGAACAGAAAAATTTCGCTGCCAGATACGTCACCGCGCAGACCGCAATTCCGCCAAGCAGAAACTGCCAGAGTGCTTTCGTTTTCCGGATCAGAATCCAGCTTGCGGCGGCCGGAATCAGCATCAATAAGGATATGGCGCAGAAATACATCGCCTCCCTTCCCGTCAGCTCCAGAAAACCGGCGGCAAAGCCATAGATGCCGGCGAATAAAAGCCAGACATGAAGCCAGGTCAGCGGGATCTGTACCAGTGTCTTTTTTATTTCCATGGTTTCACCTCCCAGCCGATTGCGGTGTACGCACGGTTCTGCTCCGACGGAACTTCTTCGCCCGGCAGATACGGAATCACCCACAACACCTGGTTCTGCGCACCGGAGAGCAGATGAAGCGCCTCACGGACCTCATCGGTTCTGTTTTTGGATACGACAACGTAGGTGTGGCCGGTGAGCTCTTTTTCCGCCTCTTTGTGCAGAAACTCCGCGCTGCCTGTGAGATTGCCCCCAAGCTGCACGCACGCCAGTTTCCGGTTCAGCTCCGCTGTTTTTCCGGCGCCCGCTGCCAGATGGACACGCAGCTCCTCGCCGGTCTCCTCATCTTTCGCATTGCTCTTCACCCACAGATTCATCTTGTTTTTCACCATCCGCGCCGCAAGCGAAGACGTGATGCGGATGCTCTCCTCGACCTGCGCTTCCTCGCGCAGAATGTTGGCGTCCTCGATATCGAGAAGCACCGTAACTTCCACGCTCGTCGTCGCGTCAAACTGATTGACCATCAGATCTCCCATCCGTGCCGACGATTTCCAGTTGATGCGGTTCATCGGGTCTTCTTTCCGGTAATCGCGGATACCGGAAAATTCAAACGGGTCCTCGTACAGGCGATTCCGTGACAGAACCATGCCCGACACGGCACGGCAGATCATCTGAATCCGTGCAGTATCGACCTGGCGCGGGTAAACGTACATCTGTGTCTGCTGCGGGTAATCGCTGTAAAGACCCTCCCGGAAAAAAAGATCGTACGCTACGGCATGCGCACCGGTGATCTCGTAGAATCCTCGTTTTTTCGCCTGAAACGGCAGTGTTCTCGTGATCTGCTGATGAAACAGGAACGAAAAGACATCGCGTTTGTAGCTCTGGTCGGTGATGCTCGCGTTTGCTTTTGCCTCGCGGTCGAATTCCAGATTGCGGCTCATCGAAATGCCAAGCTCGAGTGCCGGAATCGGCAGCAGTTTGTCGTTTACGATGACCTCTTTTAACGTACTCTCCTCGCCCTCATAGATCGCGGAATCCTGGAAGCTGACCTGGATTTTCAGATTTTTCTGCCAGTTTTTCTGGTACAGCTTTTTCTGCAGAAACCAGGCGAGCGCCATTCCAAATAGTAATAAAAGAAGCATAGTCCGTTACCTTCCTGACCAGTTTTCGGTCGGCAGATCGATGCGGTTTAAAATTTCCTCGATCACCGATTCTGCGGCTCTTCCGTCGTCTGCGCCGATCTGCATGGTGAGACGGTGTGCGAGTACCGGAACAGCCACGGTCTTGAAGTCCTCCGGCACAACGTAGTTTCGTCCCTGCACCAGCGCGTGGCCCTGTACGGCACGTAAAAATGCGAGTGTTCCACGCGGGCTCACACCGCTTGCAATCTTGCTGTTGACTCTCGTCTCCTGTACGATGCGGACGAGATACTGTACCAGTTCCGGATGCAGGTAGACTTCTTTACACGCCTCCTGCAGGGTACGGATTTCTTCTTTTGGGCAGACAGACGACAGCTCGGCGAGCGGCTCCTCGGTCAGGAAACGGGCGATCATCTGCGTCTCTTCCGCCGGGCTTAATGCTTCCATCGAAAGTTTCATTAAAAAACGGTCCATCTGCGCCTCCGGCAGCGGGAAGGTTCCGAGCGTCTCGAGCGGGTTCTGCGTGGCGATGACGAGGAACGGCTCCTCGAGCGGCCGTGTCACACCGTCCACGGTGATCTGGCGCTCAGCCATGCACTCGAGAAGGCTGCTCTGCGTCTTCGGCGTTGCACGGTTGATCTCATCGGCAAGCAGAATGTTGCAGAAGGCAGGGCCTTTCGAAAAGACGAACTCTCCGCTTTTGGCATCAAAATAATTGAGACCGGTAACATCGGACGGCAGTAAGTCCGGTGTGAACTGGATGCGGCCGAACTCTGCCTCGACGGATTTCGCAAGGGATTTCGCCATGACCGTTTTTCCTGTCCCTGGGACATCCTCGAGCAGGATATGACCTTTGGCAACAAGGCAGGTCAGGACAAGCTCGATCGTGCGCTCGTTTCCGATCATGACCTTTGCGATATTTTCTTTTAATTGCTGCAATACATTATTTTCCATGTTTTGCTTCCTCCAATAGTAAGATTTAATAAAAAAATCCACCCCTCGCTGCTTTGTTTTGTAAGAACAGCACGATAAATTTATTTTACAGCACATATTTTCGGAAGACAAGCAGAAAAAGGACGATTCTGTACATACTTTTCACAGCATCGCCCTTTACGGTTTCTTCTATAAATTAGCTTGTCTCTTACAGTGCTTTCCGGTACAGCGCCTCGATGTCCTGCTGACAGGACGCTCTCGGGTTGACGGCGATGTTTCCGCTCTTCATCGCATCTACCGCCATCGGCACGATTTTGCTCTCGATCTCCTCTGCTGTCACTTCTTTTCCCTTTGCCGCCTGGCGGATCGCATCGGTCAGGCTGGCCGGGATTCCGATGGCTGCGGTCAGCTCGCGGATCGCGCCGACCAGCATCATCGGCTCAAATTCATCGGCGTATGCCGGGATTTCGCTGATGTAGTTGTAGATCTTCAAATATCTTCCATGGTCTGCCAGTGCATTGTACTCTGCGATGACCGGAAGCAGAACGGCATTTGCCACGCCGTGCGGCACATCGAAGAAGGCGCTCACAGGATGACTCATTGCATGGACATTTCCAAGTCTTGCGTAGGAAAATGCAATACCCGCGAACAGCGAACCGGTCAGCATCGCCTCTGCGGCTTCGAGATCGGTTCTGCGCGCCACGAAACGGCGGATATTTTTACCGATCAATTCCATCGCTTTTTCTGCCATGGCATCGGAAAACGGAGATGCAGCTGTAGAAATATAAGCCTCCTCCGCATGGATAAAAGCATCAATACCGCACGCTGCCGCAACGGATGCCGGAGCGGAAGTTAAAAGTTCCGGATCGAGAATCGCGTACTCTGGAAGAAGTTCATAGCTAAATACGGTCAGCTTGTAATCTCTGCTGTGGTCGGTGATCACGGAAAATGCGGTCACCTCGGAGCCGGTTCCCGCAGTCGTCGGAATGGCAATCAGCGGGACAATTTTTCCCGGCACTTTGTGTGCGCCTTCGTATTCCGTGATGCTTCCGCCGTATTTTGCCGTCACACCGACGGCCTTTGCTACATCCATCGGAGAACCGCCGCCGAGTGCTACGAGAAAGTCTGCGCCGGAAGCAAGATAGCTCTCGGTTGCTTTTTCTACTGTCGTCACAGACGGATTCGCCTCAATATCTGTGAAAATATCGGCTGCGATGCCTGCCGCTTTCAGGCTGTCCGCTGCTTTATCCACAACGCCCATTTTTTTCAGGGTAGGACCGGAAAGAATCATCGCATGGGTTCCGCCCATCTTCTTGGCACACTCCGGCAGTTTGGCAAGCGTTCCTGCTCCGACAATAATATTCTGTGGAATCGAAAATTCGAATGGATTCATCTTATTTTTCCCCTTTCTTTCAGAAAGCGTGCCGAAAATTTTTCTTTCCGACACGCTTTGTTTTATCCTATCTCAGCTTCAGCCAGCCATTTTGGCAAGAACACGGTCGATTGCTGCATCGATAACAACGTCGAGTTCCGCATCGTCTGCCTCCGGCATCAGGGACGCTGCGTCCTCGTCGGAGATCAGCTCGATCAGGCTGCCGAACTTCTCTTTATATTTGAACTTGCAGACTGCAAAGAATACAACACCGAGGAGGCTCCAGCCGCCTACCATCAGCCACTCCTGCCATACCAGCGTTCCGCCGGAACCAGGAATGCAGTAAACAAGTACCATACATCCGGACATCAGAACTGCCATCGTTCCAACAAATTTGTATGCCGGAACACGGTACGGACGCGGCATATCCGGCTCTTTCTTCCGCAGGATCAGGAAGGAAAGAGATACCATACAGTAGGCAAGACAGCATCCAAAGTTACCTGCATCACAGATCCACACCATCATGCCTCGTCCTGCAAACGGAGCCAGCATAGTCAGCGCGCCGATCAGGAACAGGGCGTTGATCGGAGTTTTGTGCTGCGGATGAAGCTTTGCGAACATCGGCGGAATCATGTAGGATTCAGCCATAGAGTACAGGGCACGGGAACCGCCGATCATAAAGGAGTTCCAGGATGTGATGATACCGCACATACCGCCGACGATGATGACTTTTGCCATAACCGCTGTACCGAACGCTTTCGCCATCGCATCTGCTGTGACAAGTCCGGTTCCTGCTTCCGAGCTCAGGATTTCGGACGGGTTCAGCACATAGCCGACAGCCAGGATAACACAGGAATAGAAAACAACAGCGAGTACAACGGAGAGAATCATCATTTTACCGATTTTCTTTAACGGAACGTTGATTTCCTCTGCTGCCTGCGGGATAACGTCAAAGCCGATGAAGAAGAACGGGGTAACAACAGCAACTTTGATGATGTTCTGGAACATCGTTCCGGTGCTCTCGCCGACGAACATCTGTCCCTGCAGATTGCTGGAATCTCCGTTGATCACGGATGCCACAATCAGAAGGATACCAGCGCCGCCGATGATACAGGTAAGGACCGTCTGCAGAACGGCTGCTGTTTTTGCGCCCAGCACATTGATCAGTGTGATGAGGAACGCTACAATAACGGCTACGGCTACCCAGGAAGCATAGATATCAAATCCTGCCACGCTGTACATATAGCCTTTCAGGAATCCCGGCCACAGATATGTGATGATGGTTGGGAAGGCGCACGCCTCGAAACACGTAACACTGACGTATCCTAAAATAATCGCCCAGGTACAGATGAACGAACCGTTCGGGCCCATCGCCTTGTAGCTGAAGACGTGCTCGCCGCCGCACTGCGGCATCGCTGCAGTCAGTTCTGCGTAAGTCAGTCCGATGAAAAAGATCATGACACCGCCGATCGCAAACGCAATTGAAGCTCCGACAACGCCGCCTTTCTGAATCCAGCTTCCTGAGGATACGACCCAGCCCCAGCCGATCATGGCTCCAAAAGCGATGACGAGAATATCCCATGCACCTAATACTTTGTCAAATTCTGATTTTTTCTGTTCCATGGCTTATTCCTCCCCGCTTCCGTATTTCTTCTGAATCAGTTCCTCGAGATACTCCGCTGTGCCCTCCACACCAAGGAATGCACTGTTGATCAGAATGTCTCGGTTGTGCCGGTCTCCGCGGTTGCTGCCGGTCAGCGCCAGATGACGCTTGTGATACCGTTTGTCCTTCTCGAGCAGCAGAATTTTTGCATCGCTCTCGGAAAGGCTGTGGCTCTTCATGATATTCTGAATGCGGATCTCATCCGGTGCATAGATAAAAGCCCGGAGGAGCTTGATATCTTTGCTGTCCTTTAAGATGTAATCCGCGGATCGTCCGATGATGACGCAGGCCTCTTTTTCTGCCAGTTTCCGGATGATCTGCTTCTGTACATGAATCGCACGCTCGGTCAGGTCCGCATATTTTGAGAAGGATCCACGGACATCGCCCTCGGCTCCTTTTCCGGCAATCGTACCGCCCTCTTCTACACGGTTCATGATGTCTTTCGGAATTCCGACTTCTTCAATAATCTGATCCACCAGCTCGCGGTCGTAGAACTTAATTCCGAGATCCTCCGCAATTTTCCTGCCGATGGCATTTCCTTTGGCTCCGTACTCGCAGCCGATTGTGATAACCAGATGTCCCATACCGTTTTCCTCTCACATTTAATTTCTCTGTTTTACCTGTTGTTTCCGATTCACAGAATGAAAAGAAAAACAGGACAGGGGCGAAGCATGGTTCTTTGCTTTTTGACGTCCTTGTCCTGTTCTTTTCACGCTATGAGATTTTCTTTGTTTCTATAAGAATTCTTTATTTTTCCAGAGCTTTTACGGTTTCTTCGATGATAGCAACTGCCTTGTCGCAGTCCTCCTCGGTTACGATAAGCGGAGGGATCAGACGAATGATGTGCGCTCCGATGGCGGTGATCAGCAGATGGCGGTCAAGGCAGCCATGTTTGACTTCTACGCCGCTGATGGTATCATCAAACTCTACGCCGACCAGCAGTCCCTGATGTCTGACTTCTTTGACATGCGGCAGTTTTGCTAATTTTTCTGCGAAGTAATCACCGACTTTCTTTGCATTTCCGGCAAGGTCGCGGTCGATCAGTTCGTTGACTTCTGCCAGTGCTGCTGCACAGCTGACTGGATGGCCGCCGAAGGTAGTTCCGTGAGATCCCGGGGTAAAGGCTTTTGCTACTTCAGCTGTTGCGCAGATTGCGCCAATCGGCATTCCGCCGCCAAGACCTTTTGCCATGGATACGATATCCGGTTTGATGCCGTAGTTCATGTAAGACATTACCGCACCGGTTCTGCACCAGCCGGTCTGTACTTCATCAATCAGAAGCAGCATGTCGTTCTCATCACAGAACTTCCGGAGTCCCTGCATGAACTCTTTCGTTGCCGGATGAACACCGCCTTCGCCCTGTACCGGCTCAACCATGATGGCGATGGTGTTTTCGGTACATGCATCTTTGAAGGCCTGCAGATCATTGTACGGTGCGTAGGAGAATCCGTAGGTCATCGGTCCGAATCCAACCTGGCATCCGTTGCCCGGCTGACCGGTTGCAGACATGGCACCGAAGGTTCTTCCATGGAAGCCCATCTTTGCGGTTACGATGTGGTAACGGTTCGGGCCGTATTTCTCGATGCCGTACTTTCTTGCCATTTTGATCATGGCCTCGTTCGCCTCGGTACCGGAGTTCTGATAGAAGATCTTGTCCATGCCGATGGTCTCGCAGACTTTCTCAGCAAGCAGTGCCTGCGGGATGGTGTATGGATAGTTGAAGGTATGCATGATATCGTCGAGCTGCTCTTTTGCTGCAGCAACAACTTTCGGGTTTCTGTTTCCGGCGTTGTTTACGGCGATGCCTGCGTAAAAGTCAAGATACGGCGTTCCGTTTTCGTCGTACATGTACATCCCCTCTGCGGTTTCTGCAAGGAAATCGAAACGCTCGTAGGTCTCGATCATGTACTTGTTTACTTTGTCTTTGATGTCCTGAACCGTTAATCCTGTGTCTTTTAATCTCATAGTGTTATCCTCCCATAGCGTTGAAAAGATTTTTTAAATAAAAAACAACAAAGCAAAGACTACTCGTTGGTAAGCGTCTTTGCTTTGTTTTTCGTTTATTATTTTGTACAACCATACAATAGCACCACTCCCTATATTTGTCAATTACTTTTTTTAAAAAAGTTTTTTATTTTTGCTTTTTCTTTAACACCCGCTTTTTCTATTCTTTTTTGATGTTTTTTCGTCTTCCGCCGTATTTTTTTTCATATCCGTTGTTTTTTATTCTGATGTTCCAGTGGACTTCTGTCCATTATATTGAACAGTTCATTCAAAAAAAGAAAGCCTGTTATTCTGCGGCTTTTAGTGATAGTCGAGAAAGAAACACATGCAGCTCGTCTTCTCCGTCCCTCTGTTGCGGTAGATGTGGGTCTGGTCTGTCTCGAAACGGAATGCCTGCTTCAAGTGGATCTCATGCTCTTTTCCATTGCACTCCACGGTCATCACGCCGTCTGTCACCACCAGGTACTCTCTTGTTTTCTCTCCGTGGCCGCCGCTCACATACGTTCCGCCCGGTTCGATGTCGATGCGGTAGATTTCCACAAGCCGCGTGTCCTCATACGGAAAGCACGTCCACACAGTGTACTGCCCCTCCAGCTCTTTCGTCGGAACCAGATCCTCCGGTGTCACAAGATAACTATCCACCAGCGGCGTTGCAATCAGCTCCTGAAATTCAATCCGCAGGCCGCTCGTAATCTTCCCGAGCACGCCAAGCGACGGGTTCGCCGTTCCCTTTTCGATCTGCGAGAGCATACTCTTGCTGACCCCGGTCTGCTCTGAGGCCTGGTCGAGACTCATCCCTTTCGACTGCCGGATCCGTTTCAGATTGACCGCCACATTTTCTGTCAGATAATCCATGTTCTTCCACCTGCCTTTCTTCGTATTTCGCTCATTGTAGCACACCTTCCTCCGATATTCCAG
The DNA here is from genome assembly GCF_003460955.1 of Blautia sp. AF26-2. Taxonomy (NCBI): domain Bacteria; kingdom Bacillati; phylum Bacillota; class Clostridia; order Lachnospirales; family Lachnospiraceae; genus Blautia; species Blautia sp. AF26-2. The sequence goes on along the minus strand of NZ_QTWD01000009.1, from coordinate 89,234 downwards.
TGAATATTTTCAAACTTTCTGCCGCCTTTCCCCGCTTCGCCTTTCTTTTCTTCCTTTATCCGCCCGGGTTTCAGGCGCTTTTCTCTGCCTTTCCCAGGAAAAGCGCCCTTCCGCCGGATTTGTATTTTTGTCAGACCTTTTCCATCCGCATCTGCCGCAGAATCTTCTTTTCCATCCGCGACACCTGCACCTGCGAAATCCCCAGTTTTCCGGCGATCTGCGCCTGCGTCATGTCCTGAAAATAGCGCATGTAGATGAGCTGCCGCTCCTTCGCAGGCAGTCGTCCCAACAGCTCTTCCAAGAAAATCCGGTTCAGCAGCTTTTCCTGCCCGTTCTCTTTTTCCGGAATGCGGTCCATCAGAGAAATATCGTGGTTTTCCCCCTGATAGATGGTCTTCTGCAGCGATTCCACCTCCGCGCCGGACTCCATCGCCTCCACGATTTCCTCCACGGTAACATCAAGCTCCCCCGCTATCTCCGCCAGCGTCGGATCGCGCCCGTTCTCCCGCTCCAGCCGCTCCCGCACCGCATACGCTTTCCACGCCAGTTCCCGGATCGGGCGGCTCACCTTCACCATCCCCTCCGACCGCAGAAACCGCCGGATCTCCCCCGCAATCATCGGAACCGCATACGTCGAAAAACAGACTTCAAACGAAGGATCAAATTTATCAATCGCCTTCAACAGCCCAATGCTCCCGATCTGGCACAGATCCTCCATCTCCACCCCGCGGTTTGCAAACCGCCTCACCATGCTCCAGACCAGTCCCATATTTTCCTCTGCCAGTGTATCCCTTGCCGCTTTATCCCCTTCGTGTGCCTTTTCGATCAGGGCAAGCGTATGTTCCATGCATTCTGACTCCTATGACTTCCGATCCGGCCCTTACATTTCCGGATGCACACCGATTTTCCGTTTCATCACCACTTCCGTCCCCCATCCCGGATGCGACCTTACTTCCAGCTCATCCATAAACGCCTCCATAAACGAAAACCCCATCCCCGACCGCTCCAGCTCCGGGCAGGTCGTAAACATCGGCTCCATCGCCTTCTCCACATTTTCAATCCCGACGCCGGTATCTTTTACCGTCACCTGAAACACCTTCTCCTCCAGATCCAGCACACACTTCATCTGAATTTTACCTTTTTCCTGCCGGTATCCGTGAATCATCGCATTCGTAACCGCCTCCGAAATCGCCGTCTTGACATCCGCCACTTCCTCCACCGTCGGATTCAGCTGCGCCAGAAACGCCGCCGCAGACACCCGCGCAAAACTCTCATTGCAGGGACGGCTCTCAAATTCCAGCGTCATCGTATTCCACCGCATCTTCTCTTCTGTTTTCATCCTTTCTCGCATCATCCCATTCCCCTTTCTGCCCACTCCCCGTCCAAAACCTACTTCCACGTCTTCTCCTCTTCCACCTCAATCACCCGCGTCACCCCCGACATCACCAGAATCCTCCGCATCCGCTCTCCCACATGCACCGCTCTCACCTTCCCGCCAATCAGCTCCATCTCCCGAAACCTTCCCATCACCAGTCCAATCCCCGAACTGTCCATAAACACCGTCTTCCGAAAATCAAACACCACCTCCCTCACATTCCTCTCCACCAAAATCTCCCCCGCCTCCTCCCGAAGCCGGTCAGCCACAAAATGATCCACCTCTTCCGGAAGCCGAATCGTCATCACCGCATTCTTCACCCAAACACGATTATCCATTTCCCATCCTCCCTCTTTCCTGTCATAAAATAAAAAACACAAAAGATTTTTCGCCGTAAAGCGAATTTCATCTTTTGTGTTTTATCTTCTCACTTTTATACTTTTTTGCCCTTCGTCCCACGCACCCTCCGCGTAGTCAGTGGTATCAGCCCGACGAAACAGCGCCGCATCTCCTGCGGCATTCTGCCCCGTGGGCGTCCGTCCTCACTATTCCTCCGTCTTCACAGTCCCCCCCAGCGCCTCAATCTGCTGCTCGGCCTTAGTAGCCTTCTGGGTTCCCGGGAACTTATCGATGATCTCCTGGAACACCGAAATCGCATTATCGGTATCCCCACTCAGCCGATACGCATGCGCCAGATAGTTAAGCACCGTATAGTCACTGTCGTTGATATTCTTAGCCTTCGAAAGCTTATCAATCGCCTCAGTGTAATTCGCATCGTCAAATGCATTCACACCCGACTGCGAAAGCTCCTGGAACATAGACGACTGCATGCTCTTGTAAATAGTGTCATACACAGCCTTTGCGTCCACAGAAAGCACCTCCGGGTTGACCTCGGTCAGTGCGTTTGTTGCGTTGCTCGTGTTGCCCTGCTGCTGCGCTTCCACAGCCTTTAAAAGGTTCTCATAGGAAGCCGCCGTATCCTGTGCCGTCTGGATCTGCTGCTGCGCAGAAGCCGTCGTTTCGTTCAGAGAATCCACCTGGCTCTGGAGCTGGTTCAGCTGGGCCTCCTGGCTCGCCATCTTGCCGCTGTATTCCACAACCTTCTCGTCTGCCTGCCGGTTAATTCGCTGCGTATTCGCAGGCCCGATCAGAAACCACACAACCAGTGCGCCAAGCACCAGCCCAATACCGATATTCAGCATCGTTGCCGCTGTAGACGTCTCGCGGAACGTCGGCGGAATAATCACCGTATCCCCGCTTACCACACGCTCACGCTCGTCCTCGCGCTGCTCCTCCGTGCGCTCCCTGCGGCCGAACCGCCGCGGCTCCAGCGACGTCTGCGTACCCGTCTGGAAATCAACCTCCTTCAGGAAACGAAGCGTCGTCGAGTTCGTCTTGTCAATTTTCGCCGCCTTTTTCAGAATCTTCCGCGCTTTCTCATACTCACCTTTGTGAATATAAATCAGCGCCAGCAGATGATATCCCTTGATCAGCTTCGGATTCTGGTTCAGAATCTTGCGCAGCTGGATCGCAGCCACATCCTCATTGTTCTCGCGGCAGCATTTCAGCGCACTGTTGTATTTCTTGATCGTCTGATTGATCATATCCAGCTTCGCCTGCTCCGCCTGCAGCGTCGCAATATACTCCGTCGCCACATTATTCTCCGGCATAATATTCTTGCTGATGATCCACTCACTTAACGCCGCAACCGCTTCACCCGTCTCAAAATAGACAAGGCCTAACAAGTTCCGCGCATGGATATTGTATTTGTTAAACTTCAGGCTCCGCCGCAGCATATCGATCGCTCCGGAAAGATCCCGGATCTCTGCCTTGTCGAGGCCCAGATTGTAGTACATATTCGAAAGAGAAAAACATTTTCTCTGTACTCTCAGGTTAAAACCACAGTTGGGACAGATCTCCATTCCGACGTCCACAACCGATTTACAATTCATACAGTTCATTCCGGCACCTTACTCTTCCTTTTCCGCTTCTGTCTCGTTTTCCTGTTCCGGCTTGTCGTTTTTCATCATTTCTTTCAAAATGTCGATCACATCCGTCAGATCACGGCTGTAAATCGCATCCTCCACCTCATCCACATCGAGACACGGTTTAAACTTCTTCAGTTCTTCTTCGTAATTTAACATAAACAAAAAATTCCTTCCTGTATTCACTAACCATTCCGCTTTGCAAGATATGCTTTCAGTTCGCCCGCCAGATACAGAGAACCCACGCAGAACAGCATGCCGCTGCCCTTTTTGCCCAGTGCCTTCTCATACGCTGCCCCGATCTCCGGTTCCGCGCAGACATCCGTGCATCCTGCTTTTCTGAAGTCCTCTGCAAGCACTTCCGCCGGTACGACGCGGCTTCCGTCGATCTGCGTTGCAACAACATGGGACGGATGAATTCCCTCGCAGATTTCACCGATCATCTCATGATAGTGCTTGTCTGCAACTGCCGTGAACAGAATCGTGATCTCGTTTTCTTTCGCAAAATAGCCTGCCGTGCTGACAAACTGTGCAATGCCGTCCTCGTTGTGCGCGCCGTCGATGATGACGCCCGGCGCAGCCATTTCCATACGGCACGGCCATTTGATCTTCGAAAGGCCTTCCGCAAGCACGTTCTTAGGAATGTCGTGCACGTCCTGCAGAATATGCATCATGTAGAACGCAAGGCTTGCATTCATCATCTGGTATTTTGCCACGTACGGAATCGCAAGCTCTGCTTTTTCGCCGCCCGGATATGCAAAGGTAAAGGTGATACCCTCGCGGCTCTGTGTTTTCATCTCATAGAACGACGGCTCCATCGGCCATGCCGGGCTTCCCATCTCTTTCGCCTTTGCGGCAATGACAGAAGCCGGACCTGGCTGGCTGGCGTCGTAGATTACCGGGACACCGGCTTTGATGATGCCGGCTTTCTCTCCCGCAATCGCCTCGAGGGTGTCGCCGAGATACTCGGTGTGGTCGCGGCTGATGGACGTGATGATGCATGCCAGCGGCTTTTCGACCACATTTGTCGCATCCAGCCGTCCGCCAAGGCCGGTCTCCATGACCAGGTATTCCACGCCGGCTTCTTTGAAAATCAGCATTCCCATCAGGAACAGCGTCTCAAAATAGCTCGGATGGCCTTCGCCCTCCGCCTCGTATTCTTTGGCTGCTTTTTCCACTTTGAGAAATGCGTCGAGAAACTGTTCATCCGACACATCTTCCCCGTTGATCTGGAACCGCTCGTTGATGCGTACAAGGTGCGGGGAGGTAAAAAGTCCTGTCTTTTTGCCGCCTGCAAGCAGCATCGCATTCAAGTACGCGCAGACGCTTCCCTTTCCGTTCGTGCCCGCCACATGGATAATTTTGATCCCTTCCTGCGGATTCCCAAGGCGCGAAAGAAGCTCCCTCGTATGTTCCGGCGGATGCTTCACCGTAAATTTCGGTATTGTTTCGATATAATCAACTGCTTCTGTATAATTCACTTTATTTCACCATTCTTCAGTATTTTAGGGCTGCTTTCAAACCCTAGTATCATTATAATCGAGTGACCGGATATGTCCATAGCAATTTTCAAAATTTTGTCCCGACTTTTCGACTTTCCCCGTAAAAAGATACAGTGGGACGTCAAAATCCGCCCCACTGTATGATCTTTCGGACACTCTTTTTAATTCTGCAGACCGCCGTCTTCGGCCGGTTTATCGCTGTTTTCTGTTTTTGACGGCTCAATCTTGTCGCCTTCGCCCTCCGGCGCACCGGACGGCGCTGCCGTCAGTTCATCCTGCGGCGCAGTGCTCGTATTGGCATTTTCCTGCGTCACATCTGTTTTCGTGCTGTCCGGGTTCGGCGTCGGCGTCGGTGTAGATACCGTTTTGGGCTCTTCATACATCATCGGCTCTGTCCTTGTCAGCACCTTCTTCGTCGAGCTGTTGCTCTGCTGCGCGATTGTAATCTGATCACCGTCTTCCAGGGTCAGACTATGCACCATCAGAATCGACGGGCTGACATAAACGGTATCCTGTATCTCCTCGTTGACTTCCACACGGCTCGATGCCGTAAAGTTTTCTCCGTAAAAATACCAGGTATCTTCTCCGGATTTTTCGATTCGTTCCAGTGTTACCGGCAGAGCACCCATCTGCAGCTTCACACGCTCATACGGTGTCTCTCCGTCTTCTCCGTAAACGTACCGTTTTCCATACAGCATATCATACTGCAGCACCTCGAGATCCACCTGATAATTCTTCGTATTCCGTCTCGTCTGATGATACCGGAAAATGGTTCCGTCATGAATTCCCACACGGTTCATAACCTCTGCTGCAATCTGGTAGGAAGCAATGTTTTCCTGTTTTCTTTTCAGTCCCATATTATCCCAGATTACGTATTCGGTCTGATACAGATAGCGGTTCTCCAGATCTTCTACTTTCAGTCCCATCGTTGGCAGATGGTCCCCGTACATCACAAGTACCACCGGCTCCGGATAATCCGCAAGCTTTGTCGTCAGCTCTTTGACAAATATGTCCATCTCATGAATCTGATTTACATAATATTCCCAGGAATAATTATTTTTTTCCCGGTCTTCCGCGCCTGTCACTGTAATCTCCGGATCGTCAAGCACCGGCTCTGTCGGATAATCACCGTGGCCCTGTACCGAAATCGTATAGATATAATCCGGTTCGTCTGTCGCATCGAGCGTTTTTATGATCTCTTTTGTCAGAATATGGTCTTTTACCCATCCGGTTGCCGTCACATCCGAGATATCCGGCATATATTCCTCCGAGGTAAAGGTATCAAAACCAAGACGTGAGAACACACTTCTTCTGGAATAGAAGTTTGCTTCATTGTTGTGGATCGCATGGGTCGCATAGCCAAGATTCTTTAAAACATACGGCGCACTCTCACACGTCTCCTCTGAAAGCACCGATTTGTACGGATACTCACCCGCTCCGAAATACCGGAGGCTCATGCCGGAAATAGTTTCAAACTCTGTGTTTGCTGTTCCGGCTCCCACCACCGGCACGCGGAGATAACCAGAAGAATAATCCTTCATCAGCTGCCGGTAATACGGGATCGGATCCTCGGAAATGTTGAGGAAATTAACCAGCTCCGGATCGAAAAAGGACTCCAGCTGCAAAAAGATAATATTCGGTTTTACCGTATCATCCTCTTTTTGTTCGCCTTCACTCGTCTCAATCTGTTTCACGAGCTGTTCGGAATAGCCGTTCGGCTCTGAAATTCCCGTATCAAACAGGGTGACTGCCAGACAGTACGGATAGCCGTAATCCTGGTAGGCAAATGCGATGTTGACGAAATAGCTGGAAAGCACACGCTTTGCAAGCGCCAGATTCGTTGCTCCCGTAAAGAGTACAATTACCAGAGCAATCAACGGCACATTCAGATACCAGCGGATTTTCCCCTGAAATTTCGGTCCTTTGATCCAGACCCATACAAAAAATGCCAATAATGCCACAAGGGCTGCTACGACGAGGATCATGGTACCTTTCGACAGATACTTCGTCACGACCTTTGCGCCGTCGCTTAAATTCCGCAAGTCCGGCCCGGTAAACGGCGTGACGCGATTTGCCAGAATCACACCGTTAATGATGCCGAGCAGCAGCCAGAAACAGCTCATCACCAGCCGTACCAGCACACGTCTGCGGAACAGATAAACTACCATAAAAGTAGTGAAGATCAAAAATGCATTGTACAAAAAGACCCATGGGCTTTCCACCATGTAGCTCCATGCAGATGCCAGCGAATGGCGGGAAAATGCTTCAATCACCAGATACAGAATACAGCATCCCAGGGCCTGCAGCGGCAAAGAGAGCCAGTTGCAGACTTTCACTACGGTTTCCTTGTTTCCATGCAGTTTTTTTCCTTTTTTCATTTATTTTTTCAGCTGCTCCAATCTTGTCTGAACCTGCTCCATCATCTGCTGATAGTTCGCCAGTTTTTCTTTCTCTGCCTGAACTTTTGCTTCCGGAGCTTTGTTGATAAAGTTCGGGTTGCCAAGCATGCCGTTGGAACGTGCGATCTCTTTTGTCAGACGCTCTTCCTCTTTCGTAAGGCGGGCGATCTCTTTTTCCAGGTCAACCAGCTCGGCAAACGGAATGTAGATCGTTGCCTGCGGGATCACTGCGGATACCGCATCGTCTGCGATGCCGGCTTTGTCTGCCTGTACGTGAACTTCGCTTGCTCCTGCCAGAGTTCCGAAGAATACAGCACCGTTTTTGAAGGTTTCCTGTACAGCAGCATCTTCCGTTACAACGAATACGCTTGCTTTCTTTGACGGCGGTACGTTCATACTGGTGCGGACACCACGGATGCTTCTTACCGCCTCTTTCATCATCTCAACGGCTGCCTCATCCTCTGCGTATGCAAAGTCTTCGGTCTCTTTCGGCCATGCGGCGATCATGATGGAATCCTCGTCCGGATTCAGTGTGCAGTAGATTTCCTCTGTGATGAACGGCATAAACGGATGCAACAGCTTTAATGCATTGCCAAGAACGGTTTTTAAGGTCCACAGTGCAGCGCCCTTCGTCTCGTCGGTCTCGCTGTACAGACGCGGTTTTACCATCTCGATGTACCAGTCGCAGAACTCCTCCCAGATAAAGTCGTAAACCTTCTGTACGGCGATACCGAGCTCGTAGCGGTCCATGTTGTCCGTTACTTCCGTTGCCAGCGTGTTTACCTTAGAAAGAATCCATTTATCTGCCAGTGTCAGTTTGTCTTTTGGCATTTCAGACGGAACTTCTGCTTTTTCCAGGTTCATCATGATGAAACGGGAAGCGTTCCATACTTTGTTTGCGAAGTTACGGCTGGCTTCTACACGCTCCCAGTAGAAACGCATATCGTTTCCAGGTGCATTACCGGTCATCAAAGTCAGACGGAGAGCATCTGCACCGTATTTGTCAATGACTTCGAGCGGATCGATACCGTTTCCGAGGGATTTACTCATCTTGCGTCCCTGGGAATCACGAACGAGTCCGTGGATCAGTACGTGGTGGAACGGAACCTGTTTAGTCTGCTCCAGTGCGGAGAATACCATACGGATAACCCAGAAGAAGATGATGTCGTATCCGGTTACGAGTACGTCGGTCGGATAGAAGTAATCAAATTCCGGTGTTTTCTCCGGCCATCCTAACGTGGAGAACGGCCACAGAGCAGAACTGAACCAGGTGTCCAGGGTATCCGGGTCCTGGGTGAGATGGGTACTGCCGCATTTCGGGCATTTTTCCGGCATTCCGCCTCTTACAACGGTGATCTCGCCGCAGTCATCACAGGTGTAAGCCGGGATGCGGTGGCCCCACCAGAGCTGACGGGAAATACACCAGTCATGGATGTTATTCAGCCAGTTCTGATAAATTTTGCTGAAGCGGTCCGGGATGAAGTTTACTTCGCCGTTCTTCTCTGCTTCGCTGGCAGCTTTTGCCATATCTGCCATTTTTACAAACCACTGCGGTTTGATCATCGGCTCTACGGTTGTCTTACATCTGTCGTGAGTTCCTACGTTATGAACGTGATCCTGAACCTTTACCAGAAGACCAAGCTTTTCGAGATCCTCTACCATGGCTTTTCTTGCCTCGTAGCGGTCCATGCCGGCGTATTTGCCGCACTTGTTGTTCATGGTTCCGTCATCGTTTAAGATGTTGATCTCTTCGAGGTTGTGGCGTTTTCCTACCTCAAAATCGTTCGGGTCGTGTGCCGGTGTAATTTTAACGCATCCGGTTCCGAACTCTTTGTCTACGTAAGCATCTGCGATAACCGGGATTTCACGGTCGGTCAGCGGCAGTTTCAGCATTTTTCCTACAATATCGGTGTATCTTTCATCCTCCGGATTGACAGCTACGGCAGTATCGCCGAGCAGAGTCTCCGGACGGGTCGTTGCGATTTCTACGAAGCGGCCTTCTTCTCCAACTACCGGGTAGTTGATGTGCCAGAAGTGGCCTGCCTGCTCCTGATATTCAACCTCTGCATCGGAGATGGAAGTCTGGCATACCGGGCACCAGTTGATGATGCGGCTTCCTTTGTAGATCCATCCTTTTTCATACAGACGGCAGAATACTTCTTCTACGGCTTTGGAGCATCCCTCGTCCATGGTGAAGCGTTCTCTCTCCCAGTCTGCGGAGGAGCCGATCTTTCTTAACTGGCTGTTGATGCGTCCGCCGTACTCTTTCTTCCACTCCCAGCAGTGCTCCAGGAATTTTTCGCGTCCGATTTCATCTTTGTCGATGCCCTGCTCTTTGAGCATATTGGTAACTTTTACCTCGGTTGCAATCGCCGCATGGTCGGTTCCCGGCTGCCAGAGGACTTCATATCCCTCCATCCGTTTGAAACGGCAGAGAATATCCTGCATGGTGTTGTCGAGTGCATGGCCCATGTGAAGCTGTCCGGTTACGTTCGGAGGCGGCATCATAATGGTAAACGGTTTTTTGTTCGGGTTTACAGTGGCGTGGAAATATCCTTTATCCAGCCATTTCTGATACAGTCTGTCCTCGAGTCCTTTCGGATCGTAGGTCTTTGCGAGTTCTTTGCTCATGAGATCCTCCTTTTATGTTTGGTGTATTGTGGTATTTATTCCCGCAGAGGCTTGTCTTAAATCAAAAACGCCCTTCACATACACATAACATGCATGCAAAGGGCGAAAATTCCGCGGTACCACCTTAATTTGTATCTCGTTTCGGAGTCTGTAACGTGACTCATGCGTGAGAACCTAATCATCACATCTTCTGTGCTTTTCAGCTCTCCGGTTCAGAAGCTACCTTCCATGACCACCTTCCCGGACAGCCTTTCAGCCGGTGAACCGTCCTCTCTTTTGGGGCCTGCCATGTACTCCTCTTCCTCATAACCTTTTCTTTTTCTGTTGGAATAGAAACTGCATTTATCATAATCGCGTTTTTTTATTTTGTCAAGCCGCCGCGGGCAAAAACCTTTCTTCTTATGGAAGTTTTAAGATTTCACGCGCTTATTTTCGGTGAATCCGCGATGCACAGTACTGCATTTCTGCGCGGCCGTACGACGCGTAGCGGACCTGTTCTTTCGAAAACGGCTTCGCATTGCTTGGCCGTCCCAGGTTTTCGCCGTGGATCACCTGATCCACAAGGTCGATGAGATCTGCGAGAACGCCGAGGCTGAGCGGATTGTAAACCGGATGCGCCGTCGATTCAAACACCTGCGTGTGATGACCGCCGAAGAATTTCATGCGGCCGCCCTTTTTCACCAGCCACGCCATCAGACCAACCAGACCATCGTAATACTCTTCCAGGCTCGTTCCGCCCGGCACCTGCATCCAGACACCGCAGCCGCTTCCGATCGCATCTCCGGTGAACAGGTAATTCTGTTTCGTCTCCAGCACAACAACGCTGCCCGGCGTATGGCCCGGTGTCTGACAGACGGCCAGCTCTGTGCCGCCGAGCGGAATCACGGAATCGGTACGGATGTCATGAATCTCCTCCCACGGTTTTAATTTTCCCGCTGTCAGCATCACAAGCGTCTCTGGATCCATCTTCTTTTCATCGTGGCACATGTACACCTCATCAAACTCATCCATGTGATACATGTGATCCGGATGCGCATGCGTGATGACCAGCAGAAGCGGCTTGTCCGTCAGCTCACGGATCACCGGCAGAATCTTTGTGCCTGCCGTAATGCCGGTATCAATGACAGCCGCTTTTTCTTCACCTTCTACTACATAGAACGATGAATTTCCTGCGTCCAAAATACAGTAAATTTTTTCCCCGATTTCTGTTACCTGAAAACCCTCCATGATGTAAAACCTCCTTAAAATAATAATGTACCCTCGGAGTCTTTCTGTGCTTGCTTTTTTCCTTTCGGCAATTCAGTGCCCCGCATTCTCTTCCCCGATGATAATCGAAAGCAGCGTATGATCCAGCATGATCGTGCGGTTCCACGGATTGAAAATCACACCGCTGATCTCCTTTGTTTCGGATGCCATGTGGATTAGCTGTTCCAGGCTCACGAGAAACGTGGATTTCACGCTGCCGGCGCCCTTTAATTCCTCATCAAAGCTCGTAAACGCGGCCCACCAGACTTTTCCGTCTGCGCTCTTTACCGTTCCGATCCGGATCTGATCGTCGCCGGATGGCGGTTCCACGGAAAGAATCGCCTGTCCGCCCTCTTTCATTCTGCGGCGGATTACCGTCAGCACATGTGCCAGCAGTTCCGGCGTCGGCTCCTTTTGCAGTCCCAGAATTGCTTCCTCTATCGTTTCATTCCCCTGCAGCCCTTCGTCCTTTAGAGTTTCCATTTCTTTTGCCATTGCTCTTGTCCTTTCTTTTTCGCTTTTCCCACACAGAATCTGTGTACCATCATCCCCGACAGCTTCGGCACTTCCGATGACCTTTACTCTGCGCCTACCCAGATGCCATCTTCCCCGCAGAATCTGCACTCTTTTGATAAATCCAAAACGTTTTCCATCCGCTTTAAGATCTGATCGTACTTCCCTTCCCGCATCAATGCAATCGTCACCGGATCCGTTCCGATCTGCAGATGGCGGAAGCCGCGTTTTCCTTCCTCCGTCCACGGCAGAGTCAGCTCCAGTTCAAAGCCGCCGCTGCTTCCGTACAGCTCACCCGGCTGTTCGTCCGCAAACAGCTCGAAAAACGGCTGATAATATGCCTTGAAATAATTCTCCTCTGGAAACCAAAGTGTACCGTCCCCGGTCCGCTCCGGCTCTTTTACAACGGCATTCAGATAGCCTCTCTCGTAATACGTCATGCACGCCGCACTCTTCGCCAGCGGATTTTCATTGATCTTCTCGATCTCCGACGCCGCCCGGCATCCGTTTCCAAAGGCCGCCTGGCTGTTCTCGCTCCTGCCGACCGGCTCCCAGACGCTCCATGCGTTCTGCTTTCCGTATCCGATCAGATCCTGGCGGTATGCACCGTTGTATTTTACAAATTTTTTCTCCCCCGGCTGCTCGATCAGGTTCAGCGGTACCATACAGTCAATTCCGTACAGCTTCTGCGCAATCAGCCGCGTGTAGATGATGCCGAGATAATGACAGATTGCACTGCGCTCCGCCGTGTCGAGATACATAATCTGCTCCGCTTTTGCCAGCTGGTCGCCGCGTGTTTCGAGCACACTCTCCACCATCGCAATCCGTGACTGCAGCTCCGCCTTCCGTTTTCCGCGGTAGCGCGCCGACAGACGGCCATACGGCATCGTGCTTGCAAGAACCGCGTGCAGCAGCTCCAGATTCGTGTATTTGATCATAATATCTTTCTTATTTAAACCGAGCTCTGCGTCGGTATCGACTTCCGTCACATTGATGATATATGTTTTTTCTTCGGTCAGTATCATTTGTTTTGCCTCTCTTTTTCAGTACTCTCTTCCATGCTCCTTCAGCCAGCTCTGCCACACTTTGTAATCGGGCATCTGCTGTGCCACCACCGCGTAAAACCGCGCGGAATGGTTCATCTCTTTCCGGTGCGCCAGCTCGTGGATAACGACGTAATCCATCACGCGCTCCGGCATCAGCACCAGTTTCCAGTTGTAGTTCAGGTTTCCGGCGCTGCTGCAGCTGCCCCAGCGGGTTTTCTGCTCACGAATTGTGATTCTGCCATACGTTACGCCCATCTCTTTTGCAAAATGTGCCGTCTTTTCCGCCAGCATCTGCGCCGCACGTTTAACCGCCGCTTTTCGTTCTGCTTCCGTCAGACGGTTCGCTGCTTTCTGCTCTGCGGCCGCCAACGCTTTTTCCCGGTGTGTGTGAATCCAATCCTGTTTTTCTTTTAAGAATGCTTCGATTTTGTATTTTGCCATCCGTTTCGGTGCGCGCACCACCACGCTTCCATCCGCTTTGACCTGAACGGCGAGCGTTTTGCGGGCGGAATACACGATCTCATAGGGAATCTGTTTTAAAATCCGTTCTGCGCTGTCTTTCTGTTCCATTTATTTTTCCTCAAAAGCTGTCTGTTTTACCATTTTTTTGCCTGTTTTTCATTATACCTTTTTCCCGGCGGAAACGCAATCGGATTGCTCACAGAAAAAAAACGCGAGCAGAATCACCGTTTTTCTTCCGGCAATTCTGCTCACATTTTTCCTTCTCTTATTTCAGCTCAATTTTTTTCTGCTTTCTTCGGATGCACAGCCTCACAAATAAAATCGCCGCCTGCACACAGAGAATCATCACCAAAATTCCAATCATGGACAGCGCTGTTGCCCCCAGTCTGATCAGTTTTCCCATTCTTTTTTCCTCACTTTTCTTTCTATCGTGCCAGAACCGGATCGGCTGCCGCATCCCACAGCAGGCTGTCCGTCTCACTTTGTTCCAGGTATCCATATTTTACCATTGCCGCCAGCACCTGCTTTTCCCGCTGCAGCGCCAGATCCGCGTGGCGCGACGGCGCGTAGGCGGACGGTGCATTCGGGATTCCAGCGAGGAGAACGGCTTCGCTGTCGGTCAGCTCCTGCGGTTCTTTCCCGAAGTAGCCAAGCGATGCTTCTTTCAGTCCGTAATAGCCATCCCCGAAATAGATGGTATTGATGTACAATTCCAGAATTTCTTCTTTCGAGAGCTGCCGTTCCACATAGAGTGCCGTCCACGCCTCTGCCGCTTTCCTGGCAAATGTCTTATTCTGATCGTAATACATGTTTTTTACCAGCTGCTGTGTGATGGTACTGCCTCCCTGCTCCGGTTTCATCACGCGGATATCATGTACAACGGCCCGCGCCATGCTGATCCAGTCTATCCCGTGATGTGTGTAATACCGATGATCCTCAACAGCAAGCACCGCTTTTTTGTACAGATCCGGCACCTGTTCAAGAGAAGCCCACTGTGCTTCGCTTCTGATTTCCTCTACCGCCTGCGCGAGCGGCTTTTCCTTCACTGCCTTCTGATAGGAAACATATCCCTGGATTGCCCAGAACATTCCGGCCGTCAGCAGGATCAGGCAGAAAAATGCCAGAAAACCTCCAACCATTTTTCCCGCTGTTCCCCGGTGTTTTCGTGTTCTTTTTCTCATGGTTTCAAACCCCTTTGTTGTTCTTTCCTGCTTTCTATCCTACCATATCTCCCTTAACGCCTTCTTGCCTCTTTCTTAGGAATTCATTAAAATTTTGAAACTGTATGAAATGCATTTTGCACGTTTTCAAATAACCGCTGCTGCTGCGGAATACTTTAACCGAATCAGGCAAGTAGCGAAGCGGATTGCGAATATCCGCTTGACAAAACAGAAAAAGACAGACACCTGGCAGATTGTCAGGATGCCTGTCTCTTGTTTTTATCTTTTGGTTTTTCAGAAACGCTCTGTGATTATGCTGCGGTTCCGTAGTTCATTACATGAGCTGCTGACAGTGCTTTTCGAACGGCTACACCGAGAATTTCAGCTACTACAACGGAAATCACATCTTTTACGATGTACGGAACGGAAACTGCAAGGAACGAAGCCGGGATCGTGTTTCCTGTTACAATGGAAAACTGTACCACACCGAATGCGTGACATACCGCAAGACCTGCGATTCCAAGAACGAATGGTTTGCCCGGGAAGCCTTTTTTAATTCCGGCACCGCAGAGCATTGCCATCGGAATAAATCCGAAAATAAAGCCGCCGGCCGGTCCGAGAAGAGCGCCGAAGCCACCGCTCATGCCGGCATAAACCGGAACGCCGATCGCGCCGAGGATCAGATAAAGAGCGGACGATGCACCTCCCAATTTCCAGCCAAGCACGTAGCCGCAAAATGCCATTGCAAAGGTCTGCAGCGTCACCGGAACGCCGGTCGGAAGCGGAATCGTCACAATGGACAGTACCGCAAGCACTGCCGTCATCATGCCGGTCAGTACAATCTGTTTTGTTGTAAGTTTTGATTTTTTCATGAATGTAAGTCCTCCTCGCAGGTTCTTGTATGCAATTCTTTCTGTCTTTGAATTGTTAACCTTGTTACAATATAGGTTAATATTTCATTTTTGTCAATCTCTTTTTTAAAAATGCAGAGAGTTCTGCTACGATTCTGTTACACTTCCTGAAAATAGCGGTCACCCTCTTGTTTTCTGTTTTCTTTCTATGGTATACTATATAGTCTCGGAGTTTTTCCGGGAATTTTCACCCGATACAAACGATGAACTTTTACCTCATTTGAAAGGAGATACCCTCTATGAAACCTTCCGAAAATCCTCTCGGCTCGGAACCGGTCAGCTCTCTTTTGCGGCGTTTTGCGATTCCGAGCGTCATCGCGATGCTCGTCAGCGCCCTCTATAACATGGTAGACCAGCTCTTTATCGGTCACAGCATCGGCGTGCTCGGAAACGCAGCGACCAACGTAGCGTTCCCACTCAGCATGGTCTGCACATCCATCGGTCTGCTCTGCGGCATCGGCGGTGCTGCAAACTTCAATCTCTGCATGGGCAGACGAGAGCCGGAGCACGCGAAATCTTATGTTGGAAGTGCCATCTCCATGCTGGCAATCCTCGGTGTGATTCTCTGCGTTGCCGTTCAGCTTTTTCTGCGCCCGATGATGCTTCTCTTTGGTGCAACACCGGACGTCATTGATTACGCCTGTACTTACACCAGAATCACCTCCATCGGCTTCCCGTTTCTGATCGTCACAATCGGCGGCTCCAACCTGATCCGCGCGGATGGCAGCCCGAAATTTTCCATGCTGTGCAACCTGGTCGGCGCGATCGTCAACACGATTCTCGACCCGCTGTTCATCTTCGTTTTCCACATGGGCATGGCAGGTGCAGCGCTCGCCACGATCACCGGACAGATTTTATCATTCGCGCTCGTTGTCTTCTATCTGCGCGGTTTTAAAACGCTGCCGCTTTCTCTTTCCGATCTGAAGCCGAACATGGCCTGCTGGGCACGGATCGCTGCGCTTGGTGCAACTCCGGCATTCAATCAGGTGGCAATGATGGTTGTTCAGATCGTTATGAACAACACACTGACCTACTACGGCTCCAATTCCGTCTATGGAAGCGACATTCCGCTTGCATGCGCCGGCATTATTTCAAAGGTGAATATGCTGTTCTTCTCCTTTGTCATCGGCATTTCCCAGGGACTTCAGCCGATTGTCAGCTTCAACTTCGGTGCGCAGAAATATGACCGCGTGAAGGACGCCTATAAAAAAGCAGTTTTTGCGGCGACTGCCATTTCCATTGTCGCCTTCCTCTGCTTCCAGTTCTTTCCGCGCCAGATTATCGGCATTTTTGGTTCCGGTTCAGAAGAGTACCTGCATTTTGCAGAGCGGTACTTCCGCATTTTCCTGTTTTTCACATTCCTGAACGGTATCCAGCCGGTCAGCTCAAACTTCTTTACCTCAATCGGAGCACCGAAGAAGGGTATTTTTCTTTCGCTGACGAGACAGATTATTTTCCTGCTTCCGCTGCTGCTGATTTTTCCGTATCTCTTCGGCATTGACGGCGTGATGTACACTGCACCGATTGCAGACCTTGCAGCCGCATCAGTCAGCATCGTTATGGTCGTGCGGGAATTTAAGATCATGGCAGAGCTACAGAAGGCTACTGCCTGAAAACAGGTTTCTTTCCCGGAGCGTTTCTGCAAAAGACTTTTCGTGAGCTGCGGTCGCCAGAGTCTTGCTACAGATCATTGCCGTGTAAACAGGAAAGAATCCTGTCCGGAAAGTAAAAAATCGTATGCTGTTGCTTTTTCCACAACAGCATACGATTTTTTTATGTGTTATCCACACTTTTCTTTATTTATTCACATGCATCCACATCAGTCCATGCGAAGAATCATGGTCAGGATTCGTTTTGCACAAAGAGCGATTTCGTCGCGGGTGATGTATCCCTTCTCAAATGCCTCCTGTACGCGCTCCTCGTATCCGTTTGCCATTTTGATATCATTTCCGGCTTTTGTCTCGCGGTAATGCTCGCCGTGTGTCCACCAGTCGGTCGTTACCATTCCCTTAAAGTCCCACTCACCGCGCAGAATACCGGTCAAAAGATCCTTGTTCTCAGATGCCTGAACGCCGTTGATCAGATTGTAGGACGACATGATTGTGTATGGATCTGCCTCTTTTACGATGATCTCGAAGGCTTTCAGGTAAATCTCACGCAGCGCACGCTCGGAAACGCGGGAATCGCTGTCTTTTCGGTTTGTTTCTTTGTTGTTGCAGCAGAAGTGTTTCACACTTGCCCCGATGTGCTCGGACTGCATACCGCGTACCATTGCCGCACCGGATTTTCCGGCCACAAGCGGATCCTCGGAATAATACTCGAAGTTTCTTCCGCAGAGCGGGCTTCTGTGAATGTTGACAGCCGGGGTCAGCCAGATGCCGATGTTGTTTTCTTTGACTTCCTCTCCGCCGGCTTTACCGATCTCTTCGATCAGCTCCGGATCCCAGGTGCAGGCAAGCAATGTTGCACACGGCCATGCGGTCGTGTTGACGCCACACTGCGGCTGAATGCGAAGGCCTGCCGGTCCGTCTGCGGTCATGATATTCGGGATGCCGTACTCAGGCAGATTTCCCATGCCAAACGTGTTGGCAACTCCTGTGTTCGGCTGACCGCCGAGCAGATGAATGAGTGCTTCTGTCGGAAGCTTATCTACAAACTCGTCGAGCGTTTCTTTTCCTTCGACCACATTCATCAGGTTCGGATTCGTCTTTGCTGCTTCCATAAGCTCGCCAAAGCTCTTTCTCTCCTGTGCTTTGACTGCCGGGAGGAAGCCTTCCAGAGTCAGCTTATCCTGACGCTCCAGTCCTTCTTCCTCGACAGGGCCGTTATCGGTCGGAAGCGCTTCGTAGGTTCCATCCGCAAGGAGACGTTTTTCCAGCTTATGCGGAGCGGCAAGGCTGGTGTACTGTGCAGTCACTTCTGCCTCTGCCAGATCGTAGGTGAAGTCCAGTTTCTTCGCATCTCTTACATTGTTTCCAACGTAGAAGACGTAGCTTCCTGCCTCAAGAACATAGGCAGATTTTGCAACCTTTCCAAGGTCATCAAAAGATGCCATATCTTCCACTGTAAAGGAAAGAACGACTCTCTGTGTCTCGCCTGGCTGCAGCAGTCTTGTTTTCCGGTAAGCGCCGAGCTCTTTGGCCGGTTTGCCAAGCTTGCCCTGCGGTGCGCCATAGTAGAGCTGTACAACTTCTTTTCCGGCACGTTTTCCAGTGTTGGTAACAGCTGCTTTTACAACAATCTTTCCATCCTTCTCTTCTGCACCCAGAACTTCTGTCTCAAAGCTGGTGTAGGAAAGGCCGAAGCCGAACGGATAATTGACCTTCTCCGCTGCGCCAGGAATCGTCTCGAAATAACGGTAGCCAACGTAGATATCCTCGTTGTAATCCACGTAATAAACGGATTTATGGAAGTTCTCGGTGGATGGATAATCCTCGAGGGTTGCTGCGTAGGTATCAACCAGTTTACCGGATGGGTTGACGTCGCCTGTTACAACGTCCGCTGCCGCGAGGCCGCCTTCCATGCCGCCCTGCCATGCCATCAGCACCGCCGGAATCTCTTTGCAGTCTTTGAACCAGCTGGTATCAACCATACCGCCGACGTTCATGACAACGATGACATTTTTAAAGTTTGCTTTTACTTTTTCTACCATGGCTGCTTCGCCATTTGTCAGGCAGAAGTCGCCGTTTTCGAAGATGCTGGCGCTCAGCTCGATCTGTTTTTTCTCATCCTCAAACAGCTCATAGCCTTCCTCGGTGATCTGGCATTTGCGGTCCCAGCCCTCGCCGGAGAAGCGGCAGATGGTGATGATTGCGGTATCGGTATATGCTTTTGCTTTCTGTACCAGCTCGTCCGGTACTTCCGGCTCTCTTGTCATGCCCGGTACAGCGCCTGCAGCATACTGTTCTTTTACATTTTTCTCATAGAATTCCGGAAGTTCATGGAACAGAGAAACCTCCCCCTCGGCCTCTTTGATCTTCATGCCTTCGTAGAAGTTGCGGATATACGCAACGGTAACGTCACCGCTTCCGCCGCCGCCTTTTACGTAATCAATCGTTCCTTTTCCAAATAAAGCTACTTTTGTGCCTTTTGCGAGCGGCAATGTCTCGTTCTCGTTTTTCACCAGAACCATACCCTCGCCTGCTGCTTTTCTGGAAAGTGCGATATGTTCCGCGCTTCCTGTTACCCTTTTTCCGTCTTTTCCCAGCGGCAGAACCGGCTGGTAAAGACTTCTCTGCCATTTACCCATTTTAAGCTTACCTCCTGTATTTTCTGGTTCGCAGATCGCTTTCCGAACGCGCCCCATTCTGTCTCTATGATACGAAGTTTTGGATGGGATGTCAATTGATTTTTCAGCATTTTATCCTGTTTTTTGTTTCTTTTTCTTTCAGTTTTATTCTATTTTACCAATTTTTTCAGGCACCAGTCGTTTTCCTTTCTCTCAAAATCTTGATCCGCAGGTGAATGCTCCGTCTGCGTCTCCCCGATATTTCTGCTGCCTGTCGCCTTCCTGTTATATCAGACACTTTTCTCCTTTTGTGGATTGCCCGAAATATAACAGCGTTCTATACTAGAGCGTGTCTGAAAAATCTCGTGATCCTGTTTCTTTCGGAGATACAACAAAAGAATGGAGTTTTCTTATGAAGGTACTGATTTTATCCTGCAATACTGGCGGCGGCCACAATGCTGCGGCCTCTGCATTAAAAGAAAGTCTGAATTTTTATCACCACGAAGCCGAGGTTCTGGATCTGATGAGCCTCGGGCGAAAGCATACCTCCGCACTGGTCGGCGGAGCTTATGTGAAGCTTGTCTCCGTTTTTCCGGCCGGCTTCGGCGCACTCTATCAGCTTGGTGAGCTGGTACGGAAATTTCCCTGGAAATCCCCCGTTTACTATGCAAATGCGCGGCTTGGAAATGCGCTTGCAGATTATATTGATCAAAACCATTTTAATGCCGTTGTCACCACACATCTTTATCCGGCGGAAACACTGACCTGGATGAAACAGAAAGGACGGCTGACGATTCCCTGCGTTGCCGTTGCCACCGATTACGCGTGCATTCCGTTCTGGGAAGAGACGAACTGCGATTACTATGTGGTTCCGCACAAGGATCTGATCCCGGAGTTTGCATCCTGCGGTATCCCGGAAGAAAAACTGCTTCCTCTCGGTATTCCGGTGCGGCCCGCATTTGCGCGCCCTGCATCCAAAGAGGATGTGCGCCGCCATCTCGGTCTTCCCGAGAATGCTCCGCTGTTTCTCGTCATGAGCGGCAGTATGGGATTCGGCAAAGTGCATCTGCTCGCACATGAACTCGTTTCCCGGCTGGAAAACGGCGAACAGGCTGTGATCATCTGCGGAAATAATAAAAAACGGATGCGTTCGCTCCGGCTGCAGTTCCATAAGAACCCAAATGTACATATCATCGGTTTTACACGCCACGTTGCGGAATATATGGCCGCTGCCGATGTGCTGTTTACAAAGCCCGGGGGCTTAAGCAGTACCGAGGCCGCTGTGCGGCGCGTTCCGCTCGTACACACTGATCCGATTCCGGGTTGCGAAACAAAAAACCGTGCTTTTTTTGTCTCACGCGGAATGTCCGTGACCGGCGCACATCAGAAAGAGCTGGCAGAGGCCGGTATTTCGCTTGCCCACGATGATGCACGTCAGATTGCGATGCGCGATACCCAGCATCAAAACAGCCATCCGCAGGCGGGAACGTCAATTACACACCTTTTGGAAAAATTAGTTTCGGAGTAACTGCTTATGATGCTTACTGCTTATCTGTTTTATAGTTTCTTCGGGTACCTCTCGGGCAGCGTACTGTATTCGTACCTGATTCCAAAATACTTCTGCCACGTGGATGTCCGAACTGTGAATGAAGATCAGAATCCAGGCGCCTTCAACGCCTTTTCAGTGGCTGGACTGCGGATTGGACTGCTCTGCGTCCTGTGCGATATCGGGAAGGGATTTCTGCCGGTGTTTCTGGCGGCGCACAGTTCCGCTGTTTCGATGGGTTCCTGGATTTTCGCCCTGATTCTGCTCGCCCCGGTGGCCGGACACGCATGGCCATTTCTGCAGCCTGCGAAAGGCGGAAAGGCGATCTCTGTCTCGTTTGGCGTGCTGCTCGGCCTCCTGCCGGATCTGCGGCCGGCGCTTCTTCTGGCGGCGTTTTATCTGACGTTTTCGCTGATTCTCATTATCCAGCCACACAGTCTGCGCTCGATCGTTTCATTCTCCGGGTTTGCCGTCGCCGCACAAATTTCCCGATTTCTTCCGTCCGTGCGGCTCGGCAGTCTGCTGGTATCGCTCGTGGTCTGCCTCCGCCATCTTTTCAGCCTGCGGGCGCATGAAGCCGAAAATGCTGCATTTACAATTCAGTCTTTGTCTGCTAAAATAAGGAAAAAGCAGAAAAAAGAATAATATTTACAGTTCATTTAAAACAGCGGCAAACAATTTACTTCAGGAGGATTGACACATGATTTCAGAAAAAATGGTAACTCTCGGCACAAAAAAATCGGTAATCCGCGAGATTTTCGAATACAGTAAAAAACGCGCTGCCGAGATCGGCTCCGAAAATGTCTTTGATTTCAGTATCGGAAATCCAAACGTCCCGGCTCCGGCCTCCGTTCATGAGACCATCAAGGAGCTGCTCGATTCCAAAGACGATTACTATCTCTTCGGCTACACCTCCGCGCAGGGCGATGCCGATACCCGCGCCGCCGTTGCAGCCGACCTGAACAAACGCTTTGGTACCACGTTCCACGCTGACAACTTCTATATGACCTGCGGTGCAGCCGCTTCGCTCCGCATCGTCCTTGGCGCTTTAACCGTTCCGGGCGACGAGTATATCGTATTTACCCCGTACTTTCCGGAATACCGTGTTTTCATCGAATCTGCAGGCGCAGCCATGATCGAAACGCCGGCTGATTCTTCCACGTTCCAGATCGACTTTGACCGCCTCTCGGCCACTGTCACAGCGCACACCAAAGGTGTTTTCGTCAATTCCCCGAACAATCCGTCCGGCGTTGTCTACACAGAAGAAAGCATTCAGAAGCTCGCTGCTTTTCTGGAAGCAAAATCTGCCGAATACGGCCATCCGATTTATCTGATCGTTGATGAACCGTACCGCGAGCTTGTCTACGGAGACGTGGAAGTTCCGTATCTGACAAAATATTACAAAAACACGCTGGTCTGCTACTCCTACAGCAAATCCCTCTCCCTGCCGGGCGAGCGTATCGGCTACGTTCTCGTTCCGGATGAGGTCGATGATGCAAGAACCATCTACGCAGCCGTCTGCGGTGCCGGACGCGCCCTCGGCTTCGTCTGCGCACCAAGCCTGATCCAACACGTCATCGCCAAATGCGCAGGACAGGTTTCTGATCTTTCGGTCTACAAGAAAAACCGCGATCTGCTGTATGATTCATTAACCGCCTACGGCTTCATCTGCGTTCACCCGGACGGCGCTTTCTATCTCTTCATGAAAACTCCGGAACCGGACGCGTATGCATTCTGTGAGAAAGCGAAAAAACACGAACTTCTTCTTGTACCCGGCGATGACTTCGGTGCACCGGGATTCGTGCGGATTGCTTACTGCGTTACTACTGCGCAGATTAAGCGGGCACTGCCGGCGTTTAAGAGGCTGGCTGGAGAGTATTTTGCATAATTTTTCAACTGTCAACTTTTCTTAAATAGATGTTGGGGGCAAAGGGCTTTTTGACCTTTTGACCCCGGTATCTTACATATAGTAAAAAACGGACACTGCTTCATCTTTGAAACGCAGCGTCCGTTTTTCTTTTATTCTCCTACATCCTGTTTTCCAATCACAACTTTACATCTTTTCTTCCACATCCCCTGTTCTGACACACGCATACCGCTCGCTTTCGATGATCTGTTCCATCGCTGCCGCTCCTTTCTTTTGAGCTATCTCAATTGCATAAGGCGGGCAGGACTTGAACCTGCATTCTGTGCCTTATCCTCTACGAAAAATTTGCTGTACGTTCCACAAACATGAAACATTTTTCTGCACAAGTTTTGCCCGGTCAAGCGGATATTCGCAATCCGCTTCGCTACTTGCTCATAACCGAATAACTGCTCCGCAGTTTATCAGAAGGAGCTTGCACTCCTCCTGATACAAGCAAGTCCCCACCCACTGCTTATTGCTTTTCGCACTGGAAACAGGGGACTTACTTGATTCGGTTAAACTACCGCCTTATTTTCAGCCACATTTTTTTGTGGATACTGATGTGTATCAAATATTGTTCCACCCTGACTTGCTTTATATCATCGGTGGAGATTCTATTTTTCTGTCTCTGCCGTCTCTTTAAAACTCAGGATTTCCTTCAGGGATCTTGGTTCATAATTCATCCATGGCTTCATGCATCCCACATTGTATGCCTGCGGTCTGCACTCATAAATGTGTCTGCTGCATTCCTCCTCCGCCATTTTTCTCAGGCACTCCTGATAATACGTATCCTCCATGCTGTCGTGTGTATGGCCATATAAAAGGATGGTTCCATGTCCCATATTTTTCCAGCTGAAAATCGGATAATGAAAGAGAACCAGATGATACTGTTTTCCGTCGATTCCGTCCTGAATTTTCTTGTAATCGCAGATCTCTTCGTATAGCTGCTGATACCGGTAATCATCGATATGATCATGATTTCCTCTTACCAGAACCTTTTTCCCCCTCATTCTTGCAACCAGTGCAATAGCATCCTCTTTCTTTCCATATAAGGTGGCATCCCCGAGGATGTAAACGGTGTCGCTGTTCGTTACTTTCCGATTCCAGTTTGCAAGAATTGTCTCATGCATCTCCTCCAGATCCGCGAAGGGACGCTCGTCGAAGCCGATGCAGTTTTTATGCAGTAAGTGCAGATCGCTGATGTAGTAATTCATTTCTCCGATTCTCCTTTCTGCACGTCTCTGTTCTTTTTGTGAATGTCCGTGCTTTGTTCTGTATATACTATATTACATATTTTCGATTTTTGCATTTAACTTCTGGTTTAATTTTCCATGTGATATGTTTTCTGGTTTTTCCCAGCTCCACACAGTACTGTCCAGACCTGATTTTCCTTTGGACAGTGCTTTTAGCTCTTCCACGCAGAATTCCGTCGCGCATACGATGTACTCGTCGGCCATTTGTCTGGTAAGGATGGACAATTTCTCTTCTTTTCTCTGGACGAATTCCCCGCGGACTTCTTTTATAAGACCTTTCACATCAAATTCAGCAAGCTGTGCCAATGGCTCTTCTGTAAGATCCAGCTCCTGGATCATTTCCTGGGAAAGGCCATATTTTTTCGAAACATATTCATTTAATATCTCGTAGTCCCGATGCAGTTTTTCTACATTTCCAGGAGCGCTCGAATTCCAGCCATGCTCCCCATACATAAATCTCCGATATAGCATATCCTGGATCAGATGAAGATAATAGCCGAGATATAAATCATCCTTCTTCATGTATTTCCCGTATCTGTCGCGGAAACATTCGAGATCGTATGTGTATCTGGTATTTTCGCAGATTTTCTTCTTTAAATGGCTATTTCCCGCCACCGCCCCATCCGGCAGAATCACCCCAAGGAACAGGCGGTTGATATCTCGAAACGAGACTTCCTTTCTCATCTCCTGTACAATTGCCAAGTGAATCATGCTTGATGCCATAGTGTCCTCTTTTCTAAACAAAATATCCGCATGTTTCCTCTTAC
The DNA here is from genome assembly GCF_003460955.1 of Blautia sp. AF26-2. Lineage (NCBI taxonomy): Bacteria > Bacillati > Bacillota > Clostridia > Lachnospirales > Lachnospiraceae > Blautia > Blautia sp. AF26-2. Next base: position 64,305 of record NZ_QTWD01000009.1, on the reverse strand, counting down.
ATTACCCAGCACCGTTTCTGTATAAAATCAAAGACACTCACAACGAAAGCCGGAAGCCTTTGCAACTTCAGTGTAGCAGGGTTCGTACGGATCACGCACCGCGTAAATCATTTACTTTTTTCCATCTCTCTTACAAGATCACAAAGTTCTTCTTCCCAGTCACTGATTTCCGAATACCAGATGCATCCATACACACCTGGAAGTTTCATATTTCTTGAGGAACATACGATAATCTTGGTTTGATTTCCCTGCTCCTGCAGAATCTGAACTAACTTTTCTCCCGCTTCTGTATCGCTGATAGCTCCTGACCTCATTGGAAAATGCATATCTGTTATGATCAAATTGAACGGCTCTCCTGCGTTTTCTGCATCTTTCAACATCTTCAGACCATCTTCTACATTAGACACCTGCTCAACCGATGCCACACCACAGCGGTTACCTAATATTTTTCGAATTGCATTTGCCTTATAAACACTATCCTCAAAGTTCAGAACCTTCATATTCCGCAGTCTCCTCTCTCATTTCTGTTGTTTGTATCTTTCATGCAACCCTATCTTCCGTTCGCTTTTGTGTTCTTTTCAATCACTGTTTAGATTCTATTTTTTCCCAAGTACCTGTCGGGAGTTTTGATTTTCTCATCTTGAAGCCATCCTTTCCAACATTTGCGGCTTTTGGCACCAGCGGCTGTGCTTATAATCTGCTCTCTATTTTAACGGGTTTTATTTGCTTTGGCAATGGTTCTTAATGGTTCTCTCTAAGAGATTCCTCATCATCAGGCGCAAAAGACCTCCCGCCGTCCATCCTATTCAAAAAAAGAGGAACAGCCCAAATCCGTTCCTCTTTTTCTACGCAAGATGTTATTTGTTTTTTATCGAATCACGGTATCCTTCTTCCAGATCCGGTCATCGTTATACACAATATTCCCTTTATCCGGCGCCGGTACATGCGCTATTTTTCCCGTCGATCCCGAAAATTCAAATGGCAGACCTTCCGCCTTTCCCGTCTTAATTTCTTCGCAGACGTTACATACATCCTCCAGAATTCCGACATATCCATTACCGTCCCCATGTGACAGAAGAACCTTCGTATATTTCCCTCTCAGCTGTTCCGCCACCTTCTGCAGCGTCTCCTCATACTCCTCAATACTCGTCGAATACTCCTGGAACAAAAACGTAAACGTGTTGCATGCATCCCCCGTCAGAAGATACGTTTCCCCGTCATCCTCACGGATCAGAAAAATCATGCTTCCGAGTGTATGGCCCGGGCAGGCGTATGTCTGGATTGTAATTCCGCCAAGCTCGAACGTGTCTCCTTCGGTCAGATTCCGCAGCTCCTCGAATTTCGCAGACGGAATATAATCCTCCGCCTCCACATACGTGCCGTGCCCCTCAAACTCTTCTATGCCAAGACCGCCTTTTCGGAATGCATCGTCCGAATGCTGAAGGTAAATATATCGATCCTTCTCACTCAAATAAACAGGAATCCCCGCATTCACAAATTCGCTGGAACCGTTCGCATGATCCACATGTCCATGCGTCAGAAGCACTGCCAGCGGATTTGTATTTCCATGTGCCGCCAGAACCTCATCGACAGCACTCTTCAGACTTCCAAACCCACTTCCCGTGTCGATCAGAACATTCTTCTCATTTCCCTCAACGAGATACATCAGTTCCGTTCCAAATGCATAAATTCTTGTAATATGACTGTCTACCGTTTCCCTTGGAAATTTCAGCATTTGCCATTCCTCCTTTTTATGCCTCGTGTTTCTTCGTCAGATCTTCCTGCATTTTAGCAGTATATTTATCAATGTTAAATGCCAGGCAGACCAGCAGCATAACCACGCCGATAATGGCTGCCAGATAGGTATACGCAAAATTAATGGATGCAATAGCACTTGCTGTCTGTGTCTTTGCCATTCCATCATATCCTCCGATTGCCAGAATCCATCCTGCAATCGCCGGTCCGAATCCAAGGCCGATCTTCTGTCCAATGCTGACACCAGACATAACAAGTCCCTCAGAACGAACACCAAACTTCCACTCACCGTAGTCAACAACATCACCGGTCAGTGCGAATGCACAGGAGAACATCGCTCCCATCATAAATCCCTTGATTGCATACAGAACAGCAACCATCGGCAGAACGGATGTAAACAGTCCCATCAGTGCAGATGTCACAATGACCGTAATGGATCCTGCGATCATCATCTTTCTTTTTCCGAATTTTTTTACCAGGTTCGGCAGAACCAGGTTCATTGCCATGGCCGGAACCATACCGCAGGCAGACAGAATTGCCACATAACCCGCATCACCGAGCACGACATTACAGAAATAATAGGTAACCATACCGCCGGACAGATTGTGCAGCAGCAGTAATGCAAAGAATGCCATTTCCAGCCAGAAGAATTTGTTCTTTGCCAGACATCCAACAGCTTCTTTAAACGGAACCCCCTGCTCCGTCTGTGCTTTGGTTTCCTCAACATCAACAATATTTTCCTTCGTTCCAAAAAATCCAACGAGAATCAGGACACCGGCAGCCACACCATATACAATGGCCGTTCCCTGATATCCAATTTTATTGATAAGCGGTACCCAAAAGGTCGTTACTGCCAGTCCGCAGACCTGGTTTAAAATCTGCTCCAGAGACGCAATTTTCTGACGCTCCATACCATTCAAAGTCAGTCGTGACAGCAGTGCCGTGTGGGAAATAAAGAATACCGTAAATGCAACTGCGTTGATAAACAGATACATAATGTAAACATAAACAATTTTACCCGTCTTGCCCATGCCGTCCGGCACGCTGAACAGCAGAATCAGAAACAGCGCGATCAGCGGCGCGCTAAGTGCCAGCCACGGTCTTGCTTTTCCATATTTCGTGTGTGTTTTGTCAACCAGCGATCCCATCAGGAAATCCGAAAACAGGTCAAAAACACGGTTGACCAGCATCATCGTCGATACCGTTGCCACACCGATACCAACTGAGTCTGTCAAATATGCCGAAATAAAACTTCCGACAATCGTAGTGATAATATTTCCGCCGCCTGACGCGATGGAATAGCTCCATTTCTGCGCAGCCGGCACATAACCAGTCTGCTTTTCCTTTTGTGCTCCCATAGTATCCTCCTTCATTTTCGTGCACTTGAAACTTTCCGCGGTCATTCACTTTGTCTCTTTGAACAGCAGCACGTTTCGTTTCGGAATGACTCTATTATAGAGGATGCAATATTTTCTTTCTCATATTTTCATGTTTTTTCCATCTTAAATTAATTCCTTCTAATTTTTTCTTGCACTTTTTGTCTCTTTTCAATATCATGTAATCAAGATTTTTATATCATTAAAACAAGATTTTAAATTTAATTCTTTCTCATACGGAGGATTTTTATGAATTTAGCCAACCAGATACGTTTTGAAACCGATTGTCCAGGAGATACCATACATCTGCACAATGAAATGGAACTTTTCTACACCCTGCAGGGACGGTGCGCTGTTTTTGCCGATCAGCAAAATTATGTTCTGAAACCGGAGGATTTTGCTGTGTTTAACCCCTTCTCCTCCCACCAGCTCTATCGCGAGGAGGGCGCCCACACGCTCTCCCTCTACATCCCGATTCACCTTCTGAATCAGGCTGGCGTCGGCACGGTGCACTGCATCTCACCACTCCAGCCGGAAAAGCAGGTCAACCTCGGTCTGATCCGCGGCCGTCTTGCAGAAATGTTCCGCGATTATACGGAGGTTCCTGCTTCGCGCCGTCTGAATCTTTTTGCGGAGCTGCTCGAACTTCTGAGCATTTTGCAGCAGGATTTTTCTGCAGCGCCAGCAGATATGGCAGATGCTGAATCGTCCTCCCATGTGCTTCGAAAATTAGAACGGCGCCAACAGATTTTAAGCTATATCTGGGAACATTATCAGGAGCCGATTACTTTAAAGAGCACCGCCGCACAATTTTTTCTCTCCGAGGGTCATTTTTCCCGCCTTTTTCAGGAATTTTCCGGAAAACCATTCTCCGAATACCTGCGCAGTGTCCGCCTCACAAACGCCCGCCAGACACTCCTCGCTTCGGACGCTACCGTTACTGATGCGGCGCTTTCCTCCGGTTTCGGAAATATCAACACCTTCATTGATGCCTTCCGCCGGGAATACGGCATGACACCGGGACATTTTCTGAAAAACGCACAAAAAGAGCTGCAACCTTTCACTCCCGATGAGCTTCCTGTCACAGCAAATACAGAAACAATTTCCTATATGAGTCTTTTACGCCACCGGACTTCCGAAACGAAAAACAACCTGCTTCGCCTCTCCGGCTCCGATTCAATTCATGCCGATCTTTCCGCCCCCGGCACACCTCTGGATCCCATCTGGAAAAAAATGGTCGGCGGCAGCTACGCACGCGATCTTCTGTTCGCCGTTGTCCAGAATTCGCTTCGCCGCGGCGCACGGGAAATCGGATTCGACGGCTATCTGCTCCACGGTATTTTTCAGGATGAACTCGGTGTCTGCAAGCGGAACCCGGATGGGACACTTCGTTTTAATTTTGTATATCTCGATCTGATCTTCAAATTTTTAGTAGAGGATCTTCATACAACCCCATGGTTCATGCTCGACTATACCCCGCGCTGCCTCGTCACCGACGGCGAGCTGTGCCCGTTCGGAGATCACATTATGAACCTGCCTTCGGATCTTTCGGAGTGGACGCAATTAATTACAGCAACGCTTGGTCATCTGATCTCACTTTATGGAAGGAAGGAGGTCTCTTCCTGGAAATTTTCGATGGAACAGGCGATGCAGGTTTCAGTTGGAAACTGTGATCTGGACGAGTATAAACAGTTTTATCTTGCAACATTTCGGGCAATCCGGCATATGCTTCCCAACGCGGAAATCTTCGGTTTCGGGTTCGACACGGGATATGTAGCACTGCCCGGAAATACCGAGCTTGAGGAACTGCTCGAATTTTCTGTAGAACATAACTGTCTGCCTGATCTCTTAAGTTTTCAGTGCTTCTTCTGTGATTATTCCGCGTTTGTCGGCGCCTCTGTTGATATTAACAATACGTCTGAGGAAGTTTACCCGATCTCTGAAAACCCGGACATTCTTTCAAAGGAGCTCTCTCAGATCCAGGCACTTCTGGATCGGATGCACCTTTCGATTCCACTTGCTATTACCGTATCCAGCCCCGGCATGTGGGGACGTGCGCCTGGAAACGATACATGTTTTGTCGCAGCTTCCATTGTCAAAAATGCTCTGGAGAATCGGCACCGGCTCAGTGTTTTCTCCGGTGGAGGTCTGACCGATTACCCGGAAACGCTTCTCCCGACCAATACCATGTACCGCGGTGGCTCCGGCCTGATCACTTACAACGGCGTTCCAAAGGCTGCTTATTTCTCACTGATGCTCCTTTCCCGCCTGAAAGGCCTCGTCATCGCCGAGGGTTCTGGCTACTTTCTCACCCGCTCCGAAAGCGGCAGTGAATTTTACCTGCTTCTCTACCACTACTGCCCTTACAACCTCGCCCGCCACCGCACCACCGCCCTGACTCCCGAGGAGGAGCAAAACTACGACCGCTACTACGAATTTGATGACAAAGGCGCCAAGTCCGTCCACGTCTACCTCCGCGGCCTCCCGCAAGCCCCGATCCACCTCGAAACCCACTCCGTCACCCGCGAGCACGGTAGCAGCTACGACGTCTGGCAGAAAATGGGCGCCCCGATTCACCCCGACCAGAACCTGCTCAATTATCTTGAATACCGTTCTGTTCCGGACATCACCACAGAAACTGCAACTCCATCCCCAGACGGCGACCTCACCCTCTCCTTTCTGTTGGAGCCGCATGAAGTACGTGTAATTCATGGAACCGTAGAATCAGAGTAAGTCCCCGGGCAGACACATTTGCAGGAGGGCTAAGGATCTTAGAAAGTTGGATTTTGCGTTGTCACAGAAAAAGGCACTGTTTGAACGACAGCGAGTTTGCCTTTTTCTGCGACGCTTTTAGCAAAATTCAAGTTTCTTAGAGCCTCTTGCCTTCCGAAACAGTGCCTGTCCGGGGATTTGTGCTCTGTGGGGCGGGAGGCCTTTTACACCGTCCGTCCCCTATTTACTTAATACCCCGTCGACCGCCGCTTTCCATCCGGCATATTTTTTCTCCCGGATTTCATCGTCCATCTTCGGTTCATACACACTTCGTTTCATATTTCCCGCGAGTTTTTCCAGATCGTAGACCCCGGCTGAAATACCGGCCATATAAGCCGCCCCGATGCCGGAAAGCTCCTCCGCGTCCGGAATATTTACGCGTTTATTCGTAATATCACTCTGGAACTGCATCAGATATCCGTTTCGTGTCGGGCCGCCGTCTACACGGAGTTCCTCGATCCGCATGCCGGTATCCTGCTCCATCGCACGGACAAGGTCGGTGATCTGGTAGGCAATGCAATCGAGTGCCGCTTTTACCACCTCGGCTTTTCCTGTGGTGCGGGTAATTCCGCTGATCGATGCCGTTGCTTTCTCATCCCAGTACGGCGCACCAAGCCCGGTAAATGCCGGAACCAGATACGTGCGGTCTGCCGAATTTGCCTCCCTCGCCAGTCCTTCCGTCTCTTTTGCCGAAGAAATCAGCTTCAGGTCATCCTTCAGCCAGGTAATCACAGCTCCGGTGTAGTTCAGGTTGCCTTCCAGCACATAGTCCACCTTGCCGCCTCTTCCCCACGCAAGCGAAGTCACAACGCCGTGGCTGCTCTGAATCGGCTTGTCTCCAATGTTCATCATCAGCGAAGAACCCGTTCCGTACGTCGCCTTGATCATGCCCGGTTTTAAACAGCCCTGTCCGAACAGAGCCGCATGAGAGTCGCCTAATACACCACAGATCGGAACCGGCTCGGAAAACAATCCTTCCATCGTCGTGGTTCCATACACCGCATCGGAATCACACACCCTGGCCAGCGCACAAGCCGGAATCTCGAACATCTCGCAGATCTTCTCATCCCACGCCAGTGTTTTCAAATTAAACAACTGCGTTCTCGACGCATTTGAAAAATCCGTCTTAAATGCATGATCCCCCGTCAGCTTGTAAACCAGCCAGCTGTCGATGGTGCCAAGGCAGAGCTCCCCGTCTGCAGCACGTTTCTGTCTTTCTTCTCCGCCGTTTCGAAGCAGCCACGCCATCTTTGCAGCAGGAAAATAAGCCGAAAGCTGCAGACCCGTCGCCTCGCGGATCTCCTCTGCGTGCCCCTGCTCCGCAATCTCCTGCGCAATCCCGCTTGCGCGTCCGCATTGCCATACAATGGCCTCTTCCAGCGGTTTCCCGGTCGCCTTGTCCCAGATCGCCGTCGTCTCACGCTGATTGCTGATGCCGATTCCGGCGATTGTTTCCGGTGCAACACCGGACTCTGCCACCAGCATTTTTACCGTCTGTACGGTATTCCGGTAAATCTCATTCAGATCATGGGACACCCATCCCTTTTCATTGACAATCTGCCGGTGCGGCAGGTCGGTACGGCGGAGTAAATGTCCCACCCCGTCAAAGAGCAGCGCTTTCGTTCCCTGCGTGCTCTGATCAATTCCGATGATATACCTTTTCTCCATTTTTCCAGCTCCGTTCCTAAAATTTTATAAATATCCAGATCCCCATCTCGAATAACGCTGAATACACCCTGTTTTTCAACACACCATGCGTCATTTTCTATTGTCGCGGCATTCACCCTGCCCCTATAGGCAAGATCTTTGGCGATTACCACACATTCCAACATCTTCCGCAGAACGATTTGTTCCTGATTATATAGAAAAAGTTCCTGCGTTCCCGGATTTTCTTCCGCCCGGGCACGCAGGAACATGGCATACGCAGACCTGCGGCAGTTTACAGTTCCCTGCGGGCTATCACATTCACCGCTGATTCCATTTCTGGTTAAGCCAGTAATTCTTTCGCTTTTTTTGCAATGCCCTCGGCATTCAGTCCATAATAGTCAAAGACTTCTTTAGAAGTTCCCGTGATCACCGGTGCATCCGGCAGAGACATGTTGACTACCTTACGCGGGCACTCTGCGCCGACCACCTGGCTTACCATCGAACCAAGGCCGCCAAATGGAGCGTGCTCTTCGATCGAAATGACAACTTTTGCCTTCTTTGCAGCCTCTACCAGGCCCTCTTTGTCCAGCGGTTTCACACAGTACATATCGAGCAGTCCTGCGCTGATTCCCTCTTCTTTCAGCATAGCAGCTGCATCGAGCGCCGGGCGGACCATCTCACCGCAGGCTACCAGTAAAACATCGGTGCCCTCCGAAAGAACCGTCGCCTTATCCATCTCAAACGGGGTATTTTCTTCGCTGTAAATATCCGCAACGGCATTTCTTCCCACTCGGATATAAGCTGGTTTTTCATCGGTAAGAAGCGCCTCAACCAGTTTTGCTGTCTGGAAGCGGTCGCTCGGCAGATAAACGCGCATGTTCGGAATAGCTGCCATTGCTGCGATGTCCTGTGCAGAATGATGGCTCATGCCGAGTGCGCCGTAGCTCACACCGCCGCTGATGCCGATCAGCTTTACATTGGTGTTGGAGTATGCACAGTCAATTTTCGCCTGCTCATAGCTTCTTGTAGAAAGGAAGCACGCCGGAGATGCCGCAAATGCTTTCTTGCCGCATTTTGCAAGACCGGCAGAAACGCTGACCAGATCCTGCTCCGCAATACCCATCTCCACAAACTGCTCCGGATATGCATTTGCAAACGGTGTCAGGGAAGCACTTCCCCTGGAATCGCTGCAGAGCACTACGATATCTTTATCCGTCTCGGCATGTTTCATTAAAACCTCGCAAATGGCCTGTCTGTTTGGAATCTTATTCATGACAGTGCCTCCTTTCTCTCATCCAGATCCTTCATAATCTGTTCTACTTCCTCCGGTGTCGGCACTTTATGATGCCACTCCGCCTTATTTTCCATCACGGAAGAACCACAGCCCTTCGTTGTGTTTGCAATAATAACCGTCGGTTTTCCCTTGCAGTGTTTCGCCAGCTCAAACGCATGAACGAGCGCGTCCATATCGTTGCCCGGTACGGAAAGAACATTCCATCCGAACGCTGCCCATCTCTCCTCCTGGCTGTCCTGTTTCATGACATCCTCGGTATTTCCGGAGATCTGCAGACGGTTGCGGTCTACGATCGCACAGAGGTTGTCCAGCTTGTAGTTTCCTGCGGACATTGCGCCCTCCCAGACAGAGCCTTCTGCCAGCTCGCCGTCACCCATAACGGTGTAGACACGGTAATCTTTTTTATCCATTTTTCCTGCCAGCGCCATTCCCACGCAGACCGGAAGTCCGTGGCCGAGAGAACCGGAATTCATCTCGATGCCCGGCAGTTTATTGTTCGGATGGCCGATGTACGGGCTGCCGAATTTGGAGAATTTTTCGATGACCTCTTCCATCGGGAAGAATCCCTTTGCCGCAAGTACTGCATAATATGCCTCAACGGAATGACCTTTACTCATTACAAAACGGTCGCGGTCCGGGTCGTCCACATTCTCAGGGCTGATGTTCATCTCTTTAAAATACAGCGCCACAAGCACATCAATAACACTCATGTCACCACCGATGTGGCCGCCCTTGCCGGAAACTACCATTTCCACTACTTTCTTCCGCAGATCATACGCCAGACAACTCAATTCCTTGTATTCACTCATGATTTTCATTCTCCTCTTAAATATGCTTTGACATCTTCCTCGATCGGATCATATAAATCCGGGGCAATACCGATGTATTTGCATGCTTCATACAGAACCGGCACAACGTTCTCGTGGATACCGACACAGTGGTGGATGTACGGTCCTTCCACGATTTTTGCCTCGAGGCGTTTCAGGTTCTGTACCTCAACCCATACGTAGGTTCCCTTCGTGTAAGGTCCCTCGACACCTTTTGCATTTCCAAGCAGCAGGGAGTACTCTCCGTTGTCTCCGTCGAAACGCGCCAGTGTCATTTCGCCTAATTTTGCCTGTGCCTCTACAGCGCCCGGATGGCTGAATGCCAGAGGATAACCGATCGTCGGTTTTTCCTGTGCAACAGAAATCGGCCACGGTCCGCAGTGCTGCAGCAGCTCGCCGTTCTCGTTGTCCGGGTGACGTACCGTCCAGTCAGCAAAGAAGCTTCTCTTGTCGTTTCTGCCGGCAGCCTCTACCATCAGAGCGGTGATGGCTCCGTGGATATCGGTCTCACAGACAACCGGAATTCCCTCTTCGTTCAGCAGGGAGTTTGCCGCACACGGCATGATGCCGATCTCACCCTGCAGCGCGTTCCAGCACTGGATCGCGATGGCATTGCAGGAATATTTTGCAGCCAGATTTTTCATCGCAACCTTCAGAGCTGCTACATTTTCCAGTTCTTCCGGTTTGATCTTTACACACATATTGGTATTGCAGTATGCAACGACTTTTTCTACCTCGCTGCCCTCTGCTTTTGCTTTTTTCATCTCCGCAGTCAGTTCCGGAAGCGGAATCGGGGAAAGCTGGATGTTGAATTTTTCCAGCAGCTCGCCCTCGTTGCACATGGTGGACCAGAAATCGAACGGACGCGGTCCGATCTGAAGGATTCTGGTGTGGCGGAAGGTATCTACCACATTACATACAGCAAGGAAATCCTTGATACCGCGCTCAAATTCCGGATCGGTCAGACGGCAGTTCGTCATGTAGGTGAACGGAACACCAAAACGGCGCAGCACTTTTCCAGTTGCAAACAGGCCGCACTGGCTGTCGCGGAGACGCACACCGTTCTCATCCGGTCTCTCATCGCGCGGTCCCCAGAGGAGTACCGGAAGCCCCATTTCCTTTGCCAGTCTTGCACAGACATATTCCGTTCCGAAGTTTCCGTGCGGGAAGAAAATTCCCTTTACGTTTTCACGGCGGAATTTCTCCTGGATTTTCTCACGGTCCGCCTCATCGTAAAACAGCCCCTCCTCGTTGATGTCTGTGATATCGACAAATTCAACGCCGAGCTCTTTTAAACGCTCTCTCGTCAGGTTGGCGTATTTTACGGCATCCGGGGCACTGAAAATGCTTCTTCTCGTAGGTGCAAATCCGATCTTAATTGATTTCATATTCATTTCCTCCACTTAATTTTCTTTAAATTCTGCTAAATTATGTCTTGAATTTTCCTGTTCTTTATGGCTCTTATATTACTAAATTATTTTGAACTTGTCAACATCTATTCAGCTTTATTAAATATTTTTTAGTAATTTATACAAAAAAGAATGGCTGTTTTTATGCATTTCTTCATATTTCATTTTTTTACAGTTCAGAAGTTGACTTCTTTTTTAATTCATATTAAAATCAATGCATAAGTTTAATATTTTTCAGATAAATACTGAAATAAATTTCAACATCCCGCATGCACAAAACAAACGAAAGCACCATGCGGGCTGATTTTATCGAACAGGAGCTGAACTCTTATGAATATTTCTGCGAAAGAACTGGCAAAGCTGATCAACGTATCGCCTGCCACGGTTTCTATGGTTTTCAATAACAAACCCGGCATCAGCGATGCCACAAGAGAGCTGGTTTTAAAAACCGCAGCCGAGTATGGCTATGCGCCGAAAAAAAATGAATCCTCCGGCGCTTCCTCCCGCATTATTCAGCTGGTCAATTATAAAAAGCACGGAAAGGTCGCTGCCGACACGCCGTTTTTCTCCCAGCTGACCGAAGGAATCTCCACCGAATGCACCCGTCAGGGCTGTGCGCTTCATATCTCCTATTTTTATGAGACCATGGATATTGACAGCCAGCTCGATGCACTCTGCGCTGTGGACTGTGAGGGCATTCTTCTTCTTGCAACCGAAATGGCTCCGTCCGATTTCCGCAAGTTCCGCGATTTTTCTGTTCCGATCGTTGTCGTGGACTGTTATTACGATGAGCTCGATTACGACTGCGTTCTGATCAACAACATCCAGGGGGCATTCAACGCCACGAATTATCTGATTCAGTGCGGACACAAAAACGTGGGCTACTTTCACTCGAGCCTCGACATCAGCAACTTCTCCGAACGCGCCGACGGCTACTACAAAGCGCTCCGTGCAAACGGTATCAGCACCTCACATCCATATGTCCACCCGGTTTCCCCGACCTCGGACGAAGGCTACCGCGACATGCTGCGCCTTCTCGAGTCGAAAGCGCCGATCGCGGACGCCTACTTTGCCGACAATGACATCATCGCGGCGGCCGCCATGCGTGCACTGCGTGAAAACGGCTACCGCATCCCGGAGGATGTCTCTATCATCGGCTTTGATGACGTTCCGATGTGCGATATGATGGTTCCGCCACTTTCCACTATGAAGGTCAGAAAACGCGAGCTTGGAGCCACCGCTGTCCAGCGCCTGCTTGACCGCGTAGCCGATCCGAAACGCGAATGTCTGAAAATGTGCATGGCAACCAAGCTGGTGAAACGCCAGAGTGTTTCCAGACGTTAAAGCTTTTTGGATGAGGCTGTCGTCCAGCGCGTGTCTGAAAAATCATTTCCGCAAGCTGCAAGCCCCACTTTGTGGGAGATTTTGCCCTCATTCGGTTGCCGTAGCGGGTTTAAGCCGCCCTCATTCGGACAAAATCTCCCACCACCTGGAACTCGCAGCTTGCGAAAAGCCATTTTCAGACATGCTCTGTACGGCAGCCTCACCTTTTTTATTTTGAAAGGAGTTTTTTTCATGCAATCTGCAAATGACCTGAAACAGCTTTTATTCAGTATCAATCACAAAAGCTATCCCGCCTATAAATCTACCCGCGGTGCCTATCAATTTCCGCGCTACACACTCTCCATCGACCACGTGCAGGGCGATCCGTTCGCCGCTCCGTCGCGGGTCAGCGTTCATGTCAGCGGCAAAACCGCTGCGTTTCCGGCTTTTCTCTACGACACATACGAAAAGCGCGTCGCCCTCCAGGATTACCTGCTGCGCCAGTTTGCGCGCGCCATCGCACCGTATTCCTTCCGCGCGAAGGGTTCCGGCAAAAGTGGTCTGCTGGGGATAAGCCGCTGCGGACAGGAAATTCTGGAGCGCACTGCCTGCGTTCTGAATCCTTCCGACGGCAGTCTTGTCGTCAACATGGAAATCGGCTTTCCAGCCAACGGCCGCACCATCGCCTCGCAGGAGCTGATCCGTATTCTTTTCGACTTTCTGCCCGGCTGCGTGGAAAAATCGCTGTTCTACCGTGCTCTGGATCCGAAAGCATGCGCCAATGTCGCCTATCTCTGTGAGGACCAGCAGGCGATCCGTTCCGCATTAAAAGAAAAAGGGCTTACTGCCTTCATCGCCGACGGCTCCATTCTCCCGCGCGAGACCGGTGTTTCCGATCTGCCGATGAAGCACGCCGTTCCGTTTATCTCACCGGAATCCCTGCGCGTTACCCTCGATCTTCCAAACCGCGGACCCGTTTCCGGCATGGGAATTCCACTCGGTGTCACACTGATCGTAGGCGGAGGCTTCCACGGAAAATCCACCCTGCTGCAGGCGCTTGAGCGCGGCGTATACAACCACATCGCCGGGGACGGCCGTGAATATGTCATCACCGATGCAAGCGCCGGAAAGCTCCGCTCCGAGGACTCCAGAAGCATCAGCAACGTCGATATCTCCCTCTTCATCCACAATCTTCCCGGAAAGAGTGATACGACTTCATTCTCGACCGCCGATGCCAGCGGAAGCACCTCGCAGGCTGCCAACGTGATCGAGGGCATCGAATCCGGCACGAGCCTCTTTCTGATCGATGAGGATACGTCCGCCACCAACTTTATGGTGCGCGATGAGCTGATGCAGCGCGTCGTTGCCGACAGCGAGGAACCGATCACACCGTTTATCAGCCGCGTAAGGGATCTGTATGAGAAGCTCGGGATCTCGTCCATTCTTGTTGCCGGAAGCTCCGGTTCTTACTTCCACGTGGCAGACACTGTCATTCAGATGAAAGAATACGTTCCTTATGACATTACGGATCGCGCAAAAACCACAGCCGCAGAATTTCCGCCGTTTACTGCCTCCGTGCGCCCCTTTTCCGTTCCAGCCTTTCACCGCTGCCCGCAGCCGGGTAAAGGCCTGACGGGAAGTGACCGCACGAAAGTCAAAGTGATGGGACGAGAATCCATCCTCATCAACAAATCTCTGACGGATCTGCGCGCCGTGGAACAGCTCACGGACAATGAACAGCTGAACGGGCTGGCTGCGCTCCTTTTAGAAGCCGCCGGACACAAAATGGACGGTAAGAAAACACTGGTGCAGGTGGTGGATCTGCTGGAAAAACAGATGGATGAAAAAGGTCTTACTTCTCTTCTCGCCCCGGGAAGGCCAGGCGATCTGGCACGGCCGAGACGACAGGAGATCTTTGCATGCCTGAACCGGTGCAGGGAACTGCGGTTCTGAGAAAATTTGTAACAATTCAGAGCCATAAAAAATCTTCAGGCAAACCTTGTTCTTTTCAGAATCTATCGGTTTGGCTGAAGATCTTTTTTATCTTTTATTTTTCAATTATTTATTCCCCGCAGATCCGCAGAATCGCCTCCGCGAAGATCACAACGCATTCTTTCAGGCATTCGATTTCCACGAACTCGTCTGCTCCGTGCATACGGTTGTCGACTTCAAGGTCTGCGCATCCAAACGCAACACCGTTTTTCAGATGATGCACATACGTTCCGCCGCCGATCGCAAATGGTTTGCCTGGTTTTCCAGTGACATCCGTGTAGCACTGCAGCAGGGTCTGGACAAACGGGCTGTCGGCCGGGACGTGGTGTGGTGGGAACATTCCGCTGCCTTCCATGGAGAAGCCGCCTTTTTTCATGTTCTGCCCGGCGGTATCGTACAGGTTTTCTTTTGTCGCGCAGATCGGGGCGCGGCAGTCGTAGGAACCGGTCAAGGTTTTGCCGTCGTAGTTCATGAGGTCGAGGCTTAAGGTGAGCTCGCCGGACTCTTCATCTGACATGGCGACACCGAGGCCTGCGCCTTTGCCGTCGCCGTGCGGATAAACTTTTGCAAGGAAACTGATGTCGTTTTTCAGTTCACTCTCTTCCATTCCAACGGATGCGAGAAGCTGCAGCAGTGCAGTCAGTGCGTTGTTACCCATTTCCGGAGTGGATGCGTGGGCGAAGGCACCGCAGGCGGTGATTTTTACATTGCCGTTTTCGGTGTCTTCCAGAACGAAGGAAACACCGGTCTTCTGCTCTGTTTCATCAGCGCAGGCTTTCAGGTCTTCTTTTGCCATGCCGGCAAGCTCTGCATATGCTTTGCCTGGTACAACGTTCAGTTTGGTGCCGGCCTGTAAGGATACGAGGCGCACGCCTGTCGTTCCAGCATCGGATGTTTTTTCGAAGTGGCCGCGCATGCCGCCTTTTTCAATGTTGATGACCGGGAATTCGGCATCCGGTGAGAAGGTGCATGGTGCTTCCACTTCTTTCTTATAATAATATTCGAGGTCAGAGCTTCCACACTCCTCGTCGGAACCGAGGACAAGACGGACATTTTTCTTTAATGGGTAACCGAGTTCTTTGACAGCGCGCATTGCGTAGATAGCTGCGATCGCCGGTCCTTTGTCGTCTGCGGTTCCGCGGCCGAACATTTTTCCTTCTTTGATGAGCGGGGTGAATGGATCGGTCTCCTGCCAGCCTTCGCCTGCCGGTACGACATCGAGATGGGCGAGAATATCAAGGCCCTTTTCTTCCTGATTAAAGTCAGCTGCAATTGCGTAGTTGTCGTAGTTGGTTACGGCAAAGCCGTATTTTTCCAGAATTTCGATTCCCTGCGCCAGTGCTTCTGCCGCCAGTGCGCCGAATGGTTTGCCTGGCTCTGCCGCCTGTTTTTCGCTTGGAATCCGGATCAGGCTTTTCAGGTCTTCGATCATCTCCGATTCATGGTTTTCGATATATGTTTTTAACTCTTCTTTTCGCATCGCAAGTTTTCTCCTTTTTCTTTTCCGGCGCTCTTGCCGCTTTTCTCTATCATAACGCAGAAAGAGCAGAAAATCCACATTTTCTGCTCTTCCTTTCCAAACTTATAACACGGAATCTACCAGTAATTTGGTATACGGATGTTTCGGATGCCAGATCACTTCCTCCGGTGTTCCTTCTTCTACCATTTTTCCCTGCTTCATGACGAGAATCCGATCGCAGAAGGACTGTACCAGTGCCAGATTGTGACAGATAAATAAAATTGTCAGATGTTTTTCCTTCCGCAGCAGATCCAGAAGCTCCATGATCTGTTTCTGCACGGCGACATCCAGTGCAGACGTCGCCTCATCACAGATCAGAATCTGCGGCTCGATCGCCAGTGCTCTTGCAATCGCTGCACGCTGGCACTGACCGCCGCTTACCTCATGCGGATATCGTTTTGCAAACTCTTCCGGAAGACCGCACTGCTCCAGCAGCTGCCTTACCCTCTTCTCTGCTTCTTTCCGGGGAACTCCGGCATTTCTGAGACTTTCCCCGATCCCTTCCCCCAGCGTCCGGCGCGGGTCGAAAGAGCTGACCGGATCCTGAAAAACCATTTGAATTTTCCGGCAGACCTCTCGATTTTTTTTTCGTTTCGTATCTCCGATCTCTTGGCCGCACAGGGAAAGTACGCCGCCGTCCGGCTTTTCAAGACAGCACAAAAGTCTGGCCAGCGTACTTTTCCCACTTCCGGATTCACCCACAATTCCAAGCGTCTGCCCCGGCATCATCTGAAAGGAAACATGATCTACCGCATAAAATTTTTCCTTTTTTCTGTCTTCAAACGTTTTGGTCAAATCGGAAACTTTCAAAATTGGTTCCATTTATTTCCTCCAAAGTCTGGGAACTGCCGCCAGCAGATTTTTGGTGTACTCCCGGCGCGGTTCCTTTAGCACCTGTTCTGCAGTACCATACTCTGCCACGCAGCCGTCTTTTAACACAAGCACGGTATCTGCCATGGCTGATACAACCCCGATATCATGTGTCACCAGAACGATTGCGGTTCCAAATACTTCCCGCAGATGGAGCATCTCCTCTGCCACCTGTTTCTGTACGGCCACATCCAATGCGCTTGTCGGTTCATCGGCCAGCAGAACCGGCGGCTCCATCAGCATGGCAAGGGCAATTCCCACTCTCTGCTTCATGCCTCCCGAAAGTTCAAACGGATAGCTTCTCCAGATTCTTTCCCCGTCTTCCAGGCCAATCTTTTCAAACAGCTGCAGTGCCTGCCTTTTCGCCTCTGCTTTCGTTATTTTTTTATGGACGGCCATGCTCTCCCGGATCTGCGCACCAATGGTACGTATGGGACTTAACGAAGCGCCCGCATCCTGGAAGATCATGCCGATTCCTGCTCCGCAGATGGTCCGCAGCTGTTTTTCCGGCAGATCCGGTATGTCCTGCCCGCGGAAAAAAATATCTCCCCGGGTTACCATTCCGTCCCTTCCAAGTAAACCCATTGCAGCCTTCAGCAAGGTACTTTTTCCGCTTCCGGATTCGCCCACAATGCCAAGAATTTCTCCCGGATGAAGTTCGAAACTGACGTCATGTACCACGGTGTTTCCCCGAAAAGCGATATCGACATGCGAATAAGACAGCAGTTCTTCCATTCTTTCTCCTTTTTGCTCTTCCCACATATTATTCTGCCGGTTTCAGGTCTGCGGTAATCTCATAGAAATCGCAGGGATGCGCCGTCAGTCCGGTTACATCTGACCGTGAAATCATGCTCATTTTCAGATGTGAACAGAACACAAAAGCATGATTGTCCAGGATCGTCTGCTGCATCTGGACCGCCAGTTCTCCTCGTTTTTCTGTATCAAAGGTAACTGCCATTTCTTTTTCCAGCTCTTCCAGCCTGTCAGAATGGTAATGTCCGTTGTTGACCGCCGAACTGTCCAGACAGTGTGTCGTAAAGAAATACTCCGGATCTCCCGTCGGCGCCGTTACCATTGCACTTGCATAAACATCCCATGCCGTCGGATCTTTTCGCAGACTGTTATGATTTGCCGTGCTGTTGATGGACACATCGATTCCGATTTCTTTTAAGGTTGCCTGAGCCGATTCTGCAAGAAGCGGCAGTTCCTGACGGCTTGGATACGTCAGCCAGCGGATCGACAGTTTTTCTCCGTCTTTTTCCCGGATTCCATCTCCATCACGGTCCACCCATCCGGCATCCTCCAGCACTTTTTCGGCTCCCGCCGGATCATAGGATTCTGCCTGTACGGCATCTCCTCCAAAAGAGAAATTATCCGGATACGCACCGACTGCCGCATAACCGTTTCCATCCAGAAGCGTCTCAACAAACCCTTCTTTGTCGATTCCCATTGCAATTGCTTTCCGCACTGCCTCATCCTGGATGATCGGGCTTTCAAAGTTCATATGGGCAAAGAACGCACGGCTTGTGGCACAGCTCGAAAATGTGTAATCATCATTCTCAAACAGCGGATAGCTTGCATACGGCATTCCATAGGCGCCATCAATCTCTCCGGACTGAAGTGCCATGGTAAGTGTGTCGCCGTCCGAGATGGTGCGAACCGTAATCTGATCAAATCCCGGTTCCCCATCCCAGTAGGTTTCATTTTTTTTAAGCTCCAGTTTTTCCCCGGATGTAAGAGATACGACTTGATACGGTCCGGTTCCTGTTACGATGCCATCCTCTGTAATGCCCGCCTGCATATCAATGATACATCCATACGGGTCGGAAAGATAGTTCAAAAGCGTCGGTTTTGGAACCTGCGTTTTGATTGTGACTGTCTGACCTTCTGCCGTAATGGAGTCAATCATCAGATCTCCTCTGGCACGCTCATGAACCTCGATCAGATGTTCCAGACATTCTTTTACTGCTTCTCCATCCATTTTTCGTCCGCTGGAAAACGAAACATCGTCCCGCAGTGTGATGATCCAGGTCAGATCATCCGGATTTTCATATTCGGTTGCCAGCCATGGCTCAATTTCCATGGCATCGGAATAATGAAACAGCGTTTCCCCAATTCCATATCGGATACAGGCCCAGCCGGCATAGGTATTATGCGGATTGACATCGGCTTCCTCATTTTCCGGGTTAAAAGTGGTATCACCAAATACAAATGTTTTTTCACTGTTTTCTGTCTGCGTACTGTCCGCACTTTTCTGACTTTGGCATCCGGCAAGCAGACTGCCGCTTAAACAGACTGCCGCTAAAAATAATATCGTTTTTTTCCAGTATTTTGTTTTCATGTTTCTCTCTCCCTTTCTTTATTGTTTCCGCCCATTGTGTGGATCCAGATAATCGCGCATGGCATCACCAAGCAGGTTAAAAATAACAACCGCCATAAAAATAGCAAGTCCCGGGCCAATTACAACCCATGGATACGTCTGCAGCATACTTCTTCCGCCGCTCATCATATTTCCAAGCTCCGCCGTAGGTGGCTGTGCGCCAAGTCCCAGGAATGACAGTCCGGCAAGTTCCATCATCATCGTTCCGATATCGAGCATCGATGTTACCAGAATCGGTCCGGCAATATTCGGCAGGATATGGCGCCAGATCATCTGCGCCGCGGTACATCCGGCAAGCTGGCTGGCCGCCATATAGTTTGTATTTTTTACCGTCAGCGTCTGGCTTCTTGCAATTCGGGCATACTTCGGCCAGCTGATTAACGCCAGCGCCAGAACTGCATTACTGATTCCTCCATTTAAAAGAGCTGCGATTGCCATTGCAAAAACCAGGCCGGGAAACGCAAGACAAATATCGGAAACCCGCATAATAACGGTGTCTGCAATTCCGCCGAAATATCCGCAGATCAGCCCCAGGATACTTCCCGTCACGGTAACGACAACCACTAGAATCAGTGTAGAAGTAACACTGGTTTTTAAACCCACCAGAATTCTGGACAGCATATCCCGCCCGAACCGATCTGTTCCGGCAAGATGTCCCGCTCCCGGCGGCAGTAACGCAGCCCCTGTATCCTGCGCATTGGGATCATAGGGACAGATCTGCTCCGCAAAAACAACTGTCAGCAAAAGCAGTGCCGTCAGAAACACAAAAAAACACAAACGTTTTTTGGTCCGGTCCGGCTGAATTTTCTGTCTGCGCACGGTAATGGTCTTTTCTTTTTTCATCCTTCCATTCCTCCCAGGCGAATTCTCGGATCCAGAAAACGATACGCCAAATCCGTAAGCAGGTTAACCCCGACATAAATGATCGCCATCCACATCACATATGCCTGGATCATCGGATAATCACGCATACTGATAGCATCCACCGCAAGTTTTCCAACTCCGTCCCACAGAAAAATAGATTCTACAATCGCTGTTCCTCCAAGAAGGCTTCCGATGGACAGCGTAAGCAGAGTAAGAATCGTCACAAGCGAAGCGCGGAGCACGCTCTTTACCAGCGTGGTCGAAAATGGAATACCTCTTGCTTTTGCGCCGGTTACATAACTTTGCCCCAGCTCATCCAGAACAGTTGCCCTTACCTGCCGCAGATACTTGGCAGACATGGCGATCGCAAGGGTCAGTGCAGGCAGTGCCACGCTTTGCAGACTGACTCCGTCCGAAATAACCGGAAACCACTTCAGGCGAATCGCAAAGAACAGCATCAAAAGCAGTGCCACGAAAAAATTGGGCATACTGTTTCCCATAAAGCTGCAGAACCGAATCAGGTAGTCGATCATCCGATTCTGTTTTACCGCCGCAAGCACGCCAAGCGGGATGGAAATGACAATCGTCAATCCAATCGAAACGACGGTCAGAAGCAGGGTCGCCGGAAGTTTTGCCAGAAAGGTATCAAAAATATCTTCTCCTGAGATATAGCTTACGCCCATGTCCCCATGCAGCAGATTTTTCAGCCATACAACGTACTGCACCAGAAACGGCTTGTCCAGTCCAAGCTCCTTTTGTGCCTGTTCGATCACATCCTGTGACATAACCATGCCGGTATTTTCCATCTTCTGAAGTACCGCATCGCTTCCTGCCAGCCGCATCATTCCAAAAGACAAAAAGGTAATCACAAAGAGAATCGGTATCAGCTGAAGAAGCCTTTTCATCACATAGTTACGCATCTTTTTTTACTCCTTCAACCAGGAACATCGGGGTGGAAGCATTGTTGATCCGTTCTTCTTTTGTCCAGACCGCTTTCCAGATTTCGGGATCGGCTTTGGCTTCCATGCCCGCCACCCGCAATACGGTAAGATCCCATTCCGGTCTCTGTTTTTCTGACAGCGGTGTCTGCCGTGCAATTGCCTCCATTGCTGCCACATCGGTTCTTCCGGTCCAGTAATGAATATTTTCTTCCTCAAAGTTTTGAAACTGTTTCATATCCTTTTCCTCCGCAAATCATTTCTTTCCGGTATGAAAACCTTCATTTTTTTACTGCACAGATCGAAAACATCGGCGCAGGATTGTAAAATTCATCTTTTTCCAGATAAATCCGTTTTCCAAGATCCGGATCAATGTGAATTTCCCCTCTGGTATTCTCACACAGCACCGCCACATCATATGCCGGCCGGTTTTTCCGGCTGATTGGAAGCTGTGCTTTGATCCGTTCGCACTCTTCAAGCATTTCATTTCCAACTTTAAAATGGGCATGCTGTTCCGGCAGATCTTTCGTGTCAGAAGCATCGTCTTTTCCGTAATTGGCATCGAAGTTCAGCAGGATACCGCCCGTTTTCAGCACACGCATCCATTCGCTGTAGGCATGCTCCGCATTCGGCAGGGTCCATGTCAGATTTCGGGAAATGACAACATCAAACGTTTCATCCGCAAATATCGGTTTTTCCGCGTCCATAACCTGGAACCGGCAGTCGGCGTTTTCCTCCTCGGCAAGCTGGATGGCATTCTCAACCATCTCCGGTGTCAGGTCGATGCCGAAGACCTCATGGCCCGCTTTTGCCAGCAGAATTGAGAAAAATCCGGCTCCGCAGCCGACATCAAGAATTTTTAACCGTCTCTTTTCCGGAATCTGTTTTTCGATCTCTTTCATCCAGCGCTTCGCAATCGGGTTGGCCAGCTCCGCGCGTCTCTGCTCCAAAAAGCTCTCACTCCGCTTTTCCCAGTAATGGACA
Organism: Blautia sp. AF26-2; assembly: GCF_003460955.1. Taxonomy (NCBI): domain Bacteria; kingdom Bacillati; phylum Bacillota; class Clostridia; order Lachnospirales; family Lachnospiraceae; genus Blautia; species Blautia sp. AF26-2. The sequence continues at coordinate 42,355 of NZ_QTWD01000009.1, read as the reverse complement.
ATCTGTTCTTTGCGGTCGTCATATTCCGGCTCGCGCACGATCCGTCCGTAGGCAACAACAGATCCTCCCTCGATTACCTGCAGGCTGCCCGTCTGGTACAGCACAACACCGGTGTATTCGGCGCGGCATGTCTCCCGGAGTTTTCCATTATAATCACGGATGGTTCCAAGCAGTGCACCCTCCGCAACCATGTCTCCCGGTTTCGCCGCCGGATACCACAGTCCGCTTTCCGAAGCCGCCTGATAGCGGACATCCGTCACTTCCATCGGCACGTAGTTCCGCACATCGCGGCGGATCTGATACATCCCGAGGCTGCTTAGGATATTGCGCACATCGCGCTTGTCCGAATTGACTTCCTCGGATGTCCATGCGCCCATGCCGCCGCGCTCCAGGAGAATACTTGCAATTCCTCTGGATGCCGCATAGTTGTAAGCTCCGCCCGATGATACCATGGAGCGCACCATGTACGGTACATCCACCTGCTCCGCCATTTTCCGCGAAGTCTCCATCACTTCCTGCGCCGCTTTTCCGGCGTAATAGACGTACGGCGTCAGATCCTCAAAATCGTCGCCGCTGTGGAGGTCGATATAGTAATCTACTTTCGGGAAAACTTCCTTTGTCATCGCCCACGCCAGCCGCTCCATCTCGGTTCCGTTTGGGTTGCCCGGAAATACACGGTTCAGGTTTTTGCCATCGGAAAGTCCGAGACTGCCCGCACGGTTTTCAAAAGCAGGACGGTTTAAGACCTTTAAAATCACGATCGTTCCAACCGTTTTTTCCGGCTGAAGCTCCGCTCCCAGTTCCACACACGCCTGAATGCCGACGTATTCCCCGGAATGAACGCCGCCGGTGATCAGCATTGTTTTTCCCGGAAGTTTTCCACAGATAATCGTTCCCGGAAGCACGATATCCCCATTCGCAAAGGAGATATCCCCCTGATATTTTTCGCCGCGGCGGACGGTCACATCACCAAGCTGGAAGGGCTGCTCTGCGCTTTTTTCCGCGCGCACCAGAAACATCGGTGTCGATGCATAGTTCAGTCTCTCTTCCTCGCTCCAGACGCGCTTCCAGATTTCGGAATCGGTCTGGATGGAACAGACGCCGAGGGATTCGAGCACCTTCGTATCCCACGCCGGCCGTTCCATCGCAGAGAGCGGCACCTGGCGCGCAATATTTTCCATGCGGTCAATGTCCGTGCACAGATAATGATCGTCGAGCTGCTGCTCTTCCACTTTCTTCCGGTCTGCCTCGTACGCTTCTTTTTTCTCCTCGTCATAGAGATAACCATACCAGTTCGCATCAAAATTGAGCAACACGCCGCCCGGTTTCAGGACACGCATCCACTCTTGGTATGCCTGCTCCGGCTTTTCCAGATTCCAGGTCAGATTTCTGGAAATGACAACATCAAAGGTCTCATCCGCAAACTCCAGATTCTGTGCATCCATCCGCTGCAGCGTCACGCGCTCCAGACCGTATTTCGTATATTTTCCCAGATTCTCTTTCGCCTTTTCCAGCATCTCCTCCGTGTAGTCAACAGCCGCCACCGTATAACCTGCCTCCGACAAAATCATCGGGAAGAATCCCGGGCCGGTTCCGATATCGAGAATCTTCATCTCTTCTTTCTTTTTCTCTGGAAACTGCTCCTCTAATACATGCAGCCACGCTTCTCTCTGGCTTCCCGCCAGTTCTTTTTCATTGACCTCAGAATACCCCTCCGCACGGGTTCCCCAGTAGGAGGCAATTTCCTGTAATAATTCCTGTTCCATATCTTCCGCTTCTTTCTTCTTTTTCTTAATTTTCCCGGCGCGGTCGTTCTCCAACCGCTCAAATATCCCTTTACTCTACCAAAAATCGGCCTTTTTCACAAGCCCCCACGGGGGATATTCTTAACGCCGGCGCAGGGTATTCAGGTGATCGGCGGCGCGGATCTGATTATCTGCGGACGTCAGACAACCGACGGCGATACCGCGCAGGTCGGCCCTTTGATTGCGAAACATCTGACGATCCCGCATGCCGCCTGGGTCGCAGAGGTTACCGATGTCACGGATCATTCCATCACCGTCCGTCAGGATCTTGTGAGTGTTTCCCAGGTTTCCGAACTCCCTTATTCGTGCCTGATTACCATCGAGTTTCTCGAGCGCGAGCTGATCGACATTTTGTTTCCGGATATTTTTAAAGGAGAACCGTCATTCACTCGGTTCTCCTTTATATTGCCAGAATACCATCAGCTTTCTTGTCGCCGTATCCTCGCTGTATGTATATTTTACGGACCCGAGTCCGTAATAGCTGCAAAGATAGCCGGAAGCCTTATCGAGAAGCTCCGGTCGGGCTTCCATGACCTGTGCCATCAGATCATCGGTGGCAAATTTAAATTCGGAATACTCTTTCGTCTCTTCAATATCCGTCTCCATTTCCCACAGAATCTGTTTTGCATCAAATGTATCCATGTACCGGCCGATCTGGCGGTAATACTCGAGGTCATCTGCATTGCACGCCGGGAGCGGCAGATTCGCATCCGCCTGATGCGTGTCCGAAAATTCCGCATCGGAAACGCAGAGAAAATCGTAGTAGATCAGGTCGTCCGGCAGATTGTACTCGCCGCTCTCGCCCTCTGCGAATACCGGATCGCCCCAGGTTACATCGACGTTGTAATAATTGTCTCCGCACTTTACGATATTCCAGCCGTGCGCCTCGCCGGTGTCTGTCGTTCCCGTCACATAAATGACCGGGATGTCCAGGCGGTTCATCAGATACTGGAACGTTCTGGCATAGCCTGCGCAGACCGTCTGTCCGTTCACAAGTCCGCTGTAGAGTGTCTGATTCTCTGGCGCATCTTTCACATAATCAATCTGCCGGATACATTTTTCAAAGACAGCCTTGATCTTCCCATAGTCATCCATCGAACGGTCGATATCACTTAAGAAATCGTTTCCCGCCCCTTTGATCTGGGTCTGGCGGCCTGTGATCTCCTCCGCAAAAATCGTGTATTCTGGAACTACCTCACAGTAGTTTTTCGGCTCACCGTATCCCGTGACATGTGATGCTCCGTTGATCCAGCAGTACTCCGGGTAATCCATATAGACCCATCCGTAAACCTCCGCCGTCACATCGGGATCGCCGCCTTTTGTGATGATGGTTTCCTGGTGTTCCGCGATTCCCTGCACCAGTTCGCGGTAAATCATCTGTCTGTTTTCATCGAGCTGGCTGTAATAATACCGCTTCGCCAGCTCCTCCTCATCTGTATTTTCCGCCTGAAACTGTGTTGCGCCATTCTCTGACAGACCATTGTTTTCGTCTGCCGTCTGTGAAGCAGTGCTGCTGTCCGCTCCGCTTCCGTTCTGCGCGGGATCGCTCTCATCAAATTCTCCGAATACCAGATAAGCCGCCAGCAGGGCAAGCATAAGCGGAAGCAGCGCCCGCAGCGGTCTCTTCCGTCTTCGTCTGTGTCTTCTCTTTGCCATTCTTCTTTTCTCCCAGATACGTTAAAACGCCGTCACACAGTGCATCCGCCACCTTTTTCTGGTACTCCTTTGTGTTCAGGAGCGCTTCCTCCTCCGGATTTGAGAGGAATCCGCACTCGCAGATCACCAGCACTGCGTCTGTCTTCTTCAGCATGTAATACGTTTTGTTTCCCTTGGCTTTCCTGTGATTCGCCGGATCGAGCCCCGCGACCAGTGCAGCCTGCATGCAGAGCGCCAGTTTTTCGCCTTCTTTTGAATCCGTATAATAAAACACCTGCGCCCCTTTGACCGCCGCATCCGGGTAGCTGTTCTGGTGAATGCTGATCACACAGTCCGGCTTTTTTTTATGAATCAGCTGCACGCGCCGCTGCAGATCCTGCACTTTCGCATTCACGGCTCCCGGATCGGAGAGATCATCCTCCCCTTCCCGCGTCATCACCACAAGGATTCCCTGCTTTTCCAGCTTCTTTTTCAGCAGACGGGCAATCGCAAGGTTGATGTCCTTTTCTTTGACACCGTTTGCCCCGATTTTGCCGGGATCGTCGCCGCCGTGGCCGCTGTCCAGCACCACTACTTTTGTGGCTGCCTTCTGTGCTGCCACCAGCCGTGCGCCCTCGCGGGACAGAACATACGCCGCCGAAAGCAGAATCACCGCCATCAGCCATTCCAGTTTTTTCCCTTTTTCCAAATGAAAAGCCCCCTGCTGCAAATTTCCTTTCTTGGTCATTTTATGCAGCAGCGGGGCAGGTTACAACTCTTATTGCTTCCGGTTACTCTTCCTCATCTTCTTCATCATGCGCGCGATTCGGGATTTCATCCTCTTCTTCGTCGTTGTCATCATCGAGATAATCCGGCTCATTTTCGAAATCGATGACTGCGGAATTTTCGACGATTTCGTCTGCTTCTTCTGCGGTATCTTCACGGTCTGGCTCTGCGGCTGTTTCTTTTGCTTCTCCGGGAAAGATACTTTTTACCGGATCTTTCATGAAGGTTTCTACTTCCGATGCAGAACGTTTCATCTCTTCACGCATTTTTTCGATGCCGGCAAAGGTCTCCTCAAAAATTCTGCGATTCTTCTCGAGTACACTCGTCATGGTTTCCATCTCGGCGTAAATCTTCTGGTATCTGGTGTTGGCTTTCTGCAGCTCCGCGTCCATATGGCTCTGGATTTCTTCTGCTTCGGCCTGCAGTTTTTCTTCATAAACAGCAGCCAGTTCCTCGCCCTTCTGACGTGCGCTCTCTACCATGTATTCGCACTGTTCCTTCGTCTCGCGGCGCTGCTTTGCACAGGATTCCTTTGTCTCTTCCCGCTGTTTCCGGCAGGACTCGTTTGTCTCCTCTCTCTTTTTGCAGCACGCCTCATCCGTTTCCTCCGTTTTCTCGCGGCAGGACTCGTCCGTTTCTTCGGTTTTCCGGCGGCAGGCTTCCTCGGTCTCTTCTTTTAGCTTTCTGCAGCTCTCCTCTGTTTCCTGTGTCAGTTTTTTCGCTTTCACCTGTGCCTCAAACACAAGGCCGCTGATGCTGTCATAATTGTCGATATAGCTCTGGTATTTCTCATGAATGTTTTTTTCGAGCTCCTCGATTTTATCCTCACGCTCGCGGATCTTGCGGTTCAGCTTCTCGATTTCCTGCTCTTTTTCCTCGATCTTCGCTTCCAGTTTCTTCTGAGCGGCATACGCCTGATCTTTCAGGTTCTGCACTTTCGTCATAACATCGTCCTTATCGAAACCGCCCATCAGCGTTGTTTTAAATAATTCTTCGTGATTGTTTTCTGACATGTATACTCCTCCTTCGTGCCCGGGCTTTTATCATTCCCCTTATCCTTCCCGGACTCCTCGTCAACTGTTTGTTTCAATATATTTTGAAATCAGACTCCAGACGTCTGCGCACTCGAATCCGAGCTTCCACTCTGCCACTCCGGCGAGATCGGCACTTTGGATCACTTTCAGTTTTTCCTCCATGGACTGCTCATCCTCCATCCAGATCGTGTATCTGGCATCGGAAGTTTCTACCGTTGCCACATTCTGGCCAAGGGATGCATCCCAGGTTTCTGTCATCTGATTCTCTTTGGCATAGTTTTTGGCGCCATCCATGCCCAGCACCTCGCTGGTAATGGCGCTCTGTCCGAACTTTTCCGTCCAGACACGGGTATAAAACGGGATTCCGCAGATCACCTGATCGGCAGGCATCACCCGCGTCATCTCCTCCACGGCCTGCTGTACGAACGGGAGGGATGAAACAGAGCCTGCCTCCTCGCTTCCCGCGAAATGCTCGTCATAGGCCATGACAATCATATAGTCCACAAATCTTGCCTGCTCGCCGCGCTGATAATACATCGTGTAAGCCTGCGGTACCGGCGTATCGACCGACACCACAAGATTCTGTGCATGCGCCGCGCTCGTCAGTTCCCGCAGAAACTGCAGGTAATGCGGGATTCCGGCCTCTTTCAGATTCTCGAAATCCACGTTGATGCCGTCCATGCCGCACGATGCTGCCTCGGCGAGCAGCTGCTCAATGATTCTACTGCGCACGGATGCGTAGGCAAGATCGGTTGTTTCGTCAAATGCTTCATTAAAGTTATCAATCAATCCCCAGACTTCCCGTCCCGCTTCATGCGCCAGTTTCACGTAATCGGCGCTCGCAAGGCTGGAAATCGTACCGGTTTCGTCTGTCACGGAAAACCAGGTCGGTGAAATCACGTTCACGCCGGTCATTTCTGCTATCATCTCTGCCATCGCATCGTTCGACTCGGTCGATGTGCTCTGATGCCAGACCAGATTGATTTTGTGATCCCGTGTAATTCTTTCATAGGAATCTTTCTTTGCCGTCCGCGCTTCGATGGCCTCCGGCTCGGAGATATCCTCTGTCTGGATGTATCCGGTATAGCCGTCCGCCGTCATGACTTTGCACCAGTTGTCCAGATTTTCCAGATACAGCAGGGTGTCTCCCTTCTGTACATCCGCAAGAATCAGACTCTTGATGCCGCCTTTCTGGCGCACCTGCGCGGTGTCTGACTGTACCGTCGCCTGCTCCACGCCGTCCCATTCATTCCGGATTACAACACGGTTGGGATCGCTGTAATATGCATAGTCGAGATCTGTGTATTCTTTTACGACATCCAGCGAAATGTAAACCTTTCCGTCGCTCTCCTGCTGTACGGCAGGCTGTCCGCCCGGTGTTTTGGCAACGGCCGCATCGCCCGGAAGCAGTGTCTGCACGCCGCCGCTCGTTGTAAGCAGGATTCCTTTTGTTTCTTCATCCCAGTAGAAGCAGCTGTTCAGCTGGGATTCTACATATGTGTATGCCGCATACGGCTCTCCTCCGATAAGGACGGCCTGCTCTTCCAGAAGTTCTCCGTTCTGGATCAGCGCAACGCTGTTTTCGTCTGTCAGGTTAAAATATTCGTTCCCGGCCATGTATTCGGTTCCGGGTTTATATCGGTTTATCAAAAATGAAACAACGCCTGCTGCACCGACTATCACGATCAGAATCAGTACGACCAGTACCGGCGCTGCTTTTTTCTTCTGTTGCTCCTTCATGTGTTCTTTTCCCCTTTTCCTCGCTCTGAAGATCTCCCCACTTGCGCCCATTATAACAAAAAAAATACCCAATAGCAACCGTTATGCGCAAGGGAACCGCATGCGAGTCAGAAAGTATCGTTACAGTTCACTGGTTCCCAGCGAACTGTAACATTCGCAGCCCTCATTTAAAATTTTGCTTCGCAAAAGGAGGGCTGCTCACACCTGAATCATGTTCTTACGCAGCGAAACAACAGGTGTTTCACTGCTGATTGAACAGTAACGAAAGTATCGTTGCTTTTTGCTATTGGGTATTTTTCAGAAAATCTGTTTAAAAAGTTTTGTCGATTGTTTGTTTCATGGCTTATTTGCAGTTGTGACGTACAAAAAAGAAAGCCCCTTCGATCCGTATGAAATACTTTTGTTTTTAGTTTCAATGATCATGTTTCGCGGGGACGCCTTCTTATCCGATCCGTTTTTTCTGTGCCTGCTTCCGGCCGGAGTATGCACCCTCCGGGCAGAAGCAAAGGTTTCCCCAACTCCTATTATACTTCAAACCGGGGGAATTACAAATAAAGTTTGTCCCTTCATTTCTGAAAAAATTATGCGAAATGTAAAAAAAATCTTAAGTTCTTTACTTCTTTCCGTGATGTGTTATACTATATCGTAAGCAGCCCTATTTATATAAGTAAAGAGTAATTAAGGACGTGAGAGTTATGAAAATAGAAAAAATCAATGATAACAAGATCCGCTGCACACTGACCAGCGCCGATCTTGCCGAAAGAAATTTAAAGCTCAGCGAACTGGCTTACGGCACGGAAAAGGCCCGCAGCCTGTTTCAGGATATGATGCTTGAAGCCAACCAGCAGTTCGGCTTCAATGTGGATAATGCCCCGCTCATGGTCGAGGCCGTTCCGGTGGCTCCGGACAGCATTGTCCTCATTATCACCAGAGTCGAGGATCCACAGGAGCTCGACACCCGCTTCGCCAAATTTGCTCCATCCGGCGACGATACGGACGGACCGGAACCGGTACAGTATTCCGGCGCGGACGACATCATCGACCTATTCCACAAGCTCTGCGATGTGAAGAACAAGGCACAGGAAATCGCAAAGAAAGCGGCACAGAAGGAAAACGAAAAAGAGCCTGCGGCATCCGAGGAAAAGAATGTGGATCTGGTACGCACCTTCCACTTCTCAACCCTCGACGATGTCATCAGCTCCGCAAAAGCGCTGAACCAGTATTTTACCGGCAGCAATTCCCTCTATAAGAACACGGCAGATGCCAACTATCAGCTCGTTCTGCACCAGTCCGGCTGCAAACCGGAGGAATTCAACAAGGTCTGCAACATTCTTTCTGAGTACGGCAGACAGGAATCCTTCTCCCTGGCCGCTGAAGCATTTCTGCTGGAACATGGAAATGCAATGGTAAAAGAGAATGCTCTGCAGGAGCTGGCTTCTCTGTAAGTTTTGAAACGTATGTATAAAAAAAGGAAGTCCGCGAAGGACTTCCTTTTTTGTACGTTCCGTACAAATTACTCTTCTGTGATAGCCTCGGTTGGACATACGCTTGCGCATGTTCCGCACTCAACGCATACATCCGGGTTGATTTCGTAATGGGAATCTCCCTCAGCGATAGCCTCTACTGGACATTCTCCAGCGCAGGTTCCGCAGCTTACACATTCGTCTGTGATTACATATGCCATGATCTTATCCTCCTTGTAGATTTTTTGGCCCTTTCGGTACTATCCACATTGTAAACGATTGCCCCCTGAAATACAAGTACAAAATTATAAACATTCTATAATCTTATGAATTTGTTCTTGCATTCCCCCCGGGGGTACGCTATAATCAAAATAGCCGTCAAAATCAGAACGACGGGTATATACACATTTAAAGGAGGAACTTTAAGATGGCAAAGATCTCGAAAGACATGACAATCGGCGAGTTAATCGCAATGGATACAAATATCATCGGAATCCTGATGGGAGCCGGCATGCACTGCATCGGCTGCCCTTCTGCACAGGGTGAGTCCCTGGAAGAAGCAGCTATGGTTCACGGCCTGGACGCTCAGGTTCTGGAAGACCAGATCAACGATTATCTGGCTGCAAAATAAGCCGGATTTCCGCGTGGATCCAAAAAGAACGCCTCTCACAGGCGTTCTTTTTTTCTGTCCGATTTACCCATTGTTCCGATGGCCCCGTTTTGCTTTCGTCCGTTTTCCTTTCTGCTCCAGCGTCGCCGCTGCTTCTCTCCGGCTCTGCTGGTGGCGGCGGATCGCCTCATCCACACGGCGGCTCCGCTCTTCCTGGCGCCGCTTCTGTATCATCTGATCGAGCAGACGGCCGAGCACGCGGTAAAACTCCGTCTGACGCTCCTCCTCTTCCTGCCGCATCACAGTGTCCGCCAGCTGTTCTGCTTCCCGCTCGGGCAGAAGATCGACAACCACCTCCGGCACTTCGTCCGCTTTTCCCGGTATTGCCGGATCCGGCTTCTCCTTTGCCGTCTCTGCCGCTTCCGCCGGAAACGCTTTGATCTCCGCCGTTGCCTGCACCAGCTTCGGCATCAGCTCGCGGATCGCTTTCAGGTGAAGCCCCTTTTTCTTCAGTTCCCGGATTCCCAGAAAAATCTGAATGTCCTGCGCAGTATAGCAGCGGTGTCCCAGCGAATTGCGGTGGATTTCCATGCCGAGCTCGTCCTCCCAGTACCGGAGCACATGCGCTTTCTCCCCGGTCAGCTTCTCCGCCTCCGTGACCAGATACGTTCTATTTTCCATACGGCAGCCACTCCCTTCTTCCCTTTATTATAGGATCTGTTATCCCCTGCCGCAAGAAAATCTCATCGTAATATTCCGACAAATTCATACAATTATACACAAAAAACGTGCCGCAGGACTATCCCACGACACGTTCTGACACATAAAATATTTTCTTTTATCTCTCTGCATTCGCAAATTTCGTATAATCCGGCAGCCAGACCAGATTGACGGTTCCGATCGGGCCGTTTCGCTGTTTGGCGATGATGATTTCCGCGATTCCCTTATTCTCGGAATCCTTATTATAGTAATCATCTCGATAGATAAACATAACAACGTCGGCATCCTGCTCGATCGCTCCCGACTCACGCAGGTCGGAAAGCATCGGACGGTGGTCGGTACGCTGCTCAACAGCCCGGGAAAGCTGGGACAGTGCAACAACCGGCACATTCAGCTCTCTCGCGAGTGCTTTTAAGGAACGGCTGATATCCGAAATCTCCTGCTGGCGCGATTCCGAGGAGCTCTTTCCGCTTCCCGACATCAGCTGCAGGTAGTCAATGATGATGATATCAAGACCGTGCTCCAGCTTGTATTTGCGGCATTTCGACCGCATCTCTCCGATCGAGATACCAGGTGTATCGTCGATCATCAGTCGGGATTCACCGATCATGCCGGCGCTCTCGATCAGCTTGCTCCATTCGTCGTCTTTCAGGTTTCCGGTTCTCAGATGCTGGGAATCTACTTTCGACTCCATCGAGAGCAGACGGTTCATCAGCTGCTCCCGCGACATCTCGAGACTGAAAATCGCAACGGCTTTGTCTTTCTTAAACGCCATATACTGCGCAATATTGAGGACAAACGCCGTTTTACCCATAGACGGACGTGCCGCAATCAGGATAAAGTCAGAGTTCTGCAGACCCGATGTCTTGTAGTCCAGATCCGTGAATCCGGTCGGAATACCCGTGACATTTCCCTTCGTCTTCGATGCACGCTCGATGTTCTCCAGCGTATTGATGACAACCTGGCGGATCGGCATGAAGTCTCCGGAATTCCGCTGGCCCAATAACTGGAACATCTTCTTTTCCGTCTCCTCCATGATGACTTCCACCGGCTCTTTGTTCAGATAGCAGTCATTCTCAATCTCTTCTGTCAGCTTAATGAGACGGCGCAGCACCGCTTTCTCGCTGACGATGTTCGCATAATGGCGCACATTCGCCGAAGTCGGCACCGCATTTAAAAGATCGCGGACAAACTCCATCGAACTGATCTCCGGCGGAACATCCTTTTCACGCAGGCGGTTCTGCAGGGTGACCAGATCGACCGGTTTTCCCTCATTGAACAGCTCCACCATGGCATCAAAAATGACGCCGTACTGGTGCTGGTAAAAATCGTCGCTCGTCAGGATTTCCGATGCCGCCATGATGGCTTCGCGCCCCATCAGCATGGAACCGATGACCGACTGCTCCGCCTCGATGCTGTGCGGAAGGATTCGTTTAATCAGTGCTTCTTCCATAGAATTATGCTTCTTTTACGATAACTTTCAGCTTTGCAGTTACTTTGGTATGCAGGCGGATCGGCACTTCTGTCGTTCCAAGAACCTTGATCGGGTTCGGAAGCTGCATTTTCTTTTTGTCGATGTCGTATCCGAGCTGCTCTTTTGCTGCCTCAGCGATCTCTTTTGCCGATACGCTTCCGAATACTTTTCCGCCCTCGCCGACTTTGATTGCTACGGTAACCTGTTTGTCCTCAATCTCTTTCGCGAAAGCCTGTGCCTCAGCGAGCTGCTCTGCTGCCACTTTGTCCTCGTGTGCTTTCTGGAGTTTCAGCTCATTCAGGTTTTTTGCGGTTGCCTCGATGCCGAGTTTTTTCGGCAGAAGCATGTTTCTTGCATATCCGTCACTTACGTTTACAGTCTGTCCTTTTTTACCAAGTGCTTTTACGTCTTCCAGTAAGATAACTTTCATATCAGATTTCTCCTCCATCCTGCATTTCTGTTAAGGTTGATTTTAGGAGGCTGCGCGCCCCCTCCAGATCGACGGTCTCAAGCTGGCATCCTGCCATATTCAGATGACCGCCGCCGCCCATCCGCTCCATGATGATCTGTACATTGACCTCATCAATCGCGCGGGCGCTGATATAGATCACGCCTTTATACTCGGTCAGTACAAAGGACGCCTTGACACCGACAATGTTCAGCAGCTCGTTCGCCGCTTGTGCTCCGACCACCGTCGGGCTGTCCACATAGTCGCTCGGGCATTCGGAAATCGCGAACTGGCCGCGGAACAGCTCCGCATTGCGGATCGTCTCTCCTCTTGCCTTGTAATCGTTCATATCCTCACGGAACAGCTTGCGCACACGCGTCACATCCGCACCGCAGCGGCGCAGGAAAGCTGCCGCCTCGAACGTGCGGACACCTGTTTTCTGCATAAAGTTGTCGGTATCGATCATGATGCCGGCATAGATGCTGTCCGCCTCCACGTTCCGGATGCGGATTCCCTCGGTAAAATACTGGAGAATCTCGGCAACCATCTCGCTCGCGGATGATGCATACGGCTCAATATAGGAAAGCACCGAGTTGCGGATCGTATCGCTTCCCTGCCGGTGATGATCCAGCACGACGATCATTTTCGCCATGTACAGCAGATCCTCACACTGTGTGATGCTCGGCTTGTTCGTATCGACCACAACGAGCAGCGTGTTGTCGTCCATGATCTCTTTCGCCTCATGGTTGTTGACAAACATGTCCGCCTCATAATCCTGGTTGTCGCGGAACGTATTCATCAGCGGAATGATCGAGCTGGTCGGGTTGTCGATGACGATGTACGCTTTTTTATTCAGCGTTTTCGCCGCACGGTAGATACCGATGGCCGCACCGAACGAATCGGCATCCGGCAGGCGGTGCCCCATGACAACGACCTTCTCTTTCGTGTTCATAAATTCTTTCAGCGCGTGCGCCTTGACGCGGGCTTTAACTCTCGTATTCTTTTCCACAGCCTGCGTTTTTCCGCCGAAATACTGAATCTTCGAACCGTCCTTTAAAACGACCTGATCGCCGCCCCGGCCAAGAGCCAGGTCGATCGCGATTTTCGCATACTCGGAGTTTTTCGCAAACGATCCAGCATCTGCTCCGATACCCATACTGATTGTGACCGCCATCTCGTTTCCGATGTTGATGGTCTTGACGTCCTCGAGGATATCGAATTTTTTCTCTTTCAGTTCATTTAACGAACTCCGGCGCATGACCACGATGTATTTGTCGTTCTCATACCGCTTCACCAGTCCGTCGAGATCGTTGAAATATTTGTTGATCTTTCGCTCGACCAGTGCGGTCAGAAGGGAACGGCGGACCTCCTCGACGCTCTCCAGCGCCTCGTCGTAGTTGTCCAGATACAGAAGACCGGTGACCATCGTTTCGTCCTCGAATTTCCGCATATACTCGCGGAGCTCCGTCTCATCGAACAGATACAGTGCCTGAATAAAATAGCCTTTGATATCTGTGTTGATCATCTCCGAATTCTGGATCAGCTCGTCGATGCAGACGCTTTTTACATGGGCACGGAAATTCTTTTCGCCGTAAGCCACGTTGATGTCGGTCTCCTCCTCATTTTTCGGCAGCCGCTCGACCGTCAGCTCCGGAAAAATGGTGGCGATACATTTATGATACTGTGTATCCTTCCCTGTGATTTTTGTAAACTCTTTGTTGACCCAGAGAAGTTTTCCCTGCGAATCCATAACGGCATAGGGCAGCGCCAGTTCCTGGATCAGATGCTTCTGAACCTGACCGTATTCGGTCGCAAAGGTAATCAGCTCGTTGATCACCTGCGGACGCTGTCTGTAATAGAGAACTGCGGCTGCGATCACATAGACTGCAAAAAACAACGTGAACCACATTCCTGCCATCACATCCACAAAATACATGCCGATATTCATCACAAGCATCAGGATGGACAAAATCAGCGGCCATCGAAGATAGCTCCGCAATTGGCCGCTCAACTTCATTTTGCTTTTCATTTCCTAACACCTTTCCAACGTTGCGTGTTGTATTTCGCTCCTGTCCTTCCGATTATACCACTTTGACCTGTACTTTGGCAACAAGATACTTCTGGATACAAAAAAGGTACCCGCCCTTTTCGGGCAGATACCTCCATTTATTTACCGATTCAAAATGAACGTTCGGACAGTGCTTAGCGCAAGTCAGAATCAATCATCTACGTACGGCATAATAGCCATATGTCTTGCTCTCTTAACGGCTACTGTTACTGCTCTCTGATGTTTTGCGCAGGTTCCAGTTACACGTCTCGGCAGGATTTTACCACGCTCGGATACATATTTTTTCAGTTTAGCTGCATCCTTGTAGCTGATCTCTTCTCCACCACAGAAAACACAAACTTTTCTTCTTCTGCGGGCCGGTCTTCTGGAAGCTGGTCTTTCACTATTATTATAAGCCATGATCAATCTCTCCTTTTCTATCAATTAAATGGCAATTCTTCGTCAATGCCATCGGGAATATTCATAAAACCATCGGCGCTGCCCAGGTCAGATGTATTCGCGGACGGAGCCGGATTGCTATGCTGCGGTGCGGAGTATCCTCCGTTGTTTCCACCTGCATTTTTGCTCTCTGCAAACTCCTGCTCTTCTACAACTACGTCTGTCGTGTAAACCTTCTGGCCTTCACGGTTGGTGTAGCTTCCGGTCTGAATGCGGCCGGTGATGGCGATCTTCGTTCCCTGACGCAGGTATTTCTCTGCAAATTCCGCCTGGCGGCCGAAAGCAACGCATCCGATAAAGTCTGCGGTTGCGGAATCGCCGTCTCTGCGGAATCTGCGGTCAACAGCCAGTGTATAACGGGCTACCGCTGTGGAGTTCTCTCCAGCAGAGTATCTGACGTCGGGATCTCTGGTCAATCTTCCCATCAATATAACTTTATTCATTCGCTTACCTCTTAAGCTTCCTTTTTAACGACTAAGTATCTCAGTACGTTATCCATAATACGCATATGGCTCTCGATCTCTGCCGGAGCTGTTGCGTCTGCTTCAAACTGAATAAAGTAGTAATATGCTTCACGCATATGCTGAATTTCGTATGCAAGGCGTTTTTTGCCCCACTCTTCTACTTCGCCAACTGTTCCGCCGTAACGGGTTACATAACCTTTGGCTTTCTCAACTACAGCTGCGCGTTCCTCTTCTTCAAGTTTTGCATTCACAACCAGTGCTAATTCGTACTTGTTCATGCTTTACCTCCTTTTGGACTTTTTGGCACCCCATTTTCATTATGGGGAGCAAGGAATTATTTTTATACGTCACAATTTGTTATTTTAACATAAAAAAGGGCTTATAGCAAGCCCTTTTTCGCGTGTTTTCTTGTTTTTTTCACGATATTACGCATCTTTTTTTCGTAATCCGCGGGTGTTTTTCTCGACCAGCTTGCGTGCTACCATGATCTGGTGGCCGCAGCCGGTGCATTTGAGACGGAAATCTGCGCCGACACGCAGGATTTCCCACTCGCTGCTGCCGCACGGATGCGGCTTTTTCAGTTTTACAATATCGCCTACTTCGTAATGTTCTGCCATGTTTTTCCGCCTTATTTTTATATTTCCTGACACTTTCCGAGATTTTTTCTCAAGGTTCTCTCTGTATCATCAGAGCCGCACCTCCATTTTTCACAGCTCTGAAGTTTCACACCCGGATACTGCCGAGCACCTGTCCGATCGGCTGCTGGATCAGAAGATCTGCGTTGTTGTCCATCGGTGTTGCACCTTTATTAATCAGGACCAGTGCATCGCCCCGAAAATACTGGAGAAGACCTGCTGCCGGATACACAGCAAGCGACGTTCCGCCGACGATCAGAAGATCGGCGGCCGCAATCGCGCGGATCGCACCGTCGAGCACTTTCTCATTCAGACTCTCCTCGTAGAGTACGACATCCGGTTTGATCATGCCTCCGCATTTTTCACATCTTGGAACGCCGCTGCTCTTTCTCACCAGCTCTGTATCGCAGGCTGCCCCGCATTTCATGCAGTAATTGCGGTGTGTGCTTCCGTGCAGTTCATACACTACTTTACTTCCCGCCGCCTGATGCAGTCCGTCAATGTTCTGCGTCACAACCGCTTTTAATTTTCCCGCCGCTTCCAGCTCTGCAAGCTTTTTGTGCGCCGCATTCGGTTCTGCGCCGACCGGAAGCATTTTGTCGCGGTAAAAAGCATAAAATTTTTCCGGGTACCGCAGGAAATAGCTGTGGCTTAAAATTGTCTCCGGCGGAACGTCATACTTCTGATGATAAAGGCCATCCACGCTCCGGAAATCCGGAATCCCGCTCTCCGTGGACACGCCCGCGCCGCCGAAGAATACGATATTTTCATGCGTATCAATCAATCTCTGCAGTTCTTCGATTTTTCTTTCCTCTTCCATCTGTCATTCCTCCTCCTGACCAATCATTACCGGTTCCGCCGCACGCCCAGAACGACGAACCGTCCAGTCGTATCGCTCGCCGCACAGGTGGACAGCACAATAATATGGCTGTTTTCATCCATCTCCGGCTGCTCCACCGGGATCTCTGACCGCGCCGCCATGGTATTCAGATACTGTACAAACGCTTCACCCCCGCCGGAATACAGCGTGTAGACATCACTGTCTGCCTCCGTATAAAAAGCAGAAAAAATCTGGTACACATCGTTTGATTCCGGCGTCAGCATCCAGAAATAGACGCTGTCCCTATATTTTTCCTGCTCCTTCATCTGTTTCAATTTTCCGAACATGGAGAGATTCTTCATATTATGACCGTAAACGATTGTGTTTCCATCACTGAAATCATCCTGATTCTGGTAATCGAGGAAAATGGAACCCGCAAAGTTGCTCGTTCCCTCATACGTCGTATGAAGATACGCAACATTGTCCGGCCCCTGTACGACCGGGTAACTGATGTCGAGAGCTTCGATATAAAGCCATCCCTTCACATCCGGGTTAATCGCTTTTAAGGATTCAAAATCGACGGCAAGCGGCGGTTCTGTCGGATACGACAGTGGTTCCGGCTCCGGTTCGGAAGGCTCCGCCGGTTCGGATTCCGCCTGTGGCTCCTCTGTTTTCGTCGTTGCCGGTGTCTCTGGTGTTTTTGTAATTTCCGTCGTATACTGCTGCAGATCCCGGTATTCATCCGTGCCGGTCTTGTAATCCAGGTAAATGCCGATCAGCTTGTACCCGGAAAAGCAGAAAACAGCAAGTGCCGCTAAAAATACCAGAGTCCAAAGCGGATTGCCGCGTTTTTTCTGTTTCTTTTTCTGTTTTCCCATGCGTCTCCTTTATCACTTTTTTACTGTCTGAGCTGTTTTCTCGAAGCGCTCTGAATTTGTCTCAATTATAAGCGTGCCCCTTTCTTTTGTCAACTTATGCCCCCGGAAAAGGATTGCACCCGCCCCCATCTTATGATAGACTAAAAGTCGACTGACAAGTCACTTGTGAATACAGTAACACACCACATACATGAGGAGGAATTCCATATGCGAACAATCAAAAAAGTCGCCTCGCACATCTTCATTGATGGCTTCGGCGGCATGACGCAGGGTCTTTTTGCAACCCTGATTATTGGTACGATGATTCAGCAGATCGGTCTTCTGATCGGCGGTTCGACCGGAAATGTGATCTATCTGCTTGGAAAAGCTGCCGCAGCCCTGACAAGTGCCGGTATCGGTGTCGGCGTGGCAGTGAAATATGGGGAAAGCCCGCTTGTCACGGTTTCTGCAGCCGTCGCCGCCATGGTCGGCGGTTATGCCGGCAAGATCACCGGCGGCACATTCTTTGTGGACGGAAATGCCGTTCTGGCAGGACCTGGCGAACCGCTCGGCGCTTTCATCGCAGCTTTCGCAGGCATCACCTGCGGCCATCTGGTTTCCGGCAAGACCAAGGTTGATATCATCGTGACACCGGTCATCACCATCGGAGCCGGTTCCGTTGTCGGACTGCTCGTCGGACCGCCGATCTCCCAGATGATGACAGGCCTTGGAAGCATCATCAACTGGGCAACGGAACAGCGGCCGTTCATCATGGGCATCGTTGTTTCGGTCGTCATGGGTATGGTTCTGACACTGCCGATCAGCTCCGCTGCACTCGGCATCATTCTGAATCTTTCCGGTCTTGCCGCCGGTGCCGCAACGATCGGCTGCTGCTGCAACATGGTCGGATTCGCGGTTGCAAGTTATCGGGAAAACAAATTCGGCGGCCTTGTCGCACAGGGTCTTGGAACCTCGATGCTCCAGGTGCCGAACATCATGCGTCATCCACTGATCTGGCTGCCCGTCATCTTCTCGAGTGCGATTTTAGGACCCGTCTCCACAATCCTCGCCAATATGCAGAATAATGCAACGGGAAGCGGCATGGGTTCCGCAGGTCTTGTCGGACAGATCACAACGTATCAGACGATGATCGCTTACGATGATCCGAAGCTCGTCATCATCAAAATCATTCTGCTCCACTTCGTGCTTCCGGCTGTGATCACCTTGTTCTTCTCAGAGGTATTCCGCAAGGCAAACCTGATCAAATCCGGCGATATGGCTTTGAATCTGTAATCTGTATTTTTAAAAGGGAATGGAACTGCGCATCCGGCAGCTCCATTCCCTTTTTTATCCACATTTCTCTTCTGATTTTTTCTGTTTTTACACCGTTTCTTCTGCGTTTTCCGCATTTTCCACTGCCGCGGCCGATTCAGCTTCCGCTGCCGCTTCTTCTGTCTCCGTTTCTTCCCCCGGCCGCACGCGGTGTGCCTCTACCATTGGCTCAATGGTCTGTGCCATCAGCAGATGGATCATGTCAAGGCTCCGCTCGCGGAACCGCGACGGCAGAAGCGGTGCGATCGCCACATCCGTCACGAGGGATTCAAGGCCCTCGATAATCAGATCCTTGCCCGGCGTCTCATTCCACTCCAGTCTGATCCGCTCGAAATCACGCTGGAAAATGATTTTGACCCTCCGTCTTGCGGCCTCTTCCAGAAATGCAAACTCAAGCTTCAGCACCAGTTCGCCGTCTTCATTCTCCGCAAACTGTCCCGTCGTTCCGAGCAGATACGATTCCTCGTTTTCCACCCATTCTACAACTTTGGACCCCGTAAGACCGATCTCAATGCGCTGTGTTTTTTCTCCCTCGGTCAGCGCTACAAAGAAACGGCCTTTTTCATAGAAGAAACCGATGCGGCGGATGCCGTCGGAAAAGTTGTTGTGGAAGACCTGCAGCGTCAGCGGAAACATGCCGACATGCGTGTCTTCCATTTTATATTCTTTTCCGTGCAGAAGCTGCGCCATGTCGATCTGACGCGGTGTTCCGCTGTTCCGCGGCCCCGGTGTTCTCCGCTTCCAGCCGCCGCGCAGGATTCTTCCCGGTGTCTCTTTCGCGCCCTCCAGATCACGGCAGGTCTGCACCAGCTTCTGATATGCCATCGGGCTTTCCGCCTCGCCGGATTTCAGCTCTGCACCAAATTCCGCGCCGAAATACTTCCGCACAATGTCGAGCATCTCACACGTCTGGAACAGCTCGTTGCTGCCCGCATTCGTCACAATCACCACGCCGGTATCCGGATAACCGAGCACGTTCTGCCCCAGCATGCCATTGAACGCAAAGCTGCCCGGCCGCTCCTCCATCCAGACCTGGTAACCATAGCCATATTTTCCCATCTTTTCCGGCGGTGTCGCATGAACGGAGGTGGACGCTGCGACCCATTCCGCCGGGACGATCTGTTTTCCTTCGAATTTTCCGCCGTTCACGTACATCACCCCGAGCTTGGCCGCGTCCTCCGGGCACAGGAAGAGGCCCCAGCCGCCTTTCGTAATCCCTGCCGGGCAGCTCTCCCAGAAAACTTTCCGGATGCCGAGAGGCTCAAACAGACGCGGCCGCAGGTAATCTACCATTTTCATGCCGGTGCGCTCCTGTATGATTGCAGACAGCAGATACGTGTTCATACTGTTGTACTCAAACGCTTCGCCCGGCGTTCCCTTGACCGGCGCATTTAAGAAGCTGTCCACCCAGTCGTTGCCGGAAACAACGCCCATCTCGTTGAACTGTACGCCGCTCTTCATCGTCAGAAGATGCTTCACGGTCAGATTCGGGCGCAGGATCTTCTGCAGCAGACCGTTTCGTTTTTCAAAAATATCATAGACGTTCTCGTCCAGGGAAAGTTTTCCTTCACTGATCAGAAAACCAGCCGCCATGCCAGTGATGCTCTTACACATAGAATACGTCGCATGCCAGATGCCGCTGCGGTATGGGGCGAAATTGCATTCGCAGATGACATGTCCGTTCCGCAGGACCAGCAGATGATGCATGTCCGTATGGCGCGCAGCGGCGAGCTCACGAAGCATCTGCGTCAGCTTTTCCGATGAGATGCTCTCGCTCTCCGGCACCACGCGCGGAAAATACGTTTCCGGAGATGCAAAATCCCCGAACGCTTCCTTCTGCGGCGCAAAGTCCGTCTTTCCCATATGTCCTGTCGTCCCACTCATAAATCCCCAGATCATTTCCATTGCGGTTAACTGTTCTTTCGCTGCCATGTACGATGCCTCCTGTCTCATGCGGTTGGATTTCCCTGTTTTTCCAGTTTTCCTCATTATATCCAGATTCCTTGAAAATCGCAATGCTTCTTCTGATAAAAAAGAACCGACATAGAAATCTGTATTTCAATTTCTGCCGGTTCTTTTCCGTGTGTGATTTTTTTATTTTACTTTAGCTTACTCATTCCAGAGTTTCATACGCTCCTGATAATTCTGCGTGATAACTTTTTCTACATCTTCCAGTCCTGCGTCATTCATTTCGGAAATCATCTTGTCGTACTCTTCCATTGCCGCATCGTGGCTGTCTGCATTCACAATCTTCGGATATTCCTGATCGTAGATATCCTGGATTTTCTGCCATTTCAAGCCATCCGGAGTGCTTCCTGCCGGGGTAAGGCCTGCAAATTCTGCGGTATCCCATCTGTCGTTCTCACCAAAGTGATTCATAGCCACCTGCCGGGTCTCTTTTACTTTATACTGTGATACATCGTATGGAGTTCCGTCTGTACCATTTCCGTTCTTTACAAACCAGGTCCATTTGCGGACGCCGGTATCCAGTTTTGTTTTGTCAAAATCCGTCTGGAATCCTTCAATCAGATCATCGTTCGGAACGTGTTTTCCATCTTCCATATTCCAGTTGGTTCCCTCAATACCCCACATCAGAAGATACTGTCCTTCTTCGCTTGCAAGGTAGTTGATCATCTTCATGGCTGCTTCCGGATTTTTACAATTCTTGGTGATCGCGATTGCATCCCAGCCAAGTGTACTTCTTCCGGAGTAAGTAGTTTCATCTGCACTGATTCCGTTTCCAAGGATTTTATAGGAATAGAATTTTGCATCTTCTCCTACAGAAGAAGCAAGTGCTGTATTTGCTGCATCGGTATCCCAGTAGGAAGCAAAGGTACTGAATACGTTGCCTGCAGACAGTTTCTGCGTCCACTGATTTTTCTTGTTGACAACCCACTCTTTGTCCAGAAGGCCTTCGGTATACAGTTCATTGGCAAAGGACATCATCTCTTTGAAGTTTGGTGCTTTGGCAACATGTTCCAGATTGTCCCCATCCTGATAATATGTTTTCAGACCATACATTCCTTTTAATGTTCCATCGTAGTTTTTGGATTCTGCATCAAAGGTAATGGCAATACTCTCTTTTCCGTCAATGGTCGGATGAAGTTCTTTGAATTTCTTACAAATGTCAATATACTCTTCCTGTGTAAATGGCTCATCGCTGTCTGCGCGGTCTTTTCCAACGATTTCGCACAGATAATCATAGCGCATCAGAACACCGGCTACCGGATCCGGATCTTCTCCGTACCAGTTATTCAGATAGTAATTTTTTCCATCGGTATAACGACTCTTGTTTAAGGTTTCCCCGTACATCTCTTTTACATCCGGGCCGTACTCATCGATCAGATCATTCAACGGAAGCAGTGCGCCTGCCTCAATGTAACGGTTTACAATATCATTTCCACGATCCATCAGGACGATATCCGGGTAATTCTGACCGGTCAGCATCAGGTTCAATTTTTCCAGCGGATCTCCGGTTGGATTTTCTACCTGAATTTTGACACCTGTTTTTTCCTCAATTGCTTTTGCAACTGGATCATCAAAGGTATTGCTTCCGGAGTTTTTGTCAAAGATAGAAATCGTAACTCCGTCTGTTGATACCTCGCCTGATGCAGATGATGCACTGCCGGATGCAGTACTTGATGATGTACTGCCATTTGATCCGCATCCTGCAAGCATTCCCGCTGCCATCAGGACACTCATCGCCATTGCGATACACAACGCCAAAGTAAGAAACATTTTCATATCCAACCGCCAGACTCACTTCCCGTACTTTATTTTTCTTATTCTTTAACAGTTCCGCCGCCCTCTGCAGACGCATTTCCGTATTGTATTCCAAAATCGTTTTTCCTGTTGCCTCTTTAAACAGGCTCCTCAGATAATTCGGAGACAAACCGACCTCCGCGGCCAGCTTCTCGATATCTGCGCTTTCCGAGCAGTGCTCCTGAAGATATGTTTTTACCTGATAAACGGCATAGTAATTTGGATTTTGATTCTGTTCTTCAAAAAATGCCAACATCCGTTCCAGATACTGCTTCATCTTTTCCCGCATCTGATAACTGTTGTTTGCTTCAAAAATTTCATTTTCTCTCAAAATTTTTTCTGCTTCCATCCAGTTTTCCAGCAGTTCATCGCTCAAAACAAGACGGTTCCATAGATACATATAGAGATTATAAACTTCTCCCGCAAATGTTTTCGGCGCAAGCCCCTTTAGCTGTTGAAAATAATCTTTCATGGTCTGCAGCGTTTCCTGCTTTTTCCCGCTGCTGACCAGACGACAGATTTCTTCTCTCCGCTCCTTCTGTTCCCGGAAATGATATGCTTTTTCCTCTTCCGTTTCTTTTTCATCTGCACAGAAAAGTTCCGGTGGATCCATATGAAATGCCAGAACACAACAGTTCCGAAGTTTTTCCGCCTTTTCGTACAGGCAGTCAGCTGTCCATGCTCCACTGCACCATCCAACGGCTCTCGGTGCGTCTTCTTTCAAATCATTCCAGATCTGAAATGCCGTATCTTTCACCGACAGATACCCCGCCAGCAGCAGAATGCTGATCCGTTCCGTTTTGCTGATGTAACGGATGCCCTTGTATTTTTCCTGAATTTGGCTACAGATGTTTTCTTCCGTTTTTCCATAAACCGCTATGATTCCAAACCTGCACTCTTCCAGTTCTTCTCCAAATACACCACGGAAATTTTTCCGTAAAAGCTCTGTTTCCTGTTTTTCCCGCAAAGCCATTTCCAGCAACTGCTTCGCCGCCGTTTTCCGCGACCAGTCTGCTATCTCACTTTTCTCCAATTCACTTCTCACTTTTTTCAGACATGCTTCTACTTCTTCAATCGTAAATGGCTTTAAAAGGTAATCCACGGCATTCACCTGAAAAGCGGAATGGATATAGGAAAAATCATCATATCCTGTCAGAAAAACAATTTTGCATGGATACCCCCGGCGTACGATCGTCTCTGCCAGTTCAATTCCACTCATTCCTGGCATCTGAATATCCGTAATCACAATATCTGCCATATTTTCTTCCAGGCACTCCAGTGCCCTTCTGCCATTGCGCGCGGTAAATACTCTGGAAATCCCGTTCTTTTTCCAGTCAATATAATCCCGCAATGTCTCCAGTTCAATTTCTTCATCTTCTACAAGAAGAACGCGATACATTTTCTCCCTCCTGTTTCCAGTTGCTCCTGCAGTTTTCTTCTCCTGCTGCTTTTCATTTCTGTCTTTTTACTGCAGAAGTTCAATCATATACGCCTCATACGGCTGTAACTTCCACACTTCTTTTGTGAGACTTTCTGTATCATTATGAATCAGAACCGTTCCTTTTGTCAAATCATATCGGGCTTTCATCTCTGCCGCGGTATCCCGGAAATTGCAGAGCACAATCAGCTTTTTCTCTCCCAGATTTCTCTCATAAGCAAAAATATCCGGATTTTCTTCCTCAATCAGACGGAAATCCCCATAAACAAGAGTGTCATTTTTCCTACGCAGCGCAATTAGTTTTTGATAGAAATAGAAGAGGGAATCCGGATTTTTTCTGCTGTTTTCCACATTGATCTCCTCGTAATTCTGATTTTCCGCCATCCACGGTGTTCCCGCTGTAAATCCGGCGTGTTTTTCCGCATTCCACTGCATTGGCGTCCGCGCATGGTCCCGGCTGTTCCGTGCAAGATAGGTACGAATTTTTTCTTCCTCCCAGCCTTCTTTTTTACGGTCTTCGGCAAAATTTACAGACTCGATATCCTGATAGTCATCGATCCGAAGCCCTGACACATTTGTCATACCGATTTCTTCCCCCTGGTAAATATAAGGAGTTCCTTTCATCCCATGGAGAAGGACAGCCAACATTTTTGCTGATTTTTCCCGATACGGTTCCCTGTCATTTCCAAAGCGCGATATGACACGCGGAAAATCATGGTTTCCCCAGAACAGA
This sequence comes from Blautia sp. AF26-2, assembly GCF_003460955.1. Lineage (NCBI taxonomy): Bacteria > Bacillati > Bacillota > Clostridia > Lachnospirales > Lachnospiraceae > Blautia > Blautia sp. AF26-2. Next base: position 18,093 of record NZ_QTWD01000009.1, on the reverse strand, counting down.
CTGTTCCATCCTTTTTCTTCCAGTCCCGTCTGCCATTTTTCAAAGAGCTGCTTCAGTTGCGGCAGCGTATACGGTTTCGGATCCCAGTTTCCACTTCGGATGCCGTCGATTCCCATCAGTTCAAACTGAAAAATCATACTGAGCTCCTGGCTTTCCGGATCAGAATACTGCTGTGCCATTTCTACCGTAGCACCTCCGGTTTCCCCCACTGTCAGGATCTGTTCTGATTTTCCATACGTATTCTGATTCATTTCCATTAAGTATGTATGAATCTGCTCTGAATGAGTATCATTTCCTCCATGTCCATCTTTTACAATATTGTCAATTGCATCCAGCCGGAAACCACGGATCCCTTTATCCATCCAGAACTGGATCATCCGGTACAGCTCTTTCCGAAGCGACGGATTTTTCCAGTTCAGATCCGGCTGCATTACACTGAAACTGTGATAATAATATTCCTGAACCTCCGGCACCCATTCCCAGGTGCTTCCTCCAAAGAATGCTCCGCCGCCTTCTGGCGGCTGCTCCTTCGTTCCTTCCTTCCAGATGTAAAAATCATGGTATTTACTGTTTCGATCCTTTCTGGCTTCCAGGAACCATGGGTGCAGATGGGAACTATGATTTAAAACAAGATCCATCATGACCACAATTTCCCGCTTTTCACAGGCTGCGATCAGTTCTTCCAGCTCTTCCATTGTGCCCGCTTCTTCCATTACTTTATAATAGTCACTGACATCATATCCATTGTCGTAATTAGGAGAATCGTTAAAAGGCGAAAGCCAGATGGCTCCAACACCAAGCTCCTGCAGATAGTCCAGCTTCTGCAGAATCCCTCCAAAATCGCCGATGCCGTCTCCGTTGCTGTCACAGAAGCTTCTGGTGTAAATCTGATATACGGTTAAGCTATGCCACCACTCTCTTTTCATTTTCTGTCCTCTCTTTCTTTTTTCCTATAAGAGCAGTATAATGATATTATCTTATATTTTCTAACCTGATTTTCGTATTTAATGAAAGGATTTTGACTTTTATGAAAAAAGAACGTTCAAAAGAGCTCTTTTCTCCTGAATCTTGTTCCCCTGTTCTTTCTGGCGGAATCCGGGATTTTACCGTGCATGGAACCGAACCTGTTCCGCTCCATATCTATCATCAGGATTATGCGCATGGCGGGCTCTCTGTTCCTTTTCACTGGCATAAAGAATTAGAATGGATCTGGGTTGAAAAAGGTACTCTCACTCTGACACTGAAAACTGAAACCCGGACAATTTCCGAAGGTACTTTTCTTTTCATCAACAGTCACGAACTGCATCAGCTCTGCAGCATTGGAACTACCCCTTCGATTCACCATGCCCTTGTATTTCTTCCAGAAATTCTCTCATGTGCCTATCTGGATTCCTGTGAAGCAGACTGGATTCGTCCGCTGCTCTCTCATCTTTGCCACATTGTCAAGTGATGAATTCAAGAAAACGGCAGCCGCAAAGAAAAATCTTTGTGGCTGCCGTTCTAATTGGCGGCTTGAAGCAAAAAAATCCCCGGTTGTACCAGGGAAATAAAAACTTTAGTATAGCCTAAAAGAGAAAGCTAGCGCCTTGAGGCGCGGCCAAGTAGAGTGGGCTTAAAGCCTGCGTCCCGAGCCACCCGTTTTACGGGTGGCAGCGACTCCTTGTCTGTTTATCTTATACTTGTCAATTTATATTATCCAATAATGTGAATTATAATATGACAGTACGGATGCATATTATAGAAACATAACTTTGAAAGAATCAAGCATAACCTGTGGAGTGACTCTTCAACGGATAAACTATTTTCACTTCATACAGTTCCGACATATGGAATAAGGAACACCAATCGCCCTCAATACAACTTTCTTTCTATTAGTTAAAAATGCACATAATCAAAAAAGAAAATCGACTTATTTTAGACAAATTCATTGACAAGTTCTGCTTTAGGTGATAAAATAAAAGTGAAAAGTCGAAATTTATATTGTTGGGAGGTAAGACCGATGATTTGTTTTAAGGTTAAGTTGCCTAACTTAATAATGGAGCATTTTTACCGGCGCTGCCAGCTTTGGAGGCTTAGAATTAAAATTGTTTCTATTTGCGCATAAGTTAGGCATGATTATTTGTCTACTTATGCGCTTTTTTATTTGAATTTTCAGTATTAGCAGAAAGGAAGTGTTATACATAGATAACATATGGCTTATCCTTTTGCTTCTATTAAGTTTTTTTATGATTTTTAAGCCGGAACTTTTATGGAAAATTGAACACTTCTTTTCTGTAAAAGGCGGTGAACCTACAGATTTATATCTTGGTTTGATGCGGGTTGCTGGAGTATTCTTTTTTATTGCATCCATCATTTGCATTATTGTTTTGGTTTTATAAGAGAAGGGGGGCTTTTAATGAAAAAGCTAACACGTAAGATTGTTGCACTTACTCTTTCCTTGGTTATGTGCATAAGTTTTTCTAACACTACTTTTGCTTATGCCGACAACGAGAATATCAGTTCTTCTGCTGAAGCAAGCAAAGTGAATTGGTGGAAGATTGGCTGGATTATCCTTTCAGATTATGTGGAAAAGCTTATCGATCTCGATGGACAGAGTGAAAAGGATAGTAGTTGGGCCTATCTTGTTTCACCTAGCATAGAATATAACACGGGTGATATGGGGCCTGAGGTTTATTTTCGTCCAGAAGTAGATAACAGCGTTGGTTCTATCCGTATGCATGGACATAGGATTATCTTTGTCGATATTTTTACACAGATTGCACTCATCTTGTCAGATGCCTCTGGTGATACGGTAAGTCAAGCAACTACTGGTACAAATCAGTATATGTTTTATACAAAGAAAGCAGGAGACAGTTCTGGTACATGGAAAGCACAGTTTGTTTCAACTGAGACATACAAATGGCAGTTGTATTATGCCCATTATTACAATGCCAATGCTCGTTCAAGTGTTCCTATGACGGAAGATGGATTTTACTTTGGGGATAATAACAGAGTTTATCAATTCTCTGTTGCAGAATCTTACAGACTTAATTCTCTTCCTCCAGAGGTTGTTGATATGACACAACTTAATGCTCAATTTATTAATCCTGCTGATGGAAAAACTGTAGATTATCTCAAAGACTTTAATGCTGGAGATCAAGTTCATTTCTCTGATATAATTATTGACATTAGTTATGATGCGACTGAGGATGCGACTACATTTTATTTTACCGAGGATACTTATGAGGAAAACATAGGATGGAAATTTGCAGGAAATCTTCTTGACCAATATTCCGCTGGTGATGTTCTGAATCTAACTTTTGATGTGTTGAATGTCGGAAACTATCAGGGCATTACTTTTGAAAGCCTCGACTACTTTGAAGCAGCTTACGCGCATAATAACGGTGCCGCTTATCCCAATATTCAAGATTACCAATAATTTGATTTTGACATAAGGACTTATAGAAGAGGGCGTGTTGCGGATAATTTTCTGCAACGCGCCCTTTTTAGTATGCTTTAGCAAAATAAAGTTATCCCTTTTACTCTGGCCAAAGGAATAACTTTATTGCCTGATAGCATTAAAAGAAAATTGTTGTATCACTTTTGATATAAATTAAAAGTATTTAGCGTCTAAATTCTACCTTGACATTTCCCCAACAAAATTGTAAATAATCTTAACCTCCTGTGTCCTCTGACCATCAATCTTCTTGATTTCTCCAATCAGAATCCGGCTAATGAGCCGGTTCAGCACCGCCTCGTCCAGTTCCTCGATGGCGGCATAGCGCCGGATTTCCTTGATAAAAGTGCGGACTTCGCTTTCTTGCGCATCGGCACGACCTTGCATCATTGCCAGGTCATGCAGGCGTTTCTGGTTGGATTCCTGCTCCTGTTCCAGCGCCGCCGTCAGCTTCACAAACCGCTGCTCGGTCAGGATGCCTTTGGCCTTATCGGTGTACAGGCTCAGGAACATCCCGTCAATTTCCTGATTTCGGGCTTCCAGCCGCAGGCGTTCCTTTTCTGTCTGGGAGGCGTCCACCAGATACCGGTGCTCCATCCGGCGGCTGAGCCGCTGGTAGAACGCATCGGCATCCTTCATAGCCTGCGCCGCCAGTTCCTGAATGTCTTTCAGCACCAGATTGTATAAATCCCTGGCCTCGATCTTGTGGCTGGAACAGACCTTGCAGCCCATGCGGTTGTAGGTCTGGCAGATATAGTACGCCTTGTCAATCGGCTCCCGCATTTCGCCGGTGAAGCGGTTCTTCCCGGTTCGGCCCACTTTCTCATACCGCACCTGCATGGACTTCCCGCAGGTGGCGCAGTAGACCAGACCGTGGAACAGATTATAAAAGGGGCAGGAATTCCCCTGAATGGTCGGCCTGCGGTCAATGAGTTCCTGCACCTGTTCCCATTCCTCCGGCGTCACAATGGCCTCATGGCAGCCCTCGATCACTTCCCACTGGTCACGGGGAATAATGTCATAGGTGTTGGAGCGGATGCCTTTCTGATGCGTCCGAAAGACCAAATGTGCGCCCTTATAGAATGGATTTCTCAGGATGTGACTGATTCTGGCTCCGCCCCAGAAATAATAGTTGGCGTCAAACTCCGTGTTGGCTTTGACATGGGTGATTGGGATTTTTTCTTCCATCAGACGTTTGGAAATCCTCATGCAGCCCAGCCCGTCAAGGGCATAGTCATAGATTTTGCGGATGATTGGCGCTGTCTCAGGGTCAATGATGAGATGCCCCTTGTCCTCCGGGTCACGCATCAGGCCGAAGGGCGGCGTCCCTCCGCAGAACTTCCCCTGCCGGGAGCGGGTGGTGATGCCTGCCAGCACCTTTTTAGAAATATCCCGGCTGTACATATCGTTCAGGATATTCTTAAAGGGCGTAATGTCCATCTCCTGACGGGTCAGGCTGTCCACGCCGTCCGTGATGGCGATATAGCGTACATTGTGTTTGGGGAAAAAGATTTCGATATAGCTGCCAGCTTCAATATAGTTCCTACCAAGCCTGGATAGGTCTTTGGTGATGACGCAGCCGATCTTCCCCGCCTCAATGTCAGCGATCATGCGCTGGAAGGCAGGGCGGTTGAAATTGCGGCCCGTATAGCCGTCATCCACATAATATTCATACTGGAACATTCCATGCTTTTCAGCAAAGTCCCGAAGCATGATTTTCTGGTTGCTGATGCTCATACTCTCGTTGTCGCCGCCGTCATCCAGAGAGATGCGGCAGTAGAGAGCGGTGATTTTCTCATAGACTTGTTTTTTCCTGCTCATAGCGTTCTCCTTCTATGAACAGGGACACGATACCATTATAGTACCATGTCCCTGCCCCTGAATCAACCGTTTTTACGCAGCGTTTTCGGCCATTTCCCGCTGTTCCAGCCATTCCTCGAAGTGTTCGCAGGTCTGGCGCTCGATCAGCTGCTCAAAGGCTTCCCGCATGGACTTCTCCCCGGAGAACTCCCGCACCACCACAAAACGGACTTTATTTTTCTGCTGTTTGCTTTTTTCCATAGGCTACCTCCATAGAGTAGCAGGCCAGACGGCAGCACTGGCAACGAAGTCCGGCAACGAACCTCTGAAAACCTGTAAACTACCGTCTGACCTGCAAATCTTACTTTATCAATTTTCTTGAAAAATCTCGTTGTTTTCGTTGCCGGAGATAGAGATAGATATTAGAAAATACCTTATTTACAGGCTTTTTCCGTATCCAGACCGGAGAATCCCCGGCAACAAACCCGGCAACCAAGTGGCAACCATCCCGGCAACAGACCGCTAATTTTATGCGATCCACTCCTTCGGCAGTTCCAGCTGGCAGCATTCTTCCTCGGTCAGCTCCACAAATCCATCTTCGTTGCCGGGCAGTTCGTTGCCGGAAACGTCCCGTTCCCAGCCCCTCTGCCTGCCATATCCGGTGAACATCCGGGGATTGGAGAATGGTTTCCAGCCCGTCACCACCGTGTTCATGATCTCGTTGATATTGTGCAGCTGCCACCGCTTCGGCTCATCGTAGGTGTGGCCCAGCGCCTCCTTGAACAGCTGTTTGGAGCAGACCATGCTGCCGGTGTAGTGTTCCAGAAAGCCCTGTATCTGTCCGGCCTCGGTGTCCTCCGGCATGAAATCCTTCTGCACCTCCACCAGCTGGCGCTGGATGGACTTGCTGAACTTCATAGAGTAGTGGCCGCTGCGGTAAATCGTCATGGCCTCCGCCCAGACCTGTAAAAGATAGGCTCTGGAGGCGTCCTCGTCCTCCAAAATGTGAACCTCTGCATTCTCCGGGTAAATCATGATCGGCAAAAAGCGCCGATTTCCGGCCCGGTCAAGGGGCAGGAAGTCCAGTGTGTTGGACGAACCGCCGAACACACACTGCCGCAGCCGGTCTTTGGGCTGGGCCTCGTAGGGCGTCCGGTAGGTTTCCTTCTGGCGGCTGATAAAGGAGCGGATTTCTTCAATGCTTTTGGCGCTGCTGGTAGCCAGCATCTCCGACATTTCGATAATCCAGTGTCCTTGCAGCTTCAGATACACCCTGTCATCGTCCAGTTTTTTCAGGTCGTCACTGAACCACTCGTCCCGGATCGCCAGCAAGCGGAAGAAGCTGGACTTGCCAGCCCCCTGACCGCCCACCAGACAGAGCATTTCCTCATATTTGGAGCCGGGGCGGAATACCCGCCGGATAGCCCCCAGCAAAAAGTGTTTCAGCATTTCCTCCACATAGTCGCTCTCGTCCGCACCTAAGAAATGATGGAGACAGGAGCGGATGCGGGGCGTCCCGTCCCAGACAAGGCCGTTTAGCACGTCCTGTATGGGATGGTAGCAGTTCTCATTCGCCACGATGGAGAGCGCCGCCGTCATCTTTTTCTCACTGGTCAGGCCATAGGTCTGCTCAAAATAGAGAAGCAGATATTTCACGTCCGTATCCGTCAGGGCACTGGTATTCCTGCGCCAGCCTAAATCCTGTACAATGTCCACCCGGTCAGTCAAAAGGTTCAGGCGGATCGCCCCACGCAGGAGAGGGTCATGGCAGAACACCGTCCGGCAGTTGCCGATGGTGTTGGCGGGCTGGCCCTTCTCGGTGACGGACAGGCTTTCCCGCACCTCATCAACGCTCCGCTCCGGCGCTAAGGCTTCGGCTGCGCTCATGGCGGCCTGCCGGGTGGCTAGCGGTAAACTCTGATATTCGCTGCTCAATCTTCCTCACCTCTTTTCCATACTCAGCGACCACGGAAGCACGTTCCTCCATGCTGCCGGACAAGAGAATATCCAGCAGATATTCCGTGTACGGTTTCTTTTGCAGGGCCTCCACGAACAGCGGATTCCACGCTTCATCCGGCGTCTGCGGGGCGTATTCCTTCTCCCAGCGTTCCAGCAGATGCAGGTAATTGCACAGCACCCGGAAACATTTCTGCTCCGCCTGCCGGTAACGCAGTTCCTCGCTGATTTTTCGCTTGACCGGCCTCCTGCGGGGCGGGTCATGGCCTTTGGCGTCATAGTGGACAGAGAAATCCTCCGCCAGCTTCAGCGCCGCCTCCTTACTGCTCAGACTAAACAGACGGGCGGTAAAATCAATCACATCCCCATCTGCCTGACAGCCAAAGCAGTGGAACCGATGGTCAATCTTCATACTGGGATGTTTGTCATCATGGAAGGGACAGCAGGCCATGCCATTCCTGCCAACCTGCACCCCGTAATATTCCGCAGCCTGCCTTGTGGTGACAGACTCCTTCACCGCTTCAAATATATTCGATTTTCTCACCTCCAGGCAGAGAAAAAAGCACCCGTTTCCGCAGAAAATCAGGTGCCTCATAACTCCATATCGTGTTTCTTTTTCGGAGCAATCCGCCCCTCACGTTCCCAGCGTTCCCGGTTATCTCGGTCAGCGTTCAGCCTGCCTTTCGCCAGCTTCTCCCGGATGGATTCTCTGGCCTTCTCCTTAATCTGCTCCTTACCGGCCTTCTTGACCTCCGGCTGCATGAGAGTTTTCTGGATTTTTGCCAGGGCGTTCTGCATGACCCGTTTGATTTTGGTAATCACTCCATCCAGACGGGCGGCAGCGTAGTCACGCTCCTTCTTCGGGGCCTTCCGCTCCGGCGAAAGCACCCACTTTTTCGTTTCCTCGATCAGACGAATATCTTCTTTGTGTGTCTCCTGCCGGACGGTATCGGTCACCACCTCCACCGCCTTGTCATAGGCCGCATCGGAAACATCATCTAACAGCGTCTCCACGTCCTCGATTTTGAGCGTCAGTTCTTCCAGCTTCTGCTCCTGCGCCGCAAGCTGCTCCTTCTGCTTCATCAGGATATAATCCTGTTTTTCCAGATAGTCCCGCCCGCCGTAGGACGGCTCCTGATCCAGATGCAGCCCATGCCGTCTGGCGATGTCAAACAGGATCGTCCGGCAGACCGCATCAAAGGTCTGCTTGCGGTTGTTGTTCCGGCCTTTGGGCTTCTCCGGGTTGGGGAGAGGGATGCCAAGTTCTTCCAGCGCCTTTTCCTGCTGGGGGCACAGTTCCCCATAGCGGTTCTCACAGTCAAAGACGTGCCGCTCATGGATGTGGGGCGTCCCCTCGTCCAGATGGAGCGCCCAGTCCAGGATGTGGATATGGGAACCGAAGCGGCGCTCAAATTCCTGATAAAACTCATTGACGATGGAAAAGAGCGTATCCGGCGAGACGGATTCTCCCATCGTGCCGATCTGGTAGATACTTTCCTCCGGGCAGGTCTTGTTGTTTTTCAGCAAGTCCTCCACAGTGCGGTTGCGCTCGGTGTGCCGGGTTTTCTCATTCCGGGCGTTCTGAGCTTCCACATAGCCGCCGTAATGCTCGTAGTAATACATCCGCTCGATTTCCTCAAAGCTGAAATCCGGCTGCTCCGGGTTCTCCCGGAACTCATGGGTGGTAAAGCCCCGGTAGCAGTCCCAGTAGACATTTTGCCTTGCCCGTTCTGCGTCAATGTGTTCGCTGTTCTCCACATCGAACCGGCGGTCATTGTGGCGGGGATTATAGGTGCCATGCTTGCCGGAGCGTCCATTGTGTCGTGTCAGTTTCAAACAGATTTCCTCCTTCCTGCGAAGATGTTCTGGGGCCGGGGAAGGGGCGGCGAAGCCGCAAATCCTGCGAATTTTGCGTCAGGTAATACCCAATACAAGTTGACGCAGGCATCAACTTTCCCTGGGCAAGGCGTTTCACCCTTGACCCGATGGGGCGGCTGCCCTCAACCTGCCAAGGCACTTCGTCCTTGACCCGATAATGGCTGCCGCCCTTAACCTGCCAATGGGCGTTGCCCCTTGACCCCAGCAGTGCGCTGCCGCCCCTGCACCCCGCCACAAAGGGCTGGCCGCCCTCTGTACTTCCGCACCGGCGAAGCTGGCTTCCACCGCAGGAACGGTGTTTGCCAGTTTCACCGGCTCCGTATCCACACATTTGCGCCCATAGGCGGGGAGTGGATACGGAATACGCCTGCGGGGATTGCCGGTCAAAACATCGGGTGCAGACCCGTCATTTTTCCCGTAAACACCCCGATTTTAGGCGATTTTTTCTTCCGTTACCACCACCTGAAAGCCATGCTCCTTTGCGTACTCCCTTGCGGCGGCTTTCCGTTCTTCGCTGTACGGAGGCACCAGCCGGATCGACAGCCGGGACTTGTCCAGCACATAGGTCACGCTGCCCTCCGGCGTGCTGCGCTCCAACCGGCACAACAGTGGGTACTTCCGGCTGAAATCAGCCAGCCTGCGCTTCAAGCTGGCGTTGAAGGTGTAGACGCTGGCAAGGTTCTCCGCCTCGTTCCAGTTGATGATGGTTTCTTTCTCATACTTAGACAGCTTCTTCATACAGATCCTCCTCATAATCGGTGTAAGATTTCAGCACACGCAGGTTGCGCTTGAGACGGCGGTACTCGTCCATCTCCATGCGCAGATGGTGATAAAAATCCTCGTACCAGCTTTCGTTCATCTCCGTCTCCACCTTCCGGGCCAGCCCCAGCATCCGGCGTTTGGCCTCCGGGTCAACCGTCAGAGCCGTCAGCCATTTCAGCCGTGTCACCGTATTGTGGTGGCTGAGACAGCCGTAAGCGTAGAGAATCTTCTTTTCTTTCATACTCAGTGTCATAATGATTTCCTCCATTTCTTTGCTGCGGAGCCATGCGCCCCGCATGATAAACTTGTTTCCTGTCCGCCGGTCTGCCTGCAAGCCGCTCCTGCCCGGAATTTCTCCCGGCGTATCGGCCTCTTTGGTGTGCTCGATTTCTGTCCTGGCGTCACTTCCCCGGAGGCCATACCCCTTGCAGCCGGTCATTCGATTTTCAAGGTTCTGTGCCTGTCTGCAAGAACCAGTTTACCGAAAAAAGAGGCCCTTTCCCGTATATCCAAAACGTCGGAAAAACGCTCGAAATCCGCATATTTCCACGCTTATGGAATCGTGCTATAATGGGTGTAATCACTGAAAAAGATAACGAGAGAGGGGGCTTTGGATGTACGCAAAGCTGACAATCCCGGAGCGGCTCAAAGACCTGCGGGTGGTGGACAAGCACCTGACGCTGGAACAACTGGCGGAGCAGACCGGCCTGTCTAAATCCGCGCTGGGAAAATACGAAACCGATGACTACAAGGACATCAGCCCGTTTGCGATTGCAACGCTGGCGGACTTTTACGGCGTGTCCACCGACTATCTGATGGGGCTGACGGAAAATAAAAATCACCCAAACACAGAACTTCAATCTCTGCATCTGAGTGATGATATGGTGGAACTTTTGAGCAGCGGCAAAATCAACAACCGGCTTCTCTGCGAACTGGCTGCCCACCCGAATTTCCGGCGGCTGATGATAGATATGGAAATCTGCATCGACCAGATCGCCAATATGCGGGTGGAGCAGATGAATCTGGTGTTGGAGGCCACCCGGCAGACCGTCATGAGCAAGTATGCGCCCGGAGAAGATGACCTCTATATGCGGACGCTGGAACTGGGGCAGGTGCAGGAAAGCGATTTTTACAGCCATGTCATGCACGATGATCTGGACAGCATCGTCCGGGACATCCGGGAAGCACACCGCAAGGACAAGACCACCGCCGACCCGCAGCCCACGCTGGATGACGTCAAGGAAAAGTTTGAACAGGCGCTCGAACAGGGCAGCCAAGAGGAAGTGGTAATCCACGAATTTTGCGACAGAATGCAGATACCCTTCGAGAAGATTTCCTCAGAGGACTTCTCTGCATTTTTGCGGATACTGAGCCTGTCCAAAATGCTCAAAAATCCCAACAACATGAGAGGAAAGGCCAAGCCGCAGCCGTACTATGCGCCCAAGCGGAAGAAACGCAGATAACAGGAAAGCCGCCCAATCTGTACCGTTGGACGGCTTTCGACCCGTTTGTGGGCGGAATAAAATATGTGGTTATACATCCGTTAGCTGACCGTTTTCATCAGCTTTTTCATAAACTTCCAGAGACGGATGCCATCTTTGAGGCCCAGCCGGTAAAAGAAGCACTCGCTTTCTGCACCAGAATCGAAAATAGAATCACAGTAGTGTCTTACAGCGTCCTTCTGTTCCTCAGACAATGCGCTGATTGCTTTTTCATACTCGTTTTCCAAGCGAAGGCAGTCCTCTTTTTTCTCCGTGCCGGTTTCTGCCTCCCGCCACTTAGCAAACTGGCTCTGCATCCGCTCCTGAATCATCAAATCAACCAATTTTTCTATATCTGTACCCATAAGCGCCCCTCCTTATGCTGGGCGGATATAATTCCGGTATGTTTCCAGGACGGAATCTGACACACCGCTTTTATATACTTTGCGGATGTCGGAGATTTCCTCTTGCTTCAGCAGTTTCAGCCATTTCAGCAGCTCAGCCCTGCCGTTGGCAAAGTTACAATAACGCCCATCGGCGTATTCGATACGGTATCTCATAGACAGGCACCTCCTTAAACAAAAATCATCTCAGAGAGGATGATTTCCTCTGCTCGGCTGCGAATGCTGTTCATGCCCCCGACCCACGCAAGCTGGTCACGGGCTTTCAGTTCCTCGGTGACACCCTCCGCCTCCTGCATCTGCGAGACGATACACGCCAGCCGGTCAGCGGCCTGTTCGTTCAGGTCAGCAAGATATGTCCAGAGTTTTCCCGACAGAAGCAGGGCATTGTACTGGCCGGGCCGGTGTTCTTGCAGAAACGCTTTGTGCATCCGGCCCCACCGCCCAATGGGGCGGCTTTCCTCCGGTAGCTCCAGATCGGGGATGTAGTAGTCTCCCACCAGCGTGTAGCTGATTCCGTTTTGATGGATTTTCTTTGGTAAATGCTCCATGTTCGACCTCCTGTATTCAGTTATTTCAGAATCCAGTTGATCGTGTCCCTGTTCATGATAAATTCAAGGCAACTGAACTCTTCACGAACAAGTATGGCATATCAACTGCTTCTTCCGGCTTTTCCATTGGAAGAGCTTTCTGCTGCTGAAGCCTCCTCTCAGACACAGAAAACATTTGTACTGACATTATCTGAGCTTTTCCAGGAAATCCTGTATGCATACGATACCAAACCCATCGGCTGGTTTCTTCTGATCAAAAGTGACATGTATCGGATTCTTGCACTTCTGGCGCAATACCAGCTTTTTCTTCATCCGGAACCCCTCTGCACTCGTAAAAAAGAAAGATCTGATCAGTGTAAAAAACTCTTACGTTATATTCAGGATAACTATGATTCTAAAATCCGTCTTTCAGATCTTGCTGCTATACTCAATATGAATCCACAATATTTTTGTCGTTTCTTCAAAACGCACTTTCACACAACGCCTATTTCCTATATCAACCAGTACCGCGTAACCCAAGCCGCAGATCTTCTTACCGGCAGCTCGCTTTCTATCTTGGAAATTGCTCTGCATACCGGATTTGAAAGCCCCAGCTATTTTGCCAGCATTTTCCGCCGGACTTTTGGTATGTCACCGGAAGAATATCGAAAGGCCATGCCCTGACCCGGCAAATTTTTCTGTTTCCTTTTTATATCTACGCAAAGATAAATCACTTTCTTACACAGCGAAACTCAAATTTTTTCCTTCTGAATGCACGGCAACACAAATCTCAAAAATTTTTGATTTTTTTTCAAAAAACACTTGCCAAACTCGTTTTCTTATGATAATATACTACTTGTCGCTGAGCAAAAATCACGGCAGACAAAACAAAAACTTCGGCTCCGTGGTCAAGCGGTTAAGACATCGCCCTTTCACGGCGGTAACACGGGTTCGATTCCCGTCGGAGTCATATGGCGTCGTAGCCAAGTGGTAAGGCAATGGTCTGCAACACCAGTATCCACCGGTTCAAATCCGGTCGACGCCTCTTCTTTCCCGGAAACAGATAGTTTCCGGGATTTTTCTTTTTCAAAATTATTTCAAAAAAGCTGCCGGTTCTGTTTGCTTCGGCAGCTTTTTTGAAAATATGATTTTTTTAATTTTCTTTTTCTTTCACATAGTCTTCGTACACATACGCCGTTTTTCCCTCATACGAAATCTTGTACCATCCGTTTTCTTTTCCGAGCATTTCCACTTCTTCCCCTGTCGTCAGAGCTCCGATGACCTGGCTTGTGCTGACGTTGGGTTCTGTACGTACATTGACCGGTGAGATACAGGTGACGGTTTTCTTACCCTTCTGCTTTTTCACGCCATCCGAATTATTTTCTGCTTCCAGAGCTCTTTTCTGCTCCTTGCAGGCCGTCTGAAATGTTTCTGTCAGCAGCTCATTGTCCGGGAACTGCAGAGACTCCAGTATTTCCGGCACGATTTGCTGTGTATCGTTGCTGCCGCTTCCTTTTTTCCATATGATCTGATACCCTTCATTCTCCGTTTTCACCCCGCAGAAAAATGCAATCGGAATCTGCTGGGAATTTTTTACCTGGAAACGATAAAAGGAACTCTCGTTATCTTTTCCTTCGTTAGCTGTTTTCACCATAAAATCACTGATGCTGTTTTCCCCTGTTATTTCATTCGGATAGAGCAAATTTTCAGCGCTCTCTTCGTCCTCCGGAAAATCCATAAGTATCACTTTTGCCATTCCTTCCCGATACGATATCTCAAGACTTTCCCCATCTTCCGATATGAAACTGCATTGGATTTTTTCATCTCTCATTACATTCCAGCCTTCTGGAAGTGTGATTATAATATTCTGGTATGTAGAAAGAAACTCTTTTTCACCATCTTCTGACTCATCCTGGACACTGGATGCTCTTTCGGAGACAGCCGATGGATTCTCCTTTTTCACCTGCTGATTTCCACATCCCATTACCACAATAGTTGTCATCAGAAGAACCGCTAAACAGTTTTTTCTGTTTCTCATGTACAATTTCCTTTCTTGACAGTTCCGTCTTTATTTTCTGTCAGAAAATTTCTTTTGCTTATTGTATCACAACTATTTTTGCACTGTAAAGAGTACGTTCCTTCCCTCCTGCCTTGATTTTCTTTATGCAAAAAAATCTCCAACCAGATTGAGGTTCCCTCCCCCTCAAATCCAGTTGAAGATTTTTCTTATCTTTTTTATTTTACTTCTGTAAATTCGACCCGGATACTCTCATACTCTCCCAGCACCTGATGCAGGGTCAGCCCCGCACGGTTCCAGGTACGGCCAAGGCGGACTTCCTGGTCCAGGCTGCAGCGGTACAGCTTATCCTCTGCAAGACCGCACACTTTCGTGTGAACCGGAAGCATATTTCCTTCTGCGTCAGTCTTTACGATCGTAAGCAGTGCGCGGCTCTGATCCTCTGCCACGAACTCCCATGCCATGAAATCCTGTTTTTTCAGTCCGGTCAGACGGTAATACAGGCCTTCGTGTGTGAGCTCGTAATATTCATGCATCGCAGCAACCTGCTCTTTTACCATCTCTTTTTCTTCCTCTGAAATCTTATTCAGATCCATCTCATATCCAAAGCTTCCTGCCAGCGCCACATCGCCTCTTGTCCGGAACGGTGTCACACGGCCGGTCTGATGGTTCGGGCATACAGAAACGTGGGAACCAACGGTACTGATCGGATAGAAGAACGAGCTTCCGTACTGGATAGACAGGCGGTTGATCGCATCGGTATTATCGCTGCACCAGATCTGCGGAGAGTAATACATCATACCGGCATCATATCTTCCGCCTCCTCCGCTGCAGCCCTCGAGCAGCAGATTCGGGCATGCGGCAAGGAATTTTTCCATCAAATCGTAAACACCGAGCACATAGCGGTGATACAGCTCTCCGTTTCGGCTCTGTGCTGCCACATGGCTGTAAACATCGCAGACACTGCGGTTCATATCCCATTTGACATAATCAATCTTTGCATCATGAACGATGGTTGTCAGACGCTCCAGCAGATACTCACGCACATCCTCACGCGTCATATCAAGTACAAGCTGATTTCTGCTGTGGTTCGGCACACGGCCAGGAATTGCAAATGCCCAGTCCGGATGTGCACGGTAAAGATCACTGTCCTCGGAAATCATCTCCGGCTCAAACCAGAGACCGAATTTCATGCCCATCTTGTGAATTTTTTCTGCAAGCTGCGCCATGGAGCCGTTCATCTTTTTCTCGTTGACGAACCAGTCACCGAGACCACTGTTATCATCCTCTCGTTTTCCAAACCAGCCATCGTCAAGCACCAGCACCTCAATGCCAAGCTTTTGCGCCTGTTCTGCAATTTTCAGGATTTTTTCTTCGTTGAAATTAAAATAGGTTGCTTCCCAGTTGTTGATCAGAATCGGTCGTTTGGCATGCTTGTATGCGCCACGGCAGATATGCTCGCGGATGATCTCATGATACTGCTGTGACAGTTTGGTAAGGCCGGTTCCGGAATAGCTTAAGATTGCCTGCGGGGTATCGAACGCCTCTCCTTTTTCCAGATGGAAGCAGAAATTGGTCGGATGAATACCCATCTGAAAACGGGTCTGATTTTTCTGATCCTTCTGTGCTGCCGCAACAAAGTTTCCGCTGTAAACGAGGCATGCGCCGATGCAGGAACCGTGTGTCTCACCCGCACCCTCCTCGCAGAGGATCACAGCCGGATTGTAATGATGGCTCGATGTACCGCGGGTGCTTCCGATCTCGACTTTTGCATGCTGCACCGGAATCCGCTCCGCCGTACGCTCCATCGCATGACGACCCGAGAAATAGATCATCTCATAATTTTCATACATCAGATCCATGCTGAATGACAGCATTTTTTCCAGCTCAATTGCCGTTTCTCCGTGATTTTCGAGTCTTGCCGCTCTCGTAATCACATTTTCCTTTTCAAATACACCGTAAAACAGCTTCAGCACAATGTCGGAAGCCTTCTCCGTCATTGTAATAACAAGAGTCTCACCTTTTTCTTCCTCTGTATCGTACAGCGCCGGCATTCCGGGAATAGCATAGGAATGATCCAGAATTTCGAACGAATCGAAACGAAAATCTGCTGCAAAGCTGCCGTCCGCGTGGCGGATCTCAATCATATCATCACGGAAATCACCGACACCACTTCCCGGAATTTCCTGCGGAAGTGCATCAAGAGAATATTTCCGGTTAGGGCCTGCCTCCTCCGGATTTCCTGCAAATCCCATATCTGTACAGAAAATCAGACCGGAAAGATTTTCCTCACCGATTTTTTCTCCATAGTAGAGATGCAGAAGCACATTTTTGTCATCTGCGAACATCTGGTAACTGCTGTCTTTTGTCTGGAGGGTAAATAACCGTCCATTTTCACTTACTTTGATTGCCATGATTTCCTCCTCCTGCGGCATCTTGCAGTATCCTGCAAAACACGATATAATTTTACTGATATTTCGGAATCTCATCCTTTGTGACATTCCAGCTTTTCTGATGATTCATTTTGTGAGGTATACTTATGGAAACTTCCTGGACACTTCCTGTCCCAAAGCATAAATTTTCGGATCTTTATCTCTGCTTCTGCGGCTACGAAGCCTGCCAGCCGTTCCACAGCTACGGCCCGGCTGTCCGCCCCAATTACGTGATCCACTATATTATTTCCGGGAAAGGCATTTTTACCATCGGAAACCGCACTTACCGCTTAACCGCCGGACAGGGCTTTTTCCTGATGCCAAATGTCCGCACCTACTATGAAGCCGATGCGGATGATCCCTGGACCTATCTCTGGATCGGTTTTGACGGCGAAAAAGCTGCCTCTTATGTACAGGAACTCGGTCTTTCCGAGGAGCACCCTGTCTACCAGTGCAACTTTTCCGGTGAACTGCAGTCCCTCCTGTTTCAGATGCAGAAGCACAATACCTATGACACCTCTGACCAGTATCTTCTGGAAGGCTGTCTATACCAGTTTTTCTCAATTCTTTCCCGCGAAATCACGCTTGCCGACCCTTTTGCACGGGAGAGTGGCAATCTTTACGTGGAAAAAGCCGTTGAGTTTATCCGAAATAATTATTCCAATGAAATCCTTGTCTCGGATATTGCCAGATATGTCTGCATCAACCGAAGTTACCTTTATACCCTGTTTCAAAAATATCTCCATACCTCACCGCAGGACTATCTTTCTTCCTGCCGGATCACGCGTGCGCTCGAGCTTTTATCGTATACGGATCTCTCCATCGAAACGGTCGCTTTTTCCTGTGGTTACCGGAATGCCGAAGTTTTTACCAAAGCCTTCCGCCAGAAGCAGGGCATGACGCCAAGCGCCTATCGGAAAAAGTTCCGCCTGGACACGACTCCGGACTCTGCACATGTTCCGTGATCTGTCTGATTTTATTATAACGAAATCTTTTTTCCATGAACAGGAAGAAATGTTATGGAAAACCGTCAAAATGTTAGATGGCATTTCTTAATGGCTACAGACAGCAAAAAAGCGATACAGCTATGATTTCTCATTTCTGTATCGCTTCTTCATCTTAGCTCCCCGAGTTGGGCTCGAACCAACAACCCTTCGGTTAACAGCCGAATGCTCTACCATTGAGCTATCGAGGAATACCTCAGGAATCTTTTCCTAACAATCGTTACTATAACACAATCTTTTTCGAAAAACAAGTATTTTGCGGAAAATAATTACAAAAAGCCACCGGATTTCTCCGATGGCCTTTCCGATATACCTTCAAAACCGCATACACATTACATCTATCATTCCATTTTGTGAACACAACCATTCAGGTCAAGCCCTCGACCGATTAGTAAC
>NZ_QTWD01000008.1:0-225608 GCF_003460955.1 Blautia sp. AF26-2 | reverse complement strand
ATCCGCTGGTGAAAAATCTGCGCATTCGTATCTGGGAGTGCCCCGGGGGGTTCGCTTAGATAAAGATACCACACCAATCCCACGCTGACTTTTGCTCAACCGATACAGCCGGAGGGCTGGATAACAAGAAAAGGCGGTATGCGCCCCGTGGAGGGGTAGCGTACCGCCTTTTCTTGTGGGGGTTTCCAAATGGGGGCAAAGCCCCCATTTGGCACACGACTTTGCGAAGCAAAGTGTAGTGTGTTATACCTGCTGGCGTGGCTGACGGGGGAAACGGGGTGCGGTGCTTTTTGCGCCCCGTTTGCTCCGGTAGGAAAACAGGCTGACTTTTTGTGAATGGGAATGAACAAAAAATCGGGCTGGTTTCAGAGAACGGCGGCAGGTATATGAAAGCCCCCGTCCCTCGTCCTACGCTCCGACTTGTGGACAAAGTGTCCCGAAGTAGTGGCCACACTCCCGGAAAATAGCAGGACAGTGGGCAACCGTCAAGACTGAAATGAACGGGTTTGCACCCAGTCTTGACCGCCGCCCGCCGCCCCGTTGAATGGGTGGACAAGGCGGCCAATCCCTCAAAGTGCTTGGCCGCTCTCTTTCTGATTTTGGAGCGTTTCTTTTCTAAAAATTGAAATGGGCGTGAAGCCATTTTAGGGCTTTCCCGCCTTGATTACCCTTTAGCAAAGACGGGCGTGACTGGCTCGGCTGTCTTTGCTACTTGCTTGTATCAAGTATTAGCTTTTGGTTGAAGCAAGATTTTTGGCTAAATCAAAAGGAGTACAGAATGATTTTTGAGCATTCACTCTATTTCCAGCACCCCATTTTGCTAATCCAAAGTTTACATTTGCATGTTTAGCGCACTGCATGTCGTAGATACTATCGCCAATGTACAGTAACTCATTTGCTTGACATTTTGTCCATTCCATGTATTTCAAAAGCGGGTCTGGTTCTGGTTTGTGTTGTAGCGTATCATCAGCACAGACCACGGTTTCAAAGTAAGATGATATATCAAATTTCTGAAAATCGCTTCTAAATTCTTCATGGGTTTTAGAGGTAACAATTCCTATGCCTAATTTTAATTCCGAAATAGTCTCAAGCAATTCTTTTATCCCGTGAAATACAGTAATCGTGTCCCTGTATTTTTCCATGTTCTTGTCCCACATAAATAGTGCTGACGCTATATCACTCACTCCTAAACGCTGCAAAGCATTTTCGCCGGTAATTCCTAAAGCAAATGTTAATTCTTTATCGGAGATTATCTTTCCGTTTATTGCTCTTATAGTATCTTGCAAAGAATGAATGACGGCATATTCTGTATCAATCAGAGTTCCGTCTACATCAAAAACAATCTGCTTATAACCCATAGGACTGTTCCTCCTTTTCCCTCGGTCTAATCAAAAAGAGTTGACCAGTTTTTGGTTCGATATGCTTCAAAACACATTTTTACTTGCTCTTCATTATTCTTTTCCGTGGCCAGTTCCGGCAGTTCATTTTCTGAAAAATATGCAAAGCCCGTAGTTTCTATATTTTCTTTGAAGGCACCTCCGATAATGGTGCAAAGTACAAATATTTTACATACGCCATAAGCATATACTGGCAAGTTATGTTTAGAGCGGTCTTGAATTGCAATCACTTTATCAGCAGTTACATCTAAGCCTGCTTCTTCTTTGACCTCCTTAATAGTATTTTCTTTGACAGACACATTTACATCAACCCAACCTCCGGGAAGTGACCATTTTCCGCTATTCTCTTTAACAAGAAGAATTTTTCCATTTTGAAAAATAGCGGCTCTGGTATCAAGTTTTGGTGTCTGGTATCCTGTTTCATTACAGAAAAGGTCTTTCACTTTTTGAACAGGTATATCTGTCTTATATGCCATTATCTCAGCAGAAATTTCCCGTATCCTTTCATAGCGTTCTCTATCAAAAATATCTTTTCCATAGGTCAATCCTGCTTGTGCAAGACTCTGTAATTCTATTGCCCATTCCAGCCATTGTTCTTTCATGGTTATCCTCCCTTGCTACTGTGATTTTCTCTGATAAAATATCAGTCATTTTTTGGGTTCATCACTTTCTTTAACAACTTTTGGAACAAGTCGGCAGTTTCTTCATCCATCGGTGCAAGCTGTCCGATCTGTCCGGCTATCATCGCCGTTACATCGTCAATGGAAAGCGGGTTTTTCTTCTGTTCCGCCAGTGCGTCCCGCATGGCTTGGAACATAGCGGCGGTCACAGCTTCTCCCGGCTGTTCCCCGTTGTCAATATCTTTCTTAATATCCCGCAGGATAGCCAGGAACACATTTTTGATTTTTTCAATCTCTGCTTCATGTTCCCCCATCTTTTGGGTGTTTAAAAGCTGTAAATCCTGCTTTGCTTCCGCCCGGTGTTCCGGGTGTTCTTTCATCAGATCGGACAGGGAAGCCGTTGCTATCTCGATAAGCTGGTTTCTTGCTGTTATGCCCTTTGCCGCCGTGTCCTGAAAATAAATCCGTATCAAATCTATCAGCTTGGGAAAATTCCTGTGTTCCAACAGGCGGTTGAGGATTTGCACATCAACAGCACCCGTCACAAGCCCCCTCACGGCTCCCTCGGACAAGCCTAATTCAGAAATATCGTAGCTTTTACGGACGCTCACGGTAGACAAGCCCAGTATGTAGTCTGTCGATACCTTAAATTCCTTTGCCACACCTATGAGAATATCACTGCTTACCGTTCTTGTTTCGCCGCTGACAATGCGGCTCAACTGGGAAGCGGAAACGCCTATCTTCTCCGCAAGTTCCTTTTGTGTGATGTGGTTCCCATTGCATAAATCGGAAATCCGTTGTCCGGGTGTTCCGGGTAAAGCCATAAACACGCACCTCCTCCGCATACTTCCATTATACAGAATGATTGCAAAAATGCAATTTCCAAAGTGTAAACTTCATCAAAATGCAATTCTCGCAAAATTCCGGGAATTGCATTTTTTTCGTGTAGACTTAGGGTAGTTCATCGATGGACAGCACCTTGAAAACAGAATGACCGTCCGAAAAGGAATACCCCGGCTGGGGAAGCACCGCAAGGAGCCGGACTTCGGGACAAAATGTCCCGAAGTTGCGGGGAGCGTGCCAACGCCGGAACACGCCGCTATTGTCGGGGCCCCCGCAAAGCCGCATGGCTTTGTGGGGAGAGGAGGAGCAGCGGAGCGAGTGAGTTTTGCCGCTTGCGGCGAAACGAGCGATACGCAGCTTGCGACGACGAGGCAGGAAACCTTTTCGGGGAGAACGGCAACGGAAAGAAAAATGGAGGGAACGCATGAGAGATAACCCCTATAAAGACTTGCCGCCGCTGGAACGCAGGCCGAACGGTTCCCTTTACCGCATGACACCGGCGCAGAGGAAACAGGCGGCCAGCCTGATACGCCGAGAGTGCTGTAACTGTGAGGGCGGCAACTGCATTGCCCTTGACGATGGGGACACCTGCATCTGCCCGCAGACGATTTCTTTCTCGGTCTGCTGTAAGTGGTTCCGCTGGGCAGTCTTGCCGCTGGACGGGACGCTGGAAGCGGAACTTTTCCGGGATAAGGACTTGAAACGCTGTGCGGTCTGCGGCGGCGTGTTCGTCCCCAAATCCAACCGGGCAAAATACTGCCCCGGCTGTGCCGCCAGAGTTCACAGGCGGCAGAAAACAGAAAGTGAACGGAAAAGGAGGTCAGCTGTGGACAGTTAGGAGCGAAAAAAGCCTTGATTTATAAGGCTTTGCAAGCCCCAAACCGGGGCAGGTGGTATAAAGTATCGCCCGCCCCGGAAAACGGGCTTCTAACCGTCCACAAAACACGATATGACACACACGATTTACATTCACCAGCCGGAACAGGTGTTCAGCTTCACCCGGCTCCCGAATTTCCTCTTTGAAGCCCCTACCTTCAAGCCCCTGTCCAACGAGGCAAAGGTTCTGTACGCCTTTATCCTGCGCCGGACAGAGTTATCCCGCAAAAATGGGTGGGCGGATGACTGCGGACGGATTTTCCTGTATTACCCTATCTGTGAAGTGGTTGACCTGCTTCACTGTGGGCGGCAGAAAGCGGTGAACACCCTGCGGGAACTGCAATACGCCGGGCTGGTGGAGATCCAGAAGCAGGGCTGTGGAAAACCCAACCGCATTTTCCCAAAATCCCATGAAGCGGTTCCAAACACCGACTTCAAGAAATCCGGTTCTGGTACGCCGGAGGACTGAAAACCGTACCCATGAAGTACGGAAACCGCCCTCTTGAAGTACGAAAACCGAACGGTATATAGAAATACAAAGATTAAAATGATTGATTTATATTCTATCCATTCCAATCCTATCCGAGCTATTTTCTGTGGGATTTTCCCTGTGGAAAACCCCGGATAGGAAAGGAATGGGGAAAGGAGTAGAATGGCGCAACACGCAATCTTGCGGTTTGAGAAGCACAAGGGCAACCCGGCAAGGCCGCTGGAAGCCCATCACAAACGGCAGAAAGAACAATACGCCAGCAACCCCGACATTGACACCAGCCGGAGCAAGTACAACTTCCATATCGTCAAGCCGGAGGGACGCTATTACCGCTTCATTCAGAGCCGGATTGAACAGGCCGGGTGCCGAACCCGCAAGGACAGCACCCGGTTTGTCGATACGCTGATAACCGCCAGCCCGGAGTTTTTCAAGGGGAAATCCACAAAGGAGATACAGGCGTTCTTCCAAAGGGCGGCGGCTTTCCTCATTGGCCGGGTAGGACGGGAAAATATCGTGTCGGCGGTGGTACACATGGACGAGAAAACGCCCCACCTGCATTTGACCTTTGTTCCGCTGACAAAGGACAATCGCCTGTGCGCTAAGGAGATTATCGGCAACCGGGCAAACCTGACGAAGTGGCAGGACGATTTTCACGCCTATATGGTGGAGAAATATCCCGACTTGGAGCGTGGGGAGAGCGCCAGCAAGACAGGCCGGAAGCATATCCCCACCCGGCTTTTCAAACAGGCGGTTTCCCTCTCCCGGCAGGCCAGAGCCATTGAAGCCACCCTTGACGGCATCAACCCGCTGAACGCCGGGAAGAAAAAAGAGGAAGCCCTTTCCATGCTGAAAAAGTGGTTCCCGCAGATGGAGAATTTCTCCGGGCAACTGAAAAAGTACAAGGTCACAATCAATGACCTGTTGGCGGAAAATGAGAAGCTGGAAGCAAGGGCGAAGGCCAGTGAAAAAGGCAAGATAAAAGATACGATGGAACGGGCAAAGCTGAAAAGCGAATTGGACGATTTACAGCGGCTGGTTGACCGTATTCCGCCGGATATACTGGCGGAACTGAAACGGCAGCAGCGAACAAGAGAGAGGTAAACGCTATGAACAGAAATTCAAGCTGCATGATGAAAAATAATCATACGGAGGACACTGGATGGTAAAAAGCGAAAGCGACATTATTGATACAATACACACCGGGCAGGTCATTACTGACGAGAACGGCACACAGTATTTTGTATGTGGGAAAAACCGTATCAAAATCTCCGAACATTTCGCCGCTGGCGGTCGTCCGATTGGAGATCTGATCGTTGATGTAGTCCGGCACACGGCGGCAAAGGCCGCTTCTTCGTGACCCATCGTTGATACACGCCCACGCTTATGATATAATTGCCATAGAGCAAAAGTATTGTAAGCGTGGGTTGTTTCTTTAGAAGGAGGATTTTTACGGTGAAACAACCTTACAATACTACCATTCACAACACGGCTCTTTATATGCGGTTGAGCCGTGACGATGAAAGCTATGGCGACAGCGTAAGCATTGAAACGCAGCGGACAATCCTGCAACAGTACGCAAGGGAGCAGGGGCTTCATGTGGTCGGGGAATATGTGGACGATGGATGGAGTGGGACAAACTTCGAGCGTCCGAGTTTCCAGCGCATGATGGATGATGTGGAAGCCGGAAAAGTAAACTGCATTGTCACCAAAGACCTGTCCCGTTTCGGGCGGGAGCATGTGATGATGGACTACTATCTGGAATTTCTGTTCCCGGAAAAACGGGTGCGGTACATCGCCGTTGCGGAGAACGAGGACACAGAAAAGGGACTGTCCGATTTTGTGCCATTCAAAAACCTGTTCAACGAATGGTTCGCAAAGGACACCAGCCGTAAGGTAAAGACTGCTTTCAAGGCAAAGTTTGCCGCCGGACAGCGTATCAGCGCCTATGCTCCCCTCGGGTACAAGAAGCACCCGGAAATCAAGAACAAGCTGATAATCGACGAGGAAACCCGCTGGATCGTGGAGAAGATTTTTGACCTTGCTATTCACGGCAAAGGGGCGGCCAGCATTACAAGGATATTGATTGCGGAAAAAGTACCGACGCCGGGATTTATCAATTTCCAGCGTGACGGGACTTTCGCCAATATCTACGCTGGCGCACCAGAGGAAAAAGGCTACGCATGGACGATAGCGCAGGTCAAAAGCATTCTGAAAGATGAAACCTACATCGGCCATACCATCCACTACCGGGAGACCAATATTTCCTTTAAGAACAAGCGGAGGATACGCAAGCCCCAAAGTGAATGGGTGCGGGTGGAGAACACGCAGGAGCCGATTATCAGCGAACAGGTTTTCCGGCAGGTACAGGAACAGATTGCAAGCCGCCGGAGGGAGCGCAAGAATGGCACGACACAGATTTTTGCGGGACTGATAAAGTGTGCGGACTGCGGCTGGTCGCTGGCCTACGGGGAGAACAGGCAGAACAGCAAGCCCTATGGCTACTACCATTGCAGCAAGAACGGGCAAGGCACACGCCAATGCTCCATGCACTACATCCGCTATGATGTGCTTTACGCCTATGTTCTCTCCCGTCTGCAATACTGGTCGGGGCTGGTACAGCACGATGAAGAACAGCTTTTGAAGCGGCTGCTGAACGCCAATGACAAAGGACAGGCCGCCGCAAGGAAGAAGCAGGCCGCTGAACTGGAAAAAGCGGAGAAGCGGAAAGCCGAGGTCGATACCCTGTTTGCCCGGATGTATGAGGACTGGGCGGCGGGGCGTATCACGGAATACAACTTCAATATGCTGTCCGGGAAGTACCAAAGCGAACAGGCGGAACTGGAAGAAAAGATTGAACAGCTTCAATCCGCTATTGCCGCTGAAAGCCAGAGCACCGCAGACGCAGAAAAATGGATTGCCTTGATGAAAGAGTGCGTCAATCCCACGGAACTCACCGCCGAACTCTTGAACACGCTGATTGAGAAAATCCTTGTCCATGAAGCGGTCAAGAACGAGGACGGAAGCCGGGAACAGGAGGTAGAAATCTTCTACCGCTTTATCGGCAAAATTGATTGAATGACACCAATATCTTTAACTATGTGATACCGGTGTCACGCAGTTCATGACCGGGATACGAATGCAGGCATCAATATTTTGAAAAAAGCACTGCAGATGCAGTCTGCATAAAGATGAAAAGCTGTACCGTAGGGCATACGGGAACAGGATAAACATAGCTTGTGGACACTGTGTAAGACATTGCAGTACCGTAAGGTATTCGTCAATGCAGTAGTGGAAGAAACAAGAATCCCCCTGCTTTAGCTGTGGGGAGTGTCAAGAAGAATGGATGAAAAGCAATTATAACAAACCTCTTAAATAATGCAGTCCCTTTACAAATGAAGCTAGAAAACTGGTATTGGAGGCCTGGGATAAAACTCATAATGCCAGGGAAATTGCAAAATATTTTTCAGTAAATGAAAGCACCGTATACCGCCTTATAGAAGAGCGTGCACGCACTGGCAGTTATGAGACCAGAACGCAGCTGAGAGGCCGGAAAACAATTCTTACAGAAAAACAGCACCACGATATTCTGGAACTTGTACAAGAACAACCAGATATCACAATGAAGGAATTTGCGAGAAACATCAAAATGGAAGCAGAGTTTCCGAACTCGCAGAGGAATATGCTTTATCGGAAAAGAGCATTCAGCGGATCCTGCGCTGCACAGCAGCAGACGGAAAAAATACGGACTAAATACAAAAACGGAAAGACAGCCATGGAAGAACCCCCGGGCTGTCTTTTGTATTTCTGTTGCTTTTTTTCCGTTTTTCCTTGCATTTCAGAAAGATGCTGTTATAATAAGAGAAAGTGAATAAATATACATCACATGAGGAGAGAAGGAGATTATTATGAAAATGAATTTTGCAAAAAAAGCAACAGCACTTGCAATGTCCGTTTTGTTTGCTGTTTCGATGGCAGGATGCGGAAGTTCTGCATCTACCGCAAAGAAAGTAGAAGTAACATCCGTAGAGGATCTGGCAGATCTGAAGATTGGTGTACAGACCGGAACAACAGGTGATTCTCAGGCGAGCGATGCCGTTAATGCAGATTCCCAGATGCAGCGTTACAACAAAGGCGCCGATGCTATTCAGGCACTGAAAAATGGAAAGATCGACTGTGTGGTCATCGATTCCCTGCCGGCAGAAAAATTCGTTGCAGCAAACGATGATCTGAAAATTGTAGAAGGCATTTTTGATACCGAAGAGTACGCGATGTGCTTCAAAAAAGGAAATGAGTTAAGAGACGAGTTCAACACTGCATTGGCAGAGCTGAAAGAGGACGGAACTCTTGATGAGATCATGAGCAACTACATTGGTGATGAAGTCGGACAGCATCCGTATGAATCCCCGGCAGACGCAGACCACTCCAAGGGAACGCTTACCATGGCAACCAACGCAGAGTTCGAGCCGTGGGAGTACAAAGAGGGAAATGATATCGTTGGTATCGATGCCGACATTTCCAAGGCAATCTGCGACAAGCTTGGTTATGAGCTGAAAATCGAGGATATGTCATTTGAAACCATCCTTGCATCTGTCAACAGTGGAAAAGCAGATTTCGGCGCAGCCGGAATGACCGTTACTCCGGAGCGTGAGGAGAGTGTTGATTTCACCGATACTTACGCAAATGCAACGCAGGTTGTTATTGTAAGAAAGTAATCTAATAAGAGGAAAAAGAGCGGCTGTCCGCCAGGCAAAATGGTGCAGCCGCTCTTTTTGCAGGAAATGAAACCACAAAGGAGAGATGTATTCTATGGAAAATTTACAGCATCAGTTTAACCGCTACTTTGTAGACAACGGTGCTACAGAGTGGTGGCTGACCGGTCTGAAGACGACGCTGCTTGTCACGGTAATTGCACTGTGCATCGGTGTTGTGCTCGGACTTCTCATCGCGCTGATCCGTTCGACACACGAGCAGACCGGTAAATTAAAACTTCTGAACATTGTGGCACGCGTCTATCTGACGATTATCCGCGGAACGCCGTCCATGATTCAGATTCTGTTTTTCTATTCCGTTATTTTTGCAACCGTAAACCTGAACAATATCGTGATCGGCGGAATTGCATTCGGTATTAACTCCGGTGCGTACGTTGCCGAGATCTTCCGTTCCGGAATCATGTCTGTGGATAAAGGACAGACGGAAGCGGGACGAAGCCTTGGTTTAAATTCGGCACAGACCATGCGTCTGATTATCATTCCGCAGGCGTTTAAAAATGTTCTTCCGGCGCTGATCAACGAGATGATCGTGCTGTTGAAAGAGACCGCCATCATCGGCTATATTGGAACCATCGATATTACAAAAGCAGCAACTCTGGTACAGAGCCGTACGTACGATGCGCTGGTTCCGCTTCTCTCCGCAGCGATCTTTTATCTGATTCTTGTTATGATTCTGACCTATTTCATGGGCAAACTGGAAAGGAGACTGCGTAAGAGTGACCACTAACGAAAAAGTATTAATTAAAGTTGAAAATCTGCAGAAGAGCTTCGAGGATAATAAAGTTTTAGACGGAATCAGCACAGAGATCCGTCAGGGAGAAGTTGTCGCCGTTATCGGTCCTTCCGGTTCCGGAAAATCGACGTTTCTGCGCTCCTTAAACCGTCTGGAAATTCCAACCGGCGGAAAAATTTACTTCGAGGGCGTTGACATCACGGCGCCGGAAACTGACATTGACCATGTGCGTCAGAAGATCGGAATGGTATTCCAGCAGTTCAATCTGTTTCCGCACAAAACCGTTAAGGAAAATATCTTGCTCGCTCCGGTGACATTAAAACTAATGACACCGGAAGAAGCAGAGAAAAAAGCGATGGAGCTTCTGACCCGTGTCGGACTGCCGGACAAAGCAGATGCCTATCCGGGAAGCCTTTCCGGCGGACAGAAGCAGCGAATCGCCATCGCGCGCGCCCTTGCGATGAATCCGGATGTCATGCTGTTTGACGAACCGACTTCTGCACTCGATCCGGAGATGGTAGGAGAGGTTCTTGAAATTATGAAGGAACTTGCTGAATCAGGCATGACGATGGTTGTCGTAACGCATGAAATGGGTTTTGCAAGAGAAGTGGCAACCCGCGTGGTCTTTATCAACGAGGGAAATATTCAGGAGGAGAATACGCCGCAGGAATTCTTCGCAAATCCGCAGCACCCGCGCCTGAGAGAATTTTTATCGAAAGTATTATAAGGAAAAGAAATGAGAAAAACCGATGTTCTGTGAAAATAACACGCACAGAACATCGGTTTTTTGATGTTATAGAAAGAACTTATTTGGAAATTGGGCGGGTAGCTTCTTTCAGCCACTCTTTTTCGTCCCCTTCCAGATAAGGAGAAATCTTCTCATACACTTCTTTGTGGTAATTATTCAGCAGCTCGACATCTTTCTCCGTCATATACTGCGTATCGATACCGTCGAGGTCGATCGGAACCATGGTAACGAACTCAAAGCGCATGAACTGGCCATACATGTTCTTTTCTGCTTTGCGGCAGAGCATGAGGTTCTCGGTACGGATACCGTGGCTTCCTTCAATATAGATACCTGGTTCGTCGGAGGTCAGCATGCCTTC
Organism: Blautia sp. AF26-2; assembly: GCF_003460955.1. Taxonomy (NCBI): domain Bacteria; kingdom Bacillati; phylum Bacillota; class Clostridia; order Lachnospirales; family Lachnospiraceae; genus Blautia; species Blautia sp. AF26-2. Next base: position 214,774 of record NZ_QTWD01000008.1, on the reverse strand, counting down.
CTCGAGAACGGCATTTTCCATGCGCTCCGGAACCATTTTCCAGCGGAAACCGTTTGGACGCTCATGGACATTTAAGAGATAGCCGACGCCGTGGCCGGTTCCGTGATTGAAGTCAAGACCTCTCTCCCAGAATGCCTGTCTTGCGAGGTAATCGAGGTTGATGCCGATGCATCCATGGAGAAATTTTGCGTTTCCAAGACGCAGGGTTCCCATCGCGGTGATGGTGAAATGCTCTTTTTCTTCCTCAGTCAGCGGTCCGACAACAATGGTTCTTGTGATATCGGTTGTTCCTTCATAATACTGTCCGCCGGAATCCACGAGGTACATGCCTTTTGGCTGTAGAACGGAGAAATCTTCTTTCGTTGCCTGATAATGGCACATAGCGGCATTCGGGCCGTAAGCGGAGATGGTTCCGAAACTCGGCTCAATGTAGCCTTCCTGCTCTTTTCGGAAGGATTCCAGTTTCTCTGCAACGGAAACTTCGTCCATCGGGATTTTGCCGATGTTTTTCTTTAACCAGTAAACGAAACGGGTTACAGCAACGCCGTCTTTGACGTGGGCTTTGCGGATATTTTCCATCTCAACTGGTGTTTTCAATGCCTTTAAGGAGGAAGCCGGGTTCATCACATTGACAATCGTGTTTTCACCCATGACGCTCTGGCAGATCGTGTAGTTGACTTTGGCTTTCTCCAGAAGAATCGTTTTTCCTGTGATGCCGGCAGCGAAATCATAGACAGCATCGTATGGATGAATCGAAATACCAAGACCGGCAAGATACTGTTTTACTTCATCATTTAAAGTTGCTTCCTGAATAAACAGATGGCCTTCGGTTTCGGTCAGAATGAGGTAGGAGAGGACAACCGGATTGCACGGAATATCGTTTCCGCGGATGTTCAGCATCCAGGCGATATCGTCAAGTGCGGTCAGGATATGCACCTCGGCACCGTTCTCTTTCATCTTTTCGCGGACTTTTGCAAGACGGTCAGCAGCGGACTCGCCGGTATATTTGGAATCAAGAAGCCATACCGGTTCTGCAGAAAGTGCTGGGCGGTCGGACCAGATTTCACCGATCAGGTCACTTCGATAGGAGAGAAAACGCTCCGGAAGTGTCTTTTCCAGTGTCTCACCGAGCATCTCATTGACAACGCGGCCGTCGAAGCCGATGGTCATGCCTTCTTTTGTATTTGCCTGCAGGTATTCCTCTACGGTCGGAACACCTTCCTGGCCCATTTTCATTAAGGTAACGCCGGTTCCGGCAAGTTCTTTGGCTGCCTGTACGAAGTAGCGGCCATCGGTCCAGAGGCACGCTTCGTCCTGCGTAATTACAGCAGTTCCGGCAGAACCGGTAAAACCGGTAATATACGTTCTTGCTTTAAAGTAAGTTCCTACATATTCGGATTCATGATAATCGGCGGTCGGAACCAGATAAGCGTCCACGCCGTATGCTCTCATTTTTTCACGGAGAGCAGCTAATCTTTCTGGTATCATAGTTTTTTCCTCATCTTTCTTTTCGAAAAATAATGTCGGCATTTTTAAATGGGATGCCAACATTTTTATTCTATCACATTTTCCAAATCTGTCAAAGTGATGATTGAGAATTTGTCTCACTGTTTTCCTGTTTTTGCGAAAATTTTTGTGCATTTGGAGATTTTTCCTATTTTTCAAGAGCTTTTTTGTACCATTTTCTGCACAAAAGAAGTAAGATAGGAAGAAAGAAAAAGCGTGGTGAAACTACGCGAAGAAGCAGAAACTATGTAAGAAAGGGGGACATACTGTAATGCATACAATATGTCTGAAAGACAACTGGACCTTAACGGTCCTTGGAAAAAATGTTTACGATATTCCGGAGGCTCCAATTGAGACAAAGGTTCCGTCTACCGTTTACGGCACACTTCTGGAAAAAGGTCTGATCCCGGATCCGTTTTATCGTGACAATGAACTCGACGCACTGAAACTGATGGAGAACGATTTCGCATACGAGACAGAAATCGTGATCGGAGAGGAAGACAGAAAAGCGGATCGCCTGTTTTTACATTTCGACGGAATTGATACGATCGCGGATGTTTATCTGAACGGAGAGAAAATCGGCTCCGCAGACAACATGAACCGTGTCTGGGAGTACGATATTACCGATCTTGTTGCAGGTGATGCAGCCGATACCGTATATCAGGTAAAAGTGATTCTGCATTCTCCGACCAAATTCATTGCGGAAGAAGATACAAAATGCCCGGTTGGCGGATCCTCCGATGCAATGCCGGGATTCCCGCATATCCGTAAAGCAGCGTGCATGTACGGCTGGGACTGGGGCCCGCGTCTTCCAGATGCAGGACTGTTCCGTGAGGCTTCCGTTCTTGCTGTAAAAACAGCCCGTCTGGCACAGGTATTTGTAGGCCAGGAGCATCACGTAACCGGAAAAACGGTTCACGGAAATGTTGTTGATTCCGTGCGCCTGACGGCAGATGCCGAGATCGAGTGGATGCCGGGAGTTACCGACGGAAACGTAAAAATTGTCATGACGGTTACTTCTCCGGATGGAAAAACCGTTCTGACCGCAGAAAGCGGCAGCATCGATCCGCTGACCCATTCAGCACCATCAAAAAATCTGACCGGTCTTACATGTGAGCTTCGCAGCAACCGTGTACAGGCTTCTCTTACCGTAGAAAATCCGGAGCTGTGGTGGCCGAACGGTTACGGCGCACAGGCACTGTATCAGGTAAAGGTAGCGCTTGTTGCAGAGGATACCCTGGATACCTGGGAGAAGAAAATGGGTCTTCGCACCATCACGGTCAATACCGATCCGATGGAAGATGAAGTTTATGATGAACACATGACCGGACAGGCACCAGATTACGACGACGGCGACAACATGGTTATGACAAACGGTGAGAAGAAAGTAATTATCACCGATAAAGCAGCAAAGACGGTAAAAGGCCGCAACTTTGCATATGAAATCAACGGACTGCAGATTTTCGCGATGGGCGCGGATTACATTCCGGAGGATAATATTTTAACCCGCCAGACGAGAGAACGTACCGATCTGCTGTTAAAATCTGCACAGGAAGCAAACTTCAATTCCCTGCGTATATGGGGCGGCGGATACTTCCTCGATGACTTCTTCTATGATGTCTGCGATGAGAGAGGACTTCTGATCTGGCATGACTTCATGTTTGCCTGCGCTTCCTATGAGCTGTCAGATCATTTTGAGGAGAATATCTCCACAGAAATCCGTCAGAATGTACGCAGACTTCGTTCTCATGCAAGCATTGCTCTGTGGTGCGGAAACAATGAGATGGAGACACAGTATGAAATGCTGGCATGGCCGAAATCCAAGAAACAGTATTACGATTATATCCATCTGTATGAGTACATCATTCCGAAAATCGTCAAAGAAGAGGATCCGGAGAAATTCTACTGGCCGTCATCCCCGTCTTCAGGCGGAAATTACGAAAACAGCAATGCGGAAAATGTCGGCGATACCCATTACTGGGGCGTATGGCACGGAAGCGAGCCGTTTACCGCTTATCGTTCCCACCATTACCGTTTCCTGTCCGAGTTCGGATTCCAGTCCTTCCCGTCCCTGCAGACTGTAAAACGGTTTACGGAAGACGGCGACCGCAACATCTTCTCACGCGTTATGGAAATGCACCAGAGAAATACGGCTGCCAACGGAAAGATCCTGAACTATATCTCACAGACCTATCTGTATCCGAAGAATTTCGATGAGCTTCTTTACTGCTCACAGCTTCTTCAGGCAGATGCCATCCGTTACGGCGTAGAGCATTTCCGCCGCTTCCGTGGTACCTGCATGGGTGCTGTTGTATGGCAGCTGAACGATATCTGGCCGGTAGCATCCTGGGCAAGCGTCGATTACTACGGAAACTGGAAAGCCCTGCAGTACGCAGAGAAGAAGATGTTCGCACCGGTTCTGCTTTCCTGTGAGGAGCATGGAGAGATCGATCAGAAACCGTTTGTCAACACCCTGCCGCATCCAATCGATGTCAGTGCAGACCTTCACGTTGCGAATGAGACGGGTGAGCCGATTGTTGGAACCGTAAAATGGTCTCTGCGCCGTCCGGATTCTTCCGTAGTCAAAGAGGGAACCTTCGAGGTCAACGCACCGGCCTACGGCGGACAGTGGATGCCGCATCTTGATTTCAACGGTCAGGATCCGCTGGAAGTTCATCTGACGTATGAGCTGGTTGTCGATGGAAACGTCGTATCTTCCGGATCGACGCTGTTCTGTGCACCGAAGCATTACCATTTCGCAGATCCGAAACTTTCTGTATCGGTAGACGGCGATACCGTAACTGTAACGGCAGAGAACTTCGCAAAATCTGTCAGCGTAGAGACCGAAAACGGTGTGCTTCGCCTGGACGATAACTTCGTTGATATGGAAGCAGGAACAAAGACCTTCCGTATTCTGCCGACCGCAGACTTTACCGCCAAGGGAACCGGCGTATCGGGCGCATACCGCGTACGAAGCGTATACGAGACAGCAGAACGATAAGGCATGGAAAAAGGGCACGCAAAATGAATGCGTGCCCTTTTCTGCAAAATAACGTTATTTATTTTTTTCTGCCTGGATTTTTCTGGCCTGTTTCGGTGTGATTCCTTTTATTTTTTTATAACACCGGATGAAATAGCTGCAGTCCGGATAGCCGACTTCTCTGGCAATAAAAGAAACATCGTGACTGGAAAAAAGCAGCATGTTTTCTGCCGCATTGATTCGGGTTGCCGTAATATATTCTTTGCAGGTCATATTGTAGCGGCGGTAAAAATTCATGGAAAATGTGGAGTGCGACATGTTGCACATGGCGGCAAGTTTCTCTACGGTCAGTTCTTCAAAATAATGGGAATCAATGTATTCGGAAATCAGGTCAAAACTGATTTCGTAGGAAGGATGCACGCCGGGAGACGGAAAAGAAGTCCCGCTTTTTTGCCAGTTCCGTACAAAACGGCTGATGATTTTCCGAAGATCCGCTGTAAGAATCATGGAATAGCCAAGCTCTTTATCCCGGTATTCCTTAAGAATATCCGAAAAAAGAGGAAAAAGGTCCATTTTCCGTACCTGCTCCGGAGAAAAAATACAGGGGCAGCGGAACGTGTGGAGGCCGTGCAGAATCGAACGCAGATCCAGCTCATCCGTCTTGCAGGTGGGCAGAAGATTGGGGTCAAATTTAATCACATCATACTGCACCGGAACAGACCCTTTTGCAAGCGCGATGGAATGAACGCATTTGGGCGGAAAAAGGATCACGGATCCTTCTGTTCCGATGGATGTCACATTATCAAGGGAAACCTCAATTTCTCCTTTCAGAACGTAGAGAAGTTCTACATAATAGTGCCAGTGAGCAGGAATCGGAAGGGAGTCCCGCGTGCTGTCAAAAAGAAAAGCCTCATAAGGAGAGGCGATGGGGTCGATATATTCATATAAGTTATTCATAGATGTCTCACTTTTCGTTCGTAGTGGATGTTCCATACTGACTGTGGATGGAAACAAACTTCTTTTAGTATATAGTGATTTTATATGATTTGCAAGAAGGAATGAAGAAAGGAAAGGTTACAAGATTAACATCATGCAAAAAACAACAAATGATATGACGCAGGGCAACAGCATGAAGCTGATTTTTCAGTTTTTCCTGCCGATTCTGATCGGAAATCTTTTTCAGCAGCTTTACAGCTTTGTGGATTCCATGGTCGTTGGAAAGGGGATCGGAGATGTGGCTCTGGCAGCGGTTGGAAATACCAGTTCGGTACATTTTTTGATTCTCGGCTTTGCCATGGGGCTTACCGGAGGACTTGGGATCTGTATTTCCCACTCCTTTGGAGCGAATGATATCGAAAAACTGCGGAAAGAAATTGCGATGTCGGTTTATATCTGTCTTGCCATTGGAATTGTAATTACGGTGGGCAGTCTGTTTTGGATGCGCCGTCTGTTTGTCTTTCTCCAGACACCGGAGGATATGATGACAGACACTCTGGTTTATTTTGGAACCATTCTGGCGGGCAGTACCGTTACCATTTTTAATAACTTTGCCATGACGCTGCTCCGGTCCGTCGGAAACAGTAAAGTGCCGCTGGCTTCTATGATCGTTTCGTCGGTGGTCAATATTGTGCTGGATCTTCTATTTGTATTTCCGTTTGGCATGGGCGTGTTTGGAGCGGCGCTTGCAACGGTTCTGGCGCAGGTGGTTTCTGCCCTTTACTGTCTGGTATATATCCGGCGCGCCGCAGAACTGCTTCCGCGGAAAACAGACTGGAGGGCAGATGGTGTACTTCTTGGCGCACTCGTTGGAAAAGGCCTGCCGGTAGCTGTGATGAATTCTGTAACTGCGGTGGGCGGTATGGTCCTTCAGGTTTTTGTCAATCAGATGGGAACGGCTTATGTCGCAGCTTATGCTGCATGTATGAAGGTGTGCGGTCTGTTCGAGCAGCCGGGTATAACACTTGGACTTGCACTTCTGACTTTTACAGGACAAAATTATGGAGCCGGAAAATACGACCGGATCAAACAGGGAGTCAGGGCAGGTGTCGTGCTTTCTGTCCTTGTCAATCTTCCTTTTGCAGCACTGGAAATTTTCTGCCCGAAGTTTCTGGCATCCCTGATGCTGAATGATGCGACAGTCATTTCCTATACCTGTATCTTTCTGCCGGTTACCGGAGTTGCCCTGTTCGCCCTTGGCTGGCTGTTTGTCTTCCGAAACGCCTGCCAGGGAATGGGAAAAACAGTTCTGCCGATGGTGTCCGGGATTGTGGAGGTTGCCATGCGCGTCATGGTTGTGCTGCTTTTAGCACCGCGCCTTGCGTTCCGCGGAGTGGCATTCGCAGAAATTTCCGCATGGGTCGGAGCTGGAGTTATGCTTATGATTACCTACTTTTTTTATCAGAGGCGGCTCTCCGGGAAAACTCCAGATGTGAGAGGATAAAAGGAGAAGTTATATATAAAAACCCTGCCTGCACAGCTTTGTAACATAGTCTTTTCAAAGACTGAAAAACTGTGCGGGCAGGGTCTTTTGGTTAAACAAGCGTTCCCATATAGTAGAAGCCGCGGCATTCGTCCAGGGAAACGTTCTGCAGCGTTCCGATCATCGAAGCATCTCCCGGGAAATGAACCAGCGTATTGTTGCTCATACGGCCGGTGACAAGAGAAGCGTCCTGCTCATTGATACTTTCCACCAGAACTTCCTGTACGGTATGAAGATGTCTTGCGGTTACCTCGCGGGAAATTTCCTGGACCTCGGCAAGAAGACGGTCAAAACGGTCTTTTACAACATCCGCCGGGATCTGGTCTTCCATGGCAGCTGCCGGTGTTCCGGTTCTTCTGGAATACTGGAAGGTAAACGCGCTGTCGTAACGAACGCGGCGGACCACATCCAGTGTTTCCAGAAAATCTTCTTCGGTCTCACCAGGGAAACCAACGATAATATCTGTTGTCAGAGAAATATCCGGCACTTTTGCGCGGATTCGGTCTACCAGGTCAAGATACTGCTCTTTGGTATAACGGCGGTTCATCAGTTTTAAGATACGGCTGCTTCCGGACTGGAGCGGAAGATGAAGATGGAGGCAGACCTTCTCGCAGTCGCGCATTGCATCGATCAGTTCTTCCGAGAGATCCTTCGGATGTGAGGTCATGAAACGGATGCGTTTCAGCCCTTCAATCTGATTTGCCTTGCGCAGAAGCTGTGCAAACGTCATCGGCTCCTCGAGATTCTTTCCGTAGGAATTGACATTCTGACCAAGCAGCATAATTTCAACAACGCCGTCTGCAACGAGGCGTTTGATCTCTGCGATGATTTCCTCCGGCTTCCGGCTGCGTTCGCGGCCGCGCACATACGGTACGATACAGTAGCTGCAGAAGTTATTGCAGCCGAACATAATATTAACACCCGACTTGAACGGATATTTGCGGTCAACCGGGAGATTTTCCACGATTTTATCGGTATCTTTCCAGATATCGATCACCATGCGGTCCTCTGTCATACAGCGGACAAGATACTCGGCAAAGCGGTAGATATTATGCGTTCCGAAAATCAGGTTGACGAAATGGTAGCTTTTTTTGAGTTTTTCGACAACAAGCGGCTCCTGCATCATGCATCCGCAGAGGGAAATAATCATGCCCGGATTTTTCTTTTTGTACTTGCCAAGCTGTCCAAGACGACCGTAGACACGCAGATTTGCGTTTTCACGGACGGTACAGGTGTTGTAAACAACAAAATCGGCATCTTCGGTCTCCACAATGTGGTAGCCGACGGTTTCCAGAATTCCCTCCAGTTTTTCGGAATCACGGGCGTTCATCTGGCAGCCGAAGGTTGTGATGCAGGCAGTCAGATACTCTTTTCCGTTTTGTTTTGCACGCTCCGGTACGAGCTGCTGTTTTAAAAGTGCCATAAAGTAATACTGACGCTGCGGTTCTGTCTCCGGTGCCGGAACAGTAATGTCAACATTTGCAAGATCAATGCCGGAAACCTCGGCATCCGGAACGTTTCTGAGATCTATCTTCATAAATGAAACCCTTTCTTTTTCAATATAAAATGCTAAGTACAGTAATAATGAGACGGTATAAAATGCCGTGAAAAAAGACCCGTACAGCCGGATCTTCTTTTTATTTTAGCGTATCTGATACAAAATAGCAAGAAAAACAAGATTGAAAACAGTAAAAATCAGGATATATTTTTTGCGGCAGGAAGCGTCTGCGGCCGTAATCTGGCGATAGGAGATCAGGCTTGCCATAGATGCAATTAAAGTCCCGAGGCCGCCGAGGTTGGTTCCTACAATCAGTTCCGGGATTTCTTTTGTATATCCGGAAAGCAGCATGGCGGCAGGAACATTGCTGATGATCTGGCTTGTGAGGACGGAAAGAAGCCGTTCGTGTCCGGTAATCATCTGTTCCAGATAAATACGAAGCGCTGCCATTTGTTTCATGTTTCCAATAAAAAGAAAGAAAAACACAAAAGTGAACAAAAGAGAGTAGTCTGCTCTGCGGTAAAGGCTGCGGTTCACCAGGCAGATCCCGGCAATCGTGATCAGAAGCAGAATACTATGCGGGAGAAGTTTGGCAACCGTAAGAATACAGCAGAAAAAAAGAGCTGCAAAAACTGCGATTTGCCGCGGATGAGTAATCGCTTTTTTCTCCAGGGAAACGGAAATTTTCTTTCCGGAGAAAAACAGAAAAATGCAGATCAGAAAAAGAACTGCAGCACCCAGAGTATAAGGCAGCATCATAAGCAGAAACTGCAAAAGGGAAAGTCCGGAAAGCGAATACAGATAAAGATTCTGCGGATTGCCGATAGGAGTAAACATACTGCCAAGGTTTGCAGCCATGGTCATAAAGGTGACAAGAAGTATTTTTTTCTGCTCCATATGGCACATTCGCAGAAGCAGAATGCCAAACGGAACAAAGGTAATCAGAGCGACATCATTGGTAATCAGCATGCTGCAGAAAAAGCACAGGGAAATCAGAAGCAGAGCAACCATCCGTTCTGAGTTTACATGCCGGAGAAGACTGGTGCCAAGCCAGTCAAATACGCCACATTCCCGCAGGCCCGCGACAATCAGCATCAGACAGAACAGCAGGATCAGAGTATGAAAATCCAGATAGCCAAGATACTGTGGACCGGGAGGACAGAAAAAGCAGGAAAGCACTGCAAGAAAAAAAGAGACGGTAAGCACTGCATCTTTTTGAAAAAAGGAAATCAGTTTTTTTATCATAAAAATCATCCTTTCATGAATAAGCAGGACTGATGTTGGAAGATCGAGATGAAAAATCAGGCTGCATATTTCGGATACCGCAGATTATTATATAAAAGATATGGAAAAGATGCAAGAAAAAGGTCAGAAACCGAAAAAAATGCGGTTTTTCAAAAAATCGACAAATTTTTCCAGCCAATTCTTGACAATCAACAAAAATCGCGTTAAAATTGCTTCTGTCGTGTAAAAGCAAATTCTGAGAAAAGAAAAAGTAAATGCAGACAAATCGTTTTCAGAGAGCTGCCGGAAAGGTGCGAGACAGCAACGAATCTGGATTGAAAATCATCTTGGAGAAGGAAAGCCCAACGAATCGGCCGTGTATCGTACTATGTGCCGGAATTCCAGTAGGTTTTCACGGGAGTTTCCCGTTACAGAAACCGCGTATGCTTGTGCGTTGTATTCGTGCTTGTTTCAAAGAAGAGACAAGGGTGGTTGCGGGAAAAGAACAGTTCCGTCCCTCGTTGAGGGGCGGATTTTTTTGTTTGTCAGCTGCAAATTCACCCCGGTAATACAGCCTGGCAAAGAATAGATCCTGCTGGAACATTGTACCTGACAGCGGGAAAAGGGAGGAAACATATGAAAGTGTACAAAAAAATCATGAATGGACTGGCATTTGTTGAGAAACTGGTTCTCGTGCTGTCCACGATCCTGATTGTTGTGCTTACGGTGGGAAACGTTCTTTCCCGTAAGGTACTGCATCAGTCCTGGTCATTTACCGAAGAGCTTGTCGTTGCGGTATTTGTCCTGATTACACTTCTCGCAGCAGCGCTTGCTGCCCGTGACGGAGAACTGGTCAATCTTTCTTTGCTGCCGGACCGTCTTTCTGCGAAGGCGAGAAGAATCCTGCTGGTTGTCAACACAGCATTTAGTGTTGCCTTTACCGTAGTTCTGTTTAAATACGGCATGGACAAGGTACTGACCCAGCTTGCCAACGGAAAGAGAACGTTCGTTTTAAACTGGCCGGAATGGATTTTCTGGTCTTTCGTACCGATCGGCGCAGCCTGCATGACGCTGCACATGATCGAATATCTGATTGATACATTCGTAAAAGCAAAAGAGGAGGGACAGAAAAAATGATCAGTGCAATTCTTTTTCTTTCATTCTTTGTTTTTCTGATCCTTGGTATCCCGATTGGCATCTGCCTTGGTCTGTCTTCGATCTGCGCGATCCTGTACTCCGGTACATCCCTGACCATCGTAGCAACCAATATGTATTCCGGTATCAGTAAATTTTTGCTCCTTGCCATTCCGTTCTTTGTATTGTCCGGAAACATTATGGCAAAAGCGGGCATTTCCAAACGACTGATTCGTTTCGTCGACACCTGCGTCGGCCATAAAAAAGGCGGTATCGCCATCGTATGCGTTATTGTAGCCTGCTTCTTTGGTGCGATTTCCGGTTCCGGTCCGGCAACCGTAGCAGCACTTGGTATGGTTCTGATCCCTGCCATGATTGAGCGAAGCGGATTTTCTGCTCCGTTTTCCACGGCCCTGATGGCGACGTCAAGTTCGATTGCGATCGTCATACCGCCGAGTATTGCATTCGTTGTTTATGCATCCATCACAGGCGTATCCATTGCCGATATGTTCACAGCAGGTATCGTTCCTGGTATTCTGATGGGTGTGGCCCTTGTCATCGTTGTTCTTCTGGAGGCAAAGAAACACAACATTCAGCCGACCCAGAAAAAAGCAACAGCCAAAGAAAGATGGGATGCCTTTAAAGATGCTTTCTGGGGATTCTTAATGCCGGTCATCATACTTGGCGGTATCTATGGAAGTGTTTTCACCCCGACCGAGGCAGCTGCCGTTTCCGTTGTATACGGTCTGTTTGTCGGAATCTTTATTTATAAAGAGATCAAACTGAAAGACCTGTGGGATCTGATGGTAGATTCTGCCAAAACAACCGGTGGAATTATGCTGATCGTCGCAAGTGCTTCTCTGTTCTCCTTTGTCTGCACAAAGTTTGGTATTGCGCAGGCAGCATCGGATCTTCTTGGAAGCGTTGCTCATAACCAGTTTGTATTCCTTCTGATTGTCAATATCATTTTCCTGATTGCAGGATGCTTTATCGATGCAAACTCTGCCATGTATATTTTCATCCCGATTATGCTTCCGGTCTGCAAAGCCCTTGGCTATGACCTGATAGCATTCGGTATCGTGGCAACGGTCAACCTGGCCATCGGACAGGTAACTCCGCCGGTCGGTGTCAACCTGTTTGTCGCCATTTCCGTAAAACTGAAAAAAGGAATGGAAGTTACCATTCAGCAGATTTCCAAAGCCGTTATGCCAATGATCGCAGCATCGGTAGCAGTTCTGCTTCTGATTACGTATGTTCCGCAGATTTCCACGTTCCTTCCAAAAGCACTGGCAAAAGACGGAGCTTATACCGGAACGGTAGCTGCAGCAACGAATTCCGATACTTCCAGTGGCGATGGTTCGGATGGCAGCACAGCAGGAAATTCCTCCGGCAATGAGGATTACAATGATATCGCTGATTACAGTGACCTTGGATGGGAAGAGCAGACCTGGAACTTTACCTGCTCCACCACCGAGAACAGTACCTGGGCAGAAGGCGGACGCAAGTTCGGCGAGCTCATGGAAAAAGCAACCGGCGGCAAGATCAAAGTCAATGTATACGCCGCAGACCAGCTGACCAACGGAAACCAGTCCGAGGGAATCCAGGCACTGATGAACGGAGACCCGGTACAGATTTCGATGCACAGCAACCTGATTTACTCTGCGTTTGACCCGAGATTTAACGTCGTATCTCTTCCGTTCCTGTTTGATTCGGTAGAAGATGCGGATGCAAAACTGGACGGCGAGGCAGGCGAAAAATTAAAAGCAATCCTCGATGAGTACGGCCTGCACTGCATGGGAATCGCCGAGAACGGTTTCCGCCAGCTGACCAACAGCAAGCAGGAAGTAAAAACCGTCGATGATATGAAAAACCTGAAAATCCGTGTCGCAGGAAGTAACCTGCTGATGGAGTGTTACAAACGCTGGGGCGCCGATGCGACCAACATGAACTGGTCCGAGACCTACACAGCCCTGCAGCAAAAAACCGTAGAAGGTCAGGAGAATCCGCTGCCGGCTATCGACGCAGCCAGTGTACAGGAAGTACAGCCGTACTGCTCCATGTGGAATGCAATTTATGACTGCCTGTTCTTCTGCATTAACGGAGACATCTATAACAATCTGACTCCGGAACAGCAGAAAGTTGTCGATGAGGCCGGACAGAAAGCCGTCGATTACGAACGTGCGATCAACCGTGCCGGTGACGATGAGATCATGAACCGCTGGCAGAACGAGAACGGTGTCAAGATCACAAAATACGAAGATATGGACATCGATTCCTTCAAACAGGCCGTAGACGGTGTGGATGAGTGGTATCAGAAAGAGCTGGAAAGCCAGGGATATGATGATGCAAAAGACCTGATCGAAGTCTTTACAAAGAAAGATACTTCTTCTGCAGGTACATATGATGTAGAAGACAGAAGCGATCTCGACTGGCCAGAGCAGACCTGGAACTTCACCTGCTCCACGACAGAAACCAGTACCTGGGCAGAAGGCGGCCGGAAGTTCGGTGAGCTGATTGAAAAAGCAACCGGCGGCAAGATCAAAGTCAACGTATATGCCGCAGACCAGCTGACCAACGGAAACCAGTCCGAAGGTATCCAGGCACTGATCGATGGAGATCCGGTACAGATTTCCATGCACAGCAACCTGATTTACTCTGCATTTGATCCGAGATTTAACGTCGTATCCCTTCCGTTCCTGTTTGATTCCGTAGAAGATGCGGATGCAAAACTGGACGGCGAGGCAGGCGAAAAATTGAAAGAGATCCTTGATGAGTACGGCCTGCACTGCATGGGAATCGCTGAGAATGGTTTCCGTCAGCTGACCAACAGCAAGCAGGAAGTAAAAACCGTCGATGACATGAAAAACCTGAAAATCCGTGTGGCAGGAAGCAACCTGCTGATGGAATGCTACAAACGCTGGGGCGCCGATGCGACCAACATGAACTGGTCCGAGACCTACACGGCCCTGCAGCAGAAAACCGTAGAAGGCCAGGAAAATCCTCTTCCGGCTATCGATGCAGCAAGCGTACAGGAAGTACAGCCGTACTGCTCGATGTGGAATGCAATTTATGACTGTCTGTTCTTCTGCATCAACGGGGACATTTACGACAGTATGACTCCGGAGCAGCAGGAAGTAATCGATGAGTGCGGACGTCTGGCAACACAGTACGAGCGTGAAATCAACCGCGCCGGTGATGATGAAATCATGAACCGCTGGCAGAATGAAAATGGTGTTACCATTACCAATTATGAGGATATGGACATCGATTCCTTCAAACAGGCCGTAGACGGCGTGGACGAGTGGTATCAGAAAGAACTGGAAGGACAGGGATATGATGATGCCAAAGAGCTGATTGAGACGTTTACAAAATAGGCAGCTTCGTGAATATCTTTATAAGATTTGCTGAGTTTGCCTGAAAAAAATAATGTAACAAACTACATATTTGGTAGAAAATAAAAATCCATCCATGCCTTGGAGGTCTCCGGTGAGACTGTTTCCGGGCGTGGGTGGATTTTTTTATTTGAGTTTTCCAGGAAAACAGGTATACTGGATGGTATCAGAAAACGGGAGATTTGAATCAATGAAACAGAAAAAAGAACGGGAAAAAGAAATCAGCCAATGGCCATGGATTTCCATGCTGCCGTTTGGAATCCTGGCGGGATACTGGGGAGATAAGGAAGTGCGGATCACGGCAATTTCAGAATATGGCTTTCAGACCCGTCTTGCGGTACCGGCTACGGCGGAGCAGGAAAACGCACCGTGGGAACTGGCATTTTACGATCAGAAAACAGCATCCTACCAGCGGATTCTTCTTCGTGATGCGACTCTGCTACAGGAAAAAGAAGAGGATTTTGATACGATTTATACATTTGTGACAGACCAGGAAGACTACCGAAATGCGGTACAGCGCCTTGCCCTGCAATACAGCCAGTATATCCGGTGGAAAATGGAGGACGATGATGCCGCGCTTGCAGAAGAGATGACAGGATATCCTGCGGAGCAGGATGCGTTTCATCTGGAAAGTCTGGAAGAGCAGAAAAAGGTATGGTTTTCCGGAATTGAGAAGGAAACATTTGTGGCATTGCAAAATGGCTTTGCGGAATCCGAGCAGCCCGGGCAGCCGGTCGAGCTGGCGCTCGAACTGGACCGGCCAGAATGGTATGAGGCGTATCTTTCGATGGAAAGTGCGGTGTTTTTTGATGCTTATTTTCGGAGAAATCAGATTCCGAATCCGCCGGTTTTCCACCCGGACCGGCTCTATATAGGAAATGCTTTTTGCCCGCATCTGGCGCCGAAAGAAGAGGAACTGTTTGCACTGATGGACAAAGCCTGCCGGGAGTCATTTTCAATTACGCTTACTTTTCCATTTTTGCTGGAAGAAAATCTGACGGAAACGCAAGCACGTCTGCAGCATCTTGCCAGATGGTGTGAACAAAAGAACAAAACCATTGAGATTGTCGTAAATGACTGGGGAACGGCCCATCTGGCATCTCAGTTTCCGGTGTTTTCCCTCTGCCTTGGCGTGCTGCTCAACAAGCGAAAAAAAGATCCACGGATGGCCTATAAGCTGGGGAACCGGACGCTGTTTGAACAAAATAGCGTTCATGCGGCGTTTTACCAGGAATATTTAAAAGAAGAATTTCGGATGGAACGGTATGAATGGGAGAGCTGCGGCGATACCAGTACAAGGAAGTTTCCAGAAGGGAAAAACAGTATGCATCTTCCATTTTATCAGACCAATACCTCACAGTACTGTCCACTGTATGCAGCATGTACTAAAGGAAGCCGCGGCGCGCAGACGCCGGTGCGGAAGTGCCATAGATTCTGTGAAGAACAGGCGTTTTTGTATCCGGAGCATTTGCGGATGATGGGGAGGTATAATTCGTTGTTTGGGATTGATTTGTCGATCTTGCAGGAGCCGGAGGCGATGGGGAAAATGTATGGGCTGCGCGGGATAGACCGGATTGTAGTGAATTTGCTATAGTGACTTCTTAAGAAGGATGTTCGCAGTTCATATTTTCAACTTGATAGAGCTGCCAATTCGTGATAAGTTGAAAAACAACTGGAAGGGTGCAGACTTCTCTGAAATATTTTTGAGGAGGTGTATGCACATGGGAAAACCGGATATTGTTACCAAAGCATACATGCGAAAGAGTAACATTTTTGCAGATGCGTTCAATTATCTTATCTACAATGGAAGAAAAGTTATTAATCCAGAAAAACTGACAGAAGTTGATTCAACAGAGATTGCCATATCGTTTGGCGCAAAGAAAGAGAGAAAAGAGGCAAAAGAGATAACCGAAATGACAGAAGATCCGGTTCAGAAATATCGGGATATATTGAAAACAGCTGCGGTTATGCAGGAATCGGAAACGTATTATCTGCTTCTTGGAATCGAAAATCAGACAGACATTCATTATGCAATGCCGGTTCGAAACATGATATACGATGCTTTACAGTATGGCAAACAGGTTACAGACACTGCGGCAAGCATCATATCTTTCCGAAACATTATCTTGAAAAGATCGGGTACGATAATGACCGTGACAGAAACCAGATTGCGAACTTTACATACTTGGACTATACAACAAACATTGATATTTCCGATGAAGCTCCGGCGGAATATGTCTGCCGGTACCGAGAGAAATTAGGAGAAGAAGGATACAGGCTTGCCTGTGCTCAGAATGCATTACCTGAGAATTTTGAGCAGTTATCGTATCCTGAATTTCTGAAGCAGAGAAGATTATTGATGGCGCAGATCGTAAAAAAGGCATATAATGAACTTGACAAGTAAGTATCTATAAAATGTCTGAAGAAGTGTTTTCAGTTTAAAACAGAGAAAACAGTTTTGCACAGCACATGCTTTATATTTTCTATCAAGGAGATCATCACAATATGGAAAACCAAACAATCGCTTATTACAACCAAAACGCAGCTTCTTTCATACAAGGCACTGTTTCTGTAGATTTCCAGACGACGCAGGATAAATTTTTAAACGCTTTGCCGGGAAAGAGAGTGCTGGATTTCGGGTGTGGTTCCGGAAGAGACACGAAGTATTTTCTGGGAAACGGTCTTGTTGTTACGGCGCTGGACGGTTCAGAAGAACTGTGCAAATACGCCAGTGCCTATACCGGTATTCCGGTAAAAAACATGATATTTCAGGATTTGGATGAGATGAATCAATATGACGGCATCTGGGCGTGTTCATCGATTCTGCATTTACCGAAAAAAGAATTAAAAATGGTATTCCATAAGATGGTAACAGCGTTGGACACTAATGGGATTATTTATACCTCCTTTAAATATGGAACGTTTGAAGGCGAAAGAAGCGGCCGTTTTTTTACGGATTTCACACCGGATACTTTTTCTGATTTTATCAAGGATGTGGAGCAGATTCGAATAGAAGAAGAGTGGCTTACGGATGATGTAAGACCGGGAAGGGAGAAGGAAAAGTGGCTGAATCTGATATTGAAAAAGACAGGTTTCTAGCAGAACACGCAGATTTTAGATTTCGGGAACAGGTGTGTTATCCAAATGGCGGAATTTCCCGGTTTTATGATAATGGGATAGATATGGTTGTTATTGATGATGGTATCTGCTCTCATGAGCCAAAAGAGCCGGTTTTTCCCTATATGCTGATTACGGAGAAGCAGAATGATTATATGCATCGCTTTCAAAGGGTGTTTCGTTTTCTGGGATATGTGCGGGAAAATCTGGATTCATATCTTGCCAAAGATGGAATTGTCTTGGAAGGCGGTTATATACGAAACACAGGAGATCGGAGCGAGCAGGCCGATGCTTCTCCGCTGGAAATTCATTTCGAAGAGAATTTTTCAAGTGTTTATGGAATGAATGCGCTGAGATATCTGACGCGGGAATATGGAATCTGTGATGAAAATGGAAGGAATTATTTTCTCGATTATTTTGTCAGAACAAAGGATCAGAAATATGCGATCGAAGAAAACGGCCTTGATTACCATCATCCGCAAATTATTGGAGAGGAAAAATATCGCAATCAGCTCAAGAAACAAAATACGTGTGCCCTGTGGGGGATCAAGTTATTTCGCTTTTCCAAAGAGGATTGCGAATTTGCCAGTCGGATTGAGGATGATATCAAACAGTATTTTGGAAAAGATTCTTCGAATTTTGTGGATGACGGAATCAAAGTTGAAAGAAAAGTTGAGCTGTATGAACATCAGACTGTCAGCCTGCAGGAGATACAAAAGCGCAGAGATGCGGGTATCAAGGCATTTTTGATTGTGCTGCCTACAGCAGCGGGAAAATCGAAAATTGTGGAAGAAGATTTACGGACATTCGCGGAAGGAAAACAAAAGTTTCGTGGACTGATTCTGGTTCCGGGAGTCAATCTTTTGCTGGACTGGGAAGAAAGAATAAAGGCTTCGCTGCCAGAGTTAAAAGATAAGATTGATATTCGAACGTATGCCTTCGCGGCCAGACATTATACG
Source organism: Blautia sp. AF26-2 (assembly GCF_003460955.1). Lineage (NCBI taxonomy): Bacteria > Bacillati > Bacillota > Clostridia > Lachnospirales > Lachnospiraceae > Blautia > Blautia sp. AF26-2. The sequence continues at coordinate 196,485 of NZ_QTWD01000008.1, read as the reverse complement.
GACACTACACCAGACTATTACAATTATCTTGTCGTGGATGAAGCACATCATGCGGTTGCGCCAGTGCTGAAAAGAGTTGTGCAATACTATCGGACAGCTTTTACGATAGGCCTGACGGCGACGGATCAGCGGCCGGATAAAAGAAAGCTGGAAACGGTGTTTGGATCGTATACGACTTCGTTATCCTTAAAAGAAGCGATGGAAAAGGGAGTGGTCGCGAAAGCGAATGTTTACCGGATTGAAACGAATCTTGATCTTTCCAGTGTAAGGTTCAATGGGCGGGATTATGTCAATGCGGATCTGGAAAAAAGAATCCGGGTCACTTCAAGAAATGAGCTGATTGTCCAGGTACTTTCAGAGTATTTTACATCCGGCGAAGCGGGCACGAGACAGGGTGTTGTTTTTTGTGTCAATGTTGCGCATGCGAACGAAATGGCAAAGCTCCTTAATAAGGCAAATATTTCAGCGGCCAGCTACACAAGACAGACGAAAAATCAAAGTTCTGTTATGAAAGCGTTTAAAGAAAAGGAAATCCGTTTCCTGTGTGCCTGCAATATGATTTCAGAGGGATGGGATTATCCGGAACTCGGCATTCTGGTGATGGCAAGGCCTACGCTTTCCAAGGTTCTTTATCTGCAGCAGGTCGGAAGGGGACTGCGGAAAACGGACACCAAGAAAAATGTGATTGTGATTGACGTAGTCGATGAGTACGGCGCCATGATCAAGCCCTGCAGTATGCATTCTGTTTTTGCCAATCCTTATTATGTTCCGTTTGGCGATATCATAAAAATGGATTATAAACCGGGAGATCTGGTGGTGATTGATGGAATGGAAGAGCGGATTGAGCGGATTACAGAGGTGGATATCCATTCTTTTGAAGAAAAATACGGCGATTATCTGAGCCAGGAGCAGGTCGCCAGGGAATATTTTGTGAATACGGGAACCATCACAAGCTGGATCAGAGCCGGAAAATTAACACCAGAAGTGCAGTACAAATTCGGCAGTAAAACGTTATACTTATTCAGTCCGGACGAAGTGGAAAAATATCGGAAGCAGCTTGGAATTAAGGAACACAACGATGCGACCATCAAAGAAGATTTTTTTGCGTTCCTGGAAGAAAGAGATTATTCACTTTCTTATAAAATGCCGTTTCTGCTGGCTTTTATCCGTCATGTGGATTCTATTGGAGATGCAAAAATAGAGGAGATTCTGGAGGACTATATTGCTTTTTACCAGAACAGAATAACCCGGGGACTTCCCGTAGACCGGAGTACATGCCCGTATAATGAAACGATGCTGCAGGATAAGAAAGCAATGCAGAGAAGTATGCTGACCAATCCGTTTGAGAAATTTGAGAGAAAACGGTTCTTGTATTATTCGAAGGATCTGAGTGTAATCTCGATGAATCATGCGCTGTACAGCCAGATGGAAGCAGGGGACTGGGAGCGGGTGAGAAGGCAGATGGAGGAAGATTTGGCGGAGTATTATGCGAAAGTGGAAGGAGCTGTGCTGGTGAAGAGATAGCGGAAAGAATTTCTTCCCCAGAGATTTGATTTGGAAAGGTACGTGTAAATATAGCAGGATACAAGAGATTACCGGTGGAATTTGAAGATTTTCAGGAAGTTTGAAAATCTGGATTTTACTATGTGGATAAAGCAAAGCTGATTGAACAGCTTTTTGAAAGTAAACGGTAAATTCCGAGTACCTTTTTATCCCACTACATTTATGCCATAATCACACTGACCAAATTAACATAGTCCAAAAAGTTCAGTACTCAATTTTTAGACTGACTATAATTAAGGGAGGGATGGTATGGCTACGCAAACCAGTCTTATAGCGTAGCAGGTCAGGATCCGGCAGTGGGCAGAACAAATTCGTGCCTGTCAGAACCGTCCGGCGGTCATGGATGTTGACACCTGGTGCGTACAGAACAATCTCACAAAATCTAATTCTCTGAGATTTCAAGAGACGATGTGTTAGATGCGTATGAGGATATGGAAGAGGATGCCGGATTATTAATCCCACATCCACAGAACGAACCGGTCATAGGTGTGATAGATACACAGTTCAATGAAAAAGTGTATTTTCACGAGTGGGTTGAATATAAAAATCTTTTGGATCCTAATATTCCTCTGTCCAGGAAAGATTATGAACACGGAACAGCTGTCAGCTATATTATCGTAGATGGTCCACAGGGAAACCCGGAGCTTGCGGATGGCTGCGGCAGATTTCGCGTAAGACATTTTGGAGTGGCAACAAATAACGGATTTAGTTCTTTTACTGTTCTGAAAATGATCCGAAATATTGTTGCGTCCAATCGAGATATTAAAGTCTGGAATTTATCGCTGGGATCAAAACTTGAAATCAAACCAAATTTTATTTCGCCGGAGGCTGCAGAGCTGGATCGTATTCAGAGTGAATATGATGTTATTTTTGTGGTAGCAGGTACAAATATTCCGGCAGGAGTTACCAAAAAGAATATGAGAATTGGATCTCCGGCAGATTCCCTGAATTCTATGGTGGTTAATGCTGTGGATTTTGCAGGAAACTCTGCTTCTTATACCAGGATTGGACCTGTTCTGTCGTTTTTTCATAAACCGGATGTCAGTTATTATGGTGGTGATGGAACGGTCTATACAGATAAAATGGTGGTATGCAAAGACGATATGGGAGCAGCATACGTAGCGGGAACTTCATTTGCAGCGCCATGGATTTCACGTAAACTGGCATATTTGATTCATATTATGGGATTAAGCCGGGAAGTGGCGAAAGCATTGCTGATTGATGCAGCTTCCGGATGGAATCGAAGAGATGATATTTCACATAGAATCGGATATGGTGTTGTGCCAAAGCATATTAATGAGGTTTTAAAAACACCGGATGATGAAATACGTTTCATTATGACAGGGGCATCGGAGGAATATGAAACTTATACTTATAATCTGCCAGTGCCTGTTGTAGATCATGCGCACCCGTTTTATGCAAGAGCTACCCTGGCATATTTTCCACAGTGCGATCGCAAACAGGGTGTTGACTATACGAGTACAGAAATGGATATTCAGTTTGGCAGAGTTGTTGCCAAAAGAGGGTCAACCATGATTAAAGCAATTGATGACAATCGACAGTCTGAAGAGAAACAGATTACTTTGTACGAAGAAGATGCAAGAAAAATGTATCGCAAATGGGATAATGTGAAACATATCAGTGAAAAAATAAAAGAAAAAAGGGTTCCCCGAAAGGCTTATGATTCTGGGTTATGGGGACTTAAGATTAATACGAAAGAATGCTTGCAGAAAAGAAAAGATTCTCTTCCGTTTGGTGTGGTTGTAACGTTAAAAGAGATGAATGGAGTAAATCGTATAGACGATTTTGTAAAGATGTGTTTTGCAAGAGGTTGGCTGGTTCAGAGACTTGATATTGAAAATCAGCTGGATTTGTATGCTAAGGCGGAGGAAGAGATTGAATTTGAATGAGGCGCAAGCGAAAGGATTTAACTTATGAAAATCACATCAGGCCTCGGCTCCATTGATGACTATCCCCGTTACGTCCGCGCCGGTGCAGACGAGCTGTTCTGCGGTTACGTTCCATTTTCCTGGTCAGAAAAATACGGAACGGTTCTGCCGCTGAATCGGAGAGAGGTTTTAAACTATAACGTACAAATTGGATCGTTCAGTGAACTGGAAATTCTGGCCAATATGGTGCAGAAATACCAGAAGCCAGTGCATCTGGCGTTCAATTCGCTGTATTACCGGCCGGAACAGTATGAAGAAATTGCACAGATCATCCAACAGTGCCGCAGCATAGGGTTTGACAGTTATATTCTTGCGGATCCCGCGCTGCTTGTGTACCTGCGAAAAGAAAAGATCGACTGTGAGGTGCATCTGAGCGGGGATTTGGGAACAGTGAATTCTGCGATGACAGAGGTTTTTGCGAAAGAATACCCGAAGAGGATCATTTTCCAGCGCAAAAATACGATCTCGGAAATGCGTGCAGTGATTCGGCATATAACTGCGCAGAAAGAAGCCGCTCGAAAAGAATGGACTTATCCAACGGAGTTCGAGGCATTTGCTTTGAATGAACTGTGCCAGTTCAGTGGTGCTTTCTGCAATTCCCTGCACTGCGATGAAATGGGATATCTTTGCCGGGTTCCTTACTGGAAGAAACCGATGTCGCTTTCAGAATCTAAATTAGAAAAACAAGAAAAAAATCGTCCGGGAGAAAATATTTCTATATCCGAATGGGATTCTGCATCAGAACTGATGAATCCTGTATCGGAAGATGGTTACCTCTGCGGCGCAACCGGCTGCGGCCTGTGTACATTAAAACAGCTTTCCGATGCTGGAATCACTCATCTGAAGCTGGTAGGCCGGGGAAATTATACCGATTTTATGGAGCGTGATATCCGAAATCTGCGCCGCACGCTGGAGATTCTGGAGGATTCTTCTACGGAAGAAGAATATATCCGAGCGATGAAAGCAGAGCTTTTTCCAAATGGATGCAGTCACATGTGCTATGCCAGATAAAATATGTCAATTCTTTCTGAATCTAAAGAGATAGTGGAGAACGTAATGAGAAATGTTTTCCCAGCACGCTTTAATAATTGACATAATGATGAATCGTCTTCTGCGTGATTATTTATAATAATTACGAAATGCGACGAAAATCAACCAGACGCTGCTGAAACGGATCGTGGCCGTAGCTTCGATTGCGATCGCGTGCAGCAAACTCTTTTTCTGATTGAAAAACCATTTCCGCAGCCTGCACGCCCCACTTTGCGGTATATTTTGCCCTCATTCAGTCGCCGTAGCCCGCTACGCCTCCTTCATTCAGACAAAATCTCCCACAAATTGGAACATGCAGACTACGAAAAGCCTTTTTCAAACACACTCTAGCGCTTTGCACACAAACTTTAGTTAGAAGCGTATCCCAATTGTTCTTATTGACTAAATATTTCCTTAGGGAATACAATATAGAAAAAGTAAAAAGGAGGGATACCATGCAGGCACTTTCAAAGAAAAAAACCGGTGATATCTGTACCATCAAATGGATGTTTGGAATCCCTGATGTTCTGGATTTCCTCCGAAGCCGTAAAATCAAAGAAGGCAGCACCGTACAGGTCATCCAGAGAATAAACGGTGGATTGATCCTTGGCATGGATGGAAAACGGATTGCAATGTGTGATGCAGCTGCAGACCGGATTCAGGTATGAAAGGAAGAAAAATCAAAATGAGCGGAACCTTGGAAGAGGAGCCGCTCATTTTGATTTTCCAAATACCCACAAAAGAATTTTCGTAGATAAGTGTGCAGACTGCGGAAATGATTTTTAATAAATACGCGCCAGGAAATTTTCAAGCTTTTCTTTACATAGAACCGTTGCGAAACAGCCGCCAGATAGAGTAAAATAGAGCAGATCTTAAGAAAAAGGAAGTTGGACTTTTATGATATTATTAGAACAGATACAAAAAGAACATGCCGCTGCTTTTACGCACGGCGGAAAATTTCATGCGGATGATGTGTTCTCTGCGGCACTGCTTCTGCATTTTAATCCGCAGCTTACCATCCAGCGCGGAAATCGTGTGCCGGAGGATTTTGACGGGATTGTTTTTGATATTGGAAGAGGAGAATACGACCATCACCAGAAAGACAGCCGGATCCGGGAAAACCAGGTTCCGTACGCGGCGTTTGGCCTTTTATGGGAGGCACTTGGCACAGAAATTTTAAGTCCGGAGATGGCCGCGCGGTTTGACGAGAAGTTTGTACAGCCGCTCGATCTCAATGATAATACAGGAGAAAAGAATGAACTCGCCAGTATGATCGGCATGTTCAATCCGGTATGGGATGATAACAGCGGAAGCGATGCTGCTTTCCTGGAAGCGGTGGCAGTGGCCGGACGGATTTTGGAACATAAATGGGAGCGTTTTCGTGCGGATGAGCGGGCGGAGCAGCAGTTTGCAGCTCTTCTTGCCGAACACAGGAAGCGGATCGCAGCGGAGAAAAAGGCAGGAACAATGGATGAAAAGATTCTGATTCTGTCGGAATTTTTTCCATGTCAGAAACAGCTTTCCGCGACTGAAATTGCATTTCTGATATTCCCATCGAACCGCGGCGGTTACTGCGTGCAGCCGGTTCGAAAAGAAAATTCATTCAATTACAAGTATGATTTTCCGGAAACATGGCTTGGTCTGGAAAAAGAAGCACTGCAGGAAGCGACGGGGCTTTCCGATGTGTCTTTCTGCCACAAAGGAGGATTTCTTCTCACCGCAGAAACGCTTGACGATGCCGTCGCTGCCTGTCGCATCAGCCTTACGGGAATGCCAAAAGCACCGGTTCTGATCCACATCGGTACCGATGCGATTGATGCGGATGACGCGCTTTTGCGGCAGATGCCGGGCATGGAGCATGCAGTTATTCTTCATAAACCGCTGCTGGAGGCCCCGGAACTGAACATCTGTGGCAGTTATGCCGTGTCATCACTTGAAAAAGCAGAATGGAAGATACGCCTGCGGGAATACCTGTCGGACCTGTTAAAAGAAAAGCCGGAGGCTGTCTGTGTCAGCGGTGATCTCTTTGCGGCCTATCCGGTCATGCACCAGCTCCGCAAAAAACATATTCCGGTTCTGACGGTATCAGAGCAGAATGGAAAACGGCTGCTGGTCCGCATTCCGTCCGGTTCCTGAGAATTTACAGAGAATCTCTCTCAATTTCACGCGTTAAACAGAAAAATTCCTCAATATGTGATTTGTTTCTTTGCATCTGCTGTTGTCTGTGATACAATATAGAAAATACGTGAAATTTTTGCACAATGAAAATAAATGATATCATTTTTGGTTTATCTTCAAAAAAAGAGGCCAGACTTTACAGGAACGATACGTTTTTGTGATTTCATCCGAACGGCCTCAAAAGCAGAAAATGGCAGGCAGAAATCGACAAACAGCAGAGAGGAGAGCAAAACATATATGATTTCAAAGAAAAAATTTGGCACAACGGTAACAGCGTTCGGCGTGGCAGCCGGAATGCTTCTCGGTTCGGCTGCACCGGCGCATGCAGAGGAGACAGCGAAAACGGTGCAGGAAACGCAGAAAGATCAGGCGGATGCACCGGCCATGCAAAGTGAAACGGAAAACGGAAACACAGAAGAAGCCGTTGTTACGGCTGTAGAAACACAGGAAACCGAGACACCAGCAGAAGAACCGTCCGTACCATCTCAGGATGAAAATGCCGCTTCCACAGAGGAGCCAGAAGTACCGGAAACGCCAGAACCGACAGAGGATCCGACTCCAACGGAGACACCGGAAGACCCGAATCCAGGCGAGATGCCGGAGCCATCTCCAAGTGAAACCCCGGAACCAACTCCAGGCGAAACTCCAGAACCGTCGGTAACGCCATCCCCAAGTGAAACGCCGACTCCAGCCCCGTCCGAAACCCCGGAACCAACTGAAACCCCGGTGCCAACCGAGACGCCTGCACCAGCACCGACAGAAACACCGAAAAATGATGAGACACAGGCGGATGACTGGATTCAGACGATTGATTACGGAAAATATATCAGCTCCATGAAAAAAGATCTCCGCGCAGGTTTCGCACAGGTCGACAAAGCGTACGCCTACGCAAAGGTCGATACCAGATTAAACGTCCGCGAAAGCGGTTCCACCAGCGCACGGATCGTGGGAACACTTCCGGCAAAGGCACTCTGCTTTGTGATCGCCGATGCGGATCAGGAGTGGGTTTATATTGAATCGGGCGACGTCCGCGGTTTTGTCCGTACGGATTATCTGCAGCAGGGAAAAGAGGCGCTGGAATATGTAACCGGCACCGGAGAGGATCAGATGAAACTGGCGGATCAGGTGATTGATCCGTCTGAAAATGAAGCCTTTCCCTATAAAAAAGAAACGGTTTATGAAGTAAAAACCTCAACCGGAAACGGTATTATCACATTTGCAAAACAGTTCGTTGGCAGACCATACGTCTGGGGTGGAAACTCCCTGACGGACGGTATTGACTGCTCTCATTTTGTATGGCAGATTCTGACCCGTTGCGGTGCGTACGACGGTGAATATACGATCTCCGGCGGATGGCGCAGCCTTGGAACGGAGGTTGCAAGCCTGGATGAGGCACGCGCAGGCGATGTTATTTGCTATAATGGCCATGTGGCGCTGTATGACGGAGAAGGAAAAATCGTAGAAGCGCTGAACGAAAACGCCGGTATCACCTGCGACCGCCCAGTGGACTGTGACACGATTCTGACGATCCGTCGTTTTGCAGCCGACGATGAAATCGGTGGAACGAACGCAGAAAAGATCTGGAATTACTTCCTGATGCACGGATTTACAAAAGAAGGAGCCGCCGGTATTATGGGAAATATTGCAAACGAGGCATCCACAGACCTCAATCCGACACTGCTTGAGTATGGCTCTACCAGCCGCACAAGCCTGAGCGGAGAGCAGTACACGAACCTTGTTGATGCCGGAATCATTTCCCGTGACGAAGTGATCCGAAGTTCCCGTTTTGGCCTTTACAGTGGCGGAAGATATGGATATGGTCTCTGTGGTTTTACAGATCCAACGATCAAAGAGTATCTGTGCCGATATACCATTGATCTTGGAAAGAGCCTTGGAAGCCTGTCCGGCCAGCTCGACAGTCTGATGGCCTACCTTTCCGACTACAATCCGAATCTGCTGGACAGACTGAAAAATGCCGAAGATGTTGACACCGCAGCAACTGCCTTTATGCGTGAATACGAAAAATGCGCAAACCAGAGCACACAGCAGAAACTGCGTACAACAGCAGCAGAACAGATCTACAATGTTATGGAATCGTATGATTCGCCGGTAGATATAGAATAAACGAACAGATGATGAAAACGTGTTAAAGAAAATCCTCCGCAGCAGAAAGATTCTGTGTGGAGGATTTTCTTACAGTAAAATAATTGAATTTATGTATGATTTTTTACTTCCAGCTTTTCAGTTTGTCCGCTTCCGGAGTCTGCAGCAGAATTTCTTTACAGGCCAAAAGAGAAGGACTCACATAATCACAAAATGGAAAAAGCTTTTTTGTATACGGTGTCAGATCCGGGATCATGCAGGAGATGGCACCAGCTGCACGCGCGGCCTTCAGACCATTGATGCTGTCTTCGGCTACCATGCATGCAGCAATCGGAACTTTCAGAAGAGACGCTGCTTTTAAGAAAATTTCCGGATCCGGCTTGCTGTTGATTACCTCATCTCCACAGACCGAAGCATCGATATACTGGTCAATGCCGGACTGTTTCCAGTATCCTTCCGCAACGCGCCGTGTTGTGGAAGTGGCAACCGCAACTTTAATCGAATGTTCCTTCAGCCAGGAAAGAAACTCGTGAAGTCCCGGCTTTTCCGGTACACCATTTCGCTGAATATAATCATTTAGATACGCCGTGCGGATTGCGCGTCCTTCATCGTATGTCACCTGTCCGTGAAACCATTCCTCAAACAGCTTTCTGCTCCGCGGAAGCGCGCTGCCGCGCATCTGTGAAAGATGTTCCTCCGTGAGCGTAAAATTCAGCTCCCGGGCAGCTTTTTGCCAGCCCTCTTTCATTACAATCTCGGTGTCAAACAGGATACCATCCATATCAAATAATACTGCCTTTATCATAAATGCGACCTCCCAGAGAGTAAAAGAAAACAGACGGTTTTCGTTTACTCTGTACTCTGATTTTTTTAAAACTACCTTCAGTATACGAAAAATCCTGAAAAAAGACAAGTGCATGACTGGATCCATGCATATTACAATCACACTTGACTTCAAGTAAGCTTAAAGTGCTATTCTGATAAAAAAGGACAAATTAGGAGGAATAACAGAATGGAAAAGTCAACGGTTTATTTTACCGACTTTCGATGTCCTGTGGGAACGAGTCAGCTTGACAAGCTGAAAAAACTCTGTATCGCTGCTGGCGTCAAAGACATTGATATGGAAGGTAAATTTGTTGCAATCAAAATGCATTTTGGCGAACTGGGAAACATGGCGTTTCTTCGTCCGAATTATGCGAAAGTGGTTGCAGATCTCTGTAAAGAGCAGGGAGGTCTTCCGTTCCTGACAGACTGCAATACGTTATATCCGGGCAGCAGAAAAAATGCCCTGGAGCACCTTGACTGCGCAAATCTGAACGGATTCAATACCATTACCACAGGATGCCAGATTATCATCGGAGATGGACTGCGAGGAACCGATGAAATTGAGGTTCCGGTTGTCAACGGAGAATACTGCAAAACAGCATTGATTGGCCATGCGATCATGGACGCAGATATTTTTATCAGTCTGAGCCATTTCAAAGGCCATGAAGCAACGGGCTTTGGCGGTGCACTGAAAAATATCGGTATGGGATGCGGAAGCCGCGCCGGAAAGATGCAGCAGCATGCCAGTGGAAAACCGGCGATCAATACGGATGTCTGTCGTGGCTGCCACCGCTGTGCAAAAGAATGCGGAAGCGATGCAATTTCCTATGTGGATAAAAAAGCAGTCATTGACTATGACAAATGCAAAGGATGCGGCCGCTGCATCGGTGCCTGCAGTTTTGATGCGGTTTATAATCCAAACAGCAGTGCAAACGAGCTTCTCGACCGGAAAATGGCTGAGTATGCACAGGCTGTCTGTCATGGACGTCCGTGTTTCCATATCTCTCTGGTACAGGATATCAGCCCGAACTGTGACTGCCATGGGGAGAACGATGCTCCGATCCTGCCGGATATCGGAATGTTTGCAAGCTTCGACCCGGTTGCTCTTGACCAGGCGTGTGCCGATGCCTGCCTGAAGGCAACTCCGATCGAAAACAGCCAGCTTGGCGAACATCTTGCAGAGCCGGGATGGCACTGCCACCACGATCATTTCAAGGATTCCAACCCGAACATTGAATGGCAGGCAACCCTTGACCAGGCAGAGAAAATTGGTCTTGGTACGAGACAGTATGAACTGAAACGTATCAAATAATAATACAAAAAAATGCTTTAGGGCAGATGAACAACAGCGGAAAGCTCCAGCTTCTCGAATGAAAAATCAACGAGAAGCTGGAGCCTTTTAAGGCCAGATTGTATTTTCTTCAGAAATAACAACGGTTTTTTTCATCCATTTGCGTGATCGCCACCGGATCAGATAATTTACACCACGGAACGCCTCATCCATGCCAAAAGCGATCCATCATCCGAATAATCCGAATCCCATTTTTACACCAAGCAGATAGGAGAAGAATACACTCATCAGCCAGCAGGAGAGAATGGAAACACCCATAGGGAAAACCACATCGCCTGCTCCGCGCAAGGAATTTTCCTCAATGTGATTAAAGCCTCGAAAAATTTCCACGAAAATATCAAAAAACAAAATGGTATGTCCGATCGAAAGGATCGCAGGATCGTCTGTAAAGATCCGCAGCAGCACGGAACCAAAGCAGGCAAGGAGCGTGGATAGGCAGGCATTCAGCAAAATTGTGATTTTTAAATTCTGCAAATTCAGCTGATAAGCCTGTTCGTATTTTCCGGCGCCGGTAAGCCAGCTGATCAGCAACGAGGTCGAAAGACCAAGGGAGAGGCCTAGGACATACACGTAAAAAACAAGTGTGGAAACATAAATTTTGGCGGAAACAGCCTGCACACCGACAAGTGCAATAATGGAGGTTGTCACTACCTGGGATACAGAATAGGAAAGCGTACTGATACCGCCTGGAATTCCGATTTGAAGCACTTTTGGTAAAATCCGGAAACTGCTGCGTATGGACTTATGACGGAAGTCAAGGCCAAACGGAAGAACCAGGAGCAGCAGAAGCATGGTAAAAGCGGCACAGCCCTCACTGAAGGCATAGGCACAGGCAATCCCTTCTACGCCGTGAAGCGGCAGTTCGACCGGCTGAAAGACGATCAGATAATTTAAAAGGGCATTCAGCGCATTCATTCCAAGGGTAACAAATACCGATATTTTGGGCTTTCCATAGCTTTTAAATATGGCACTGCAGATGGACACGAACGCGGCAAAAAAGGAAACACGAATGCAGATTCTCAGGTAAGAAGAGGCATATGTTAATACCTGGCCGGATAAATTCATCTGCCGCATCAGGGGCATGGAAAAGAACGAAAGTGTAGCACCAAGGAGAACGCTTAACCCGGCACCTGCAAACAGCGCACAGAAAGCAGCATCGGATGCATTTTTTTCCTTTTTGGCACCAAGATTCTGGCTGATTACGATGGACGCACCGGTACTGATTACGGAATAGAAATTCAGAATCATGCCCATAAACTGTCCGGCGGAACCAACGGCAGCAACTGCTTCATCGGAATAAAAGGACAAAGTAAAAGTATTGACGGTGCTCATCAGATTCATCAAAAACATTTCCAGAAACAGGGGAAGAAAAATCTTTGGGAGAGTCATCGTTCCCTGTGGCGTTTCTACTTTGCCCAGATCTGGATTGTAAAAGGATTTCCACATAAAGTCTGTCGTTACTCCTTTCAGAAAATAGTAACAGAATTGGATTTTAGCAGTTCTGAAGAAACCTGCACGGTAACCGGGTGATCTGCAAAAGAGCGGCGGACATAGAAAATCAGTCGTCCATGGTACAACCGGCGGCAGGAAGAAGCATACTCGGTGCAGTCTGCAGCATTTCCGTTTTCAATTCCAAGAAGGACGCCTCCGTCTGTCGTTACCTGAACCATGGAGGAATCTCCGAAGCAGAAAGCACCATCTCTGTCGGCGGCATAAACTTCGAACTGCAGAAGCGGATTTTCCGGTAAAACAGCGGAATTTTCTTTGGACGGCTTCCAGGGTCGGATCTGCAGGGCACAAGGCATAGAAGTCGTTTTCAGCTCATCCTTTGCTTCAAAAGTACAGGAAGCCCCGCCCTTTTGTGCCGCAAGCTTTCCAGAAGCAAGAACCATCAGCGTGCCCGGCTGAAAGGGAACGATCCAGCGAATCGAATCTTCAGTATAGGAAGCCTCCTTTTTGCCGAGACTGATTCCGTTTAAGAATAATTCCGCTTCGGAAAGGTTTGTGTAGCAGCGGACTTCGATATCTTCTCCATCACAGTAATTCCAGCTTTCGAATAATGGCTGCCAGCTTTCTCTCATGGAGTCTGCCCGCTGTGTGGAAAGATGGCACATCGGTTTGGATGACCAGAAGCTCATCCGCCGGTAAAACCCGGATTTTTCAAAGCCAGCCATCGTAAGAAGCCCGGCTTCAGAAGCTCGAAGCGGCCATCCGTGTGCCTCTCCCATATAATCAATGCCTGTCCAGAGAAACTGTCCGCTGATATATTCGTTTTCGGTTACCGCATGCCAGGCAGCAAGATCATGTCCGTTTTCGCTGCCTAAAAATGGGAGCGAAGGAAAATCACAGTGGCTTTCCTCGTATAAATGTTCTTTATAATTGTATCCGGCAACATCGAGGGCATCCAGAAAACCGATCTTTGCAGAGAGCTCCGGAAAAGCAGCAGCCAGTGTAACCGGGCGCGTAGGATCCACTGCGCGTACTTCGTAAGCAAGCATGGAAGCCAGTGCTTTTAATCGCTCTGCATTCGGCCGATCCGGATTGTATACGCGCTCTGCGGCAGGCTTGTTTGCATCATTGTTTCCGGTCATGCTCTGAAACAGAGGATGGCAGTAAGGATCATTTGGATAATCAATTTCATTTCCAATGCTCCAGAGAATTACACTTGGATGATTTCGGTCGCGCAATACCATAGCAGACAGATCTTCTTTCTGGTACTGAGGAAAGTACTTGTAATATCCCTGATGCTTTGGAGGATAAACATTATGACCGGTAGACCATTTGTTTTTTGGCCCTTCCCACTCATCAAATGCTTCATCCATAACAAGAAAGCCCATTTCATCACATAGATCGTACAGTTCCGGCATATGCGGATTATGGCTCATACGGATGGCATTGCAGCCCATTTCTTTGAGCTTTTCAAGGCGGCGTATCCAGATTTCTTTTGTAACGGCGGCACCGAGTGCACCGGCATCGTGGTGAACGCAGACCCCCTTAATTTTCATGGGGATTTCATTCAGAAAGAATCCATAATCGGCATCAAAACGGAAGGTGCGGATACCTACACGGAACTTGTCTGCAAGAAAGGCGGAGTCATCCTTGGCTTTGTGGAGCCATGTTTCGAGTGTATATAAAGATGGATGTTTCGGAGACCACAGTGTTGGCTGTGCTACCGTTCCTTCAGTCTTTAGTTTTGCGGTTTCTCCAGGAAGAAGAGTGGCTCTCTGCTCGGCGAAAAACACCGTGTTTCCATTTTGATCACGCAGATACTGGACCAGTGAAAAAGAGGTTTCCTGATCTTCCATATTACAGATCTCTGTTGTGATAGAAAGATCCGCTGAGATTTTATCTGCCCTGTTTATGGAAAAGCAGGTGCCATATGGTGTAACGTGAAGAAGATCTGTAACAAGGAGCGTTACCTTTCTTGTGATTCCGGAACCGGTAAACCATCGGGAATCTGAAATCTCTGTCCGGTCTACACGGACGCTGATTTCATTGATACCATCTGTACCAAAAACAGCCTGGGATGTTATGTCATAGAAAAAAGGTGTGTATCCATTGGGATGAAAGCCGTGATAATAACTGTTGAACCAGACCTGGCTTTCTTTGTAGACACCGTCAAACAGCAGCACGATGCGTTTTCCACGATACTTCTCAGGCAGGGAAAAGGTTCCACGATACCATCCGATGCCGCCGGCTGCATATCCGGTGCCGCTGGAATAGGATCTGGAAAATGGCATTGCAACAGACCAGTCATGTGGAAGCTCGACAGCTGTCCAGCCAGTATCATCATAGTCTTTTTTCCAGGCATCCGGCTCTTCGCCATAGTGAAATTTCCAGGAATGATGGAGATAAATTGTTTGGGTATTCATAGATTTATAACCTCCTGTTTTTATCATGATATTTCAATTTTTATACGTTCCTATGGTTTTTATTATAAAGAGTTCATCTGAAAAATCCATGGAAAAGAGAGGGATTTTTTGTAAAATAGCGACTTTAGGATTGACTTTTACGTGCAAAAAGTCTATCCTTGAATTTGAAATGAAAAGGGTTTCAAAAAATTGGAATAGAGTAAGAGTTTCAAGAGGGCGATTTATGAAAAAAGAAAAAAACATTTATACTATTGCAAAAGAAGCAGGCGTTTCGCCGGCGACGGTGTCTCGGGTCATGACGAAAAATGCCCGGGTAAGCGAGGAAAAAAGAAAAAAAGTGGAGGAAATCATACAAAAATATGATTATCGCCCCAATGCGCTAGCACAGGGGCTGACAAATGCAAGAACAAAAATCATTGGCATTCTTGCAGCGGATATGATGAATCCCTTTTATGCACAGCTTGTGGACGAATGCGTAAAGGAAATTGGTGCAAGTGGATATGTTCCCATGATATTTTCATCTCAGAGCAGTTATGAAATGGAAGAACAGTATTTGCAGAAGATGTTTGACCTGCGTGTGGATGCAATTATTTTAATGGGAGGAAAATCAGACCAGCTCGTTACAGATTTGGAATATGTGGATTTGCTTGATCGAATCACAGACACTACACCGATTATTACAACTGGAAAAATAGAAGGATCTCTTTGTTATCAGGTATGCATTGATGAAATGGCGAGTGTAGACCTTGCCATGGAGCATCTTTTTTCGCTTGGCCATCGGCATATTGCACTGATCGGCGGGAAAAATCACATCCGGTCAACATATGATAAACGAATGCGGTATCGTATGCTGCTTCGTAAAAATGGAATCACATACAGAGAACGCTATGTAACGGATTCGGATTACAACATCGAAGGGGGGTACCAGTGTATGGAAAAGCTCTTTCAGGAAAATCGTACGATGCCGACTGCCGTAATTGCAATCAATGATTTCAGCGCAATTGGAATTCTTCGGTGTATTGAGGAACATCATTTGTCTGTTCCGCAGGATATATCGCTTGTCAGCTTTGACGGAACCTTTCTGTCAGATATTGTTAACCCGAAGCTTACCAGCGTTTGCTATGATTATGCTTCTTTTGGAAAAATGCTGGCTGCGTCTGCGGTAAAACTTCTTTCAGGAGAAGGGATTCCGAAAATTCAGCAATGTGTGTCGCGTTTAATCGTACGCGAATCCACGATATTGCAATAATATCACATTATCGATTCAGAAGCATGTAATTTCATATAGCCAGATAATTCTTCTCTTTGATTTTAAAAGACCATCAGAGAGAAGAATTTTTTTGCACTAATTTTGGAATGTTTGCAGACATGGTGATATTGATCCTGGAACAGATTTTGGCTTTTGTAAGAGAGATACCGACAGATCAAAATGGCGGTAAATAGCGCGTTTTCAGAAAGAAAAAAAGTGGATATACATAGAGGAATAAAGGGGTGATTTGTCAAATTGTCAACTAATTCAGATGGCTTTAAAAAAAAGAAAGCAAATTATACAAAAAACAAGTTGACAAATCAAAGCGGAAGGAGTATAGTACGAAATATGAAAAGGGTTTCACGAAAGTGCCAATTAAAAAGATATGTGATTTGGAAAGATGTATAAGTTAAGTGCTTTTTAGATGGAATTATCGTTATAATATACAGGAAAAGCAGTAAAAACAAAGATACATTCATCATGATCACTTTTATTTTTGGAAAAACGTGAAAACGGTTTCATATAAAGGCTGCAAATTATGTGCAGACAAATTTTCACAAACTGCAAAATAGGAGGAACGCAACGTGAAAGGAAAAAGGAACCAAACGACAGCAGCTCTTCCGGCTGTCCCCAGTAAAAAGAATCGAGCATGGAAGACTTTTCGCAACAACAAAACACTTCTTCTGATGTGTTTGCCAGCAGTCATCTTTTTTATCGTGTTTAACTATTGCCCATTGCCGGGCGTATGGATTGCATTCACGAGTTACAATTTTCGGGATGGTATTTTTGGAAGCCCTTTTGTAGGATTATCAAACTTTGAATTTTTGATTTCTTCCGGTGAATTGTGGACTTTAACGAAAAATACAATTTTATACAATCTGGTTTTTATTCTTCTTGGAAATGTTTTTCAGATCGTAATTGCTCTTATGCTGAATGAAATCAGAAGTAAATTTTTTAAAAAGGTATCACAGACAATCATGTTCCTTCCGTATTTTATTTCTGCTGTACTGATTGGGGCGATCGCATTTAATATTCTGAATTATGACACGGGTGCATTAAATGCACTTCTTCGTGAAACGGGTGCTGACCCAATACAGATTTACAGCAAAGCTGGTTTATGGCCCTTCATCATTATTTTCTGTAACATGTGGCAGCAAACAGGTTATGGTTCTGTTGTTTATTTCGCGGCAATCTGCGGTATTGATTCCAGTATGGTAGAAGCAGCAGAGGTAGATGGCGCTACCAGCTGGCAGAGAATTCGTTACATCATTCTTCCTTCCCTGAAAGGAACCTTTATCATTCTGCTTCTGTTTGCGCTTGGCGGAATCATGAAAGGAAACTTTGGTTTGTTCTGGAACCTGACAGGTGGTGCGAATTCACAGTTGTTCCCGACAACTGATATCATTGAAACCTTTGTATACCGTACAATGACGACACAGAATAACTTTGCAACATCTTCTGCCGTAGGTTTGTATCAGTCTATTTTTGGATTTGTTCTGGTTATGTTCAGCAACTGGGTGGTAAAACGACTTGATCCGGACTATGCACTGTTTTAGGAGGAGAAGAAAATGAAAAATCGTAATAAAATCAAACTGGATCCAGGGACGCGAGCTTTACGAATTATCTCCTACGTATTTGTGAGTATTTGGGCGCTCATCTGCTTACTTCCATTTATCCTGGTTATTTCTGCATCTTTCAGTACCGAGAGTATTGTAGCGAAAGAGGGATTTGGGCTTTTACCCAAAGGGTTTACTCTGAGTGCATATGAACTGGTATTTCGTTCACCTAAAATGATTCTTGGCTCATACGGAGTTACCATTGCACTGACGGTATGCGGAACAGTTGTTGGTCTGTTTATCATTGCGATGACCGGTTATGCATTACAAAGAAAGGACTTTCCGTTTCGAAATGCATTGTCATTTTTTATTTACTTTACAACACTGTTTTCCGCCGGTATGGCACCAACCTATATCTGGGTTTCCAGGTACCTGAAATTAAACGGAAGTTATATGGCAGTATTTTTACAGCTGTTAATGTCTCCGTGGCTGATCATTCTGATGAAGAATTTTGCAAAATCGGTACCATATGAAATTACAGAATCCGGAAAAATTGACGGAGCGGGAGACTTTAAAATTTTCGTATCACTGATTTTCCCGATGTTAAAGCCGGCACTTGCAACGGTAGGACTTTTTCTGGCACTGGGATACTGGAATGAATGGTATCTTTCTTCTCTGTATCTGAACAGTTCTGTAACCTATAAGCCATTACAGTACTACTTATATCAGATCATCAATACAGCAAATGCACTGAAAAACTCTGTAGCAGGTGCAAATGTCAGTGTGGCAGACCTTCCATCTAACACATTGAAAATGGCAACAGCAGTTGTTGCAACCGGACCGATCATCTTTCTGTATCCGTTTGTACAGAAATACTTTATCTCTGGTATTACAGTAGGCGCGGTCAAAGGCTGACCATGGAAAAAGTATGATGTGAGATTCCCCTGTGTTTTGATGGGGATTCACATAAAATTCCGAAAAAGCAGGAAAAGAAGGAGGACGCTATGAGAAAACGCGTAACAGGTAAAAAGGCAGTAGCACTGGTAATGGCTTCCCTGATGATTGCAAGTATGGCAGGATGCGGAAGCAGTGGGTCCGAAAGCAGCGGATCCGGCAACACAAGCGTAAAGGAAGATGGAAGTATTGATACTTCCAAGCATGAAGTAATTAACATGCTGGTGCTGGGAAACAAACCGACCAATGGCAGACTGGAAGCCATGCTGGACAAACTGAATCCGATTTTGACGGAAAAAGTAAATGCAGAACTCGAGTTTACGTACATAGAATGGACAGACTGGCAGACACAGTATAATCTGAAGCTGTTGAGTGGAGACAGCAGTCTGGATTTGATTTGTACGGCAACGGACTGGCTGTACGGATGGGAAAATACAAAGAAGGGCGCATTTCTTCCACTTTCCGAGGATATGCTGAAAACATATGCGCCAAAGACCTGGGAACAGGTATCCGCAGACGGAGACTGGGATATCTGCAAATATAACGATGAAATTTATTTCATACCGGAAGATCACTATACACAGTATACGAACCATGGTATGTTCTATCGTGGAGACTGGGCAAAAGAAGCAGGTCTGGAAAATGGAAAAATTACAAAATTTGAAGATCTGACGACGTATTTCCAGTATATTAAAGATAATAAGGAAGATGTTATTCCGTGGGATATCGCTGGCAAAAACCAGACGGGAGGTATTCTTGGCGGCTATATTACTTCGAAAAAGGAATATACGGCATTCAATTGCGCCAGTGTTGGTATTTACACAGACTTCTGGGGTGTTATGCAGGACGATCCGACAACCGTTATGTCTCCGTATGTAGAGGATGACAGCCTTTATGATGCGGCAGAGCTGATGAAAGAATGGAATGACATGGGTGTATGGAGAAAAGATGTCCTGAACTTTGACGGAGACACCAGAGAAGAGTTTTATGCCGGAACAACCGGTGCGGATCAGCATCATGCCCAGACCTATTATTCTACGATTGTTCCGAATATGGAGAAGAAACAGCCGGGTTCCGATCCGCAGTTCTATTACTGGGGCGAAGAAAATCAGAACGTACAGCATCCGCTGAAAGAGCATGGTGCATGTGCTATCAGTGCAAACTCCACACATCCGGAACGCGCCCTGATGGTATATGATCTGTTAAGAAATGATGAAGAGTGCTATCGTCTGTTAAACTATGGTATTGAAGGTGAGGATTATATTGTAACAGAAGATGGCAAGCTGGGCAGACCAGATGGATTTGATTCCAGTACAGATGCCCTGGATTCCAATTTCTGGATGGGACGTAATGATGATCTGGAACTGCAGGATGAAAGCTGGTGGGATGGAACCGATGATCTGATCAGTTCGCTGGATAAAATCGGTTATGATTATCCATTTGAAAACCTGATTGTTGATACAACTGCAATTGAGGCAAAGCAGGCAGCACTGGCTAATGTTCTCGCAAAATATATCCCGCAGCTGGCATATGGTCAGGTAGATGATCCGAAGGCAACTGTCGATCAGATGAGAGAAGAACTGAAAGCGGCCGGTTATGACGATGTAAAGGCAGCAATTCAGAAAGATTTAGATGCTTTTGTAGAGGAAAATGGAACACCGGATTTCACAAGAGGTGAATAAAAAAGGTGTTCACTTGACCGTAGAACAAGAAAGGTTAGCGACAAAACCTGGCAGATAATTCTGTGATTTCATGATAAGCAAGATAAGGGAGATACCGGAAAAGACATGATGCCTCTGGTGTCTCCCTTTTGCGAGTCAAATGTTTCCGTTCCGGTCACGGGAAATTTGGCAGACATATTATTTTTAACATAAAAAAGATGGAAATTTCAGAAACAGGAGGAACTATGAAGACGTTTGAAGTAAAAGAAGATTTTTATCTGGACGGAAAGAAAGTAAAAATCATTTCCGGAGGTATGCATTATTTTCGTACTGTGCCGGAATACTGGCGCGACCGACTGGAAAAATTAAAAGCTCTGGGCTGCAATACGGTGGAAACGTATATTCCATGGAATCTTCACGAAAAAGAGAAAGGAAAGTTTGATTTTTCCGGAATTCTGGATATTACCAGATTTGTAAAACTGGCCCAGGAGCTTGGTTTGATGGTGATTCTCCGGCCATCTCCCTATATTTGTGCAGAATGGGAGTTTGGCGGATTGCCATACTGGCTGCTGAAGGAAGACGGCATGCGCCTTCGCTGTTTCTATCCGCCATTTCTACAACATGTGAAAGAATATTATGAAAAATTATTTGAAGTGATCGCACCGCTTCAGATTACACGGGGCGGTTCTGTTATTCTGATGCAGGTGGAAAATGAATATGGATATTTCGGAGATGACAAATCGTATCTGGATTACATGAAACAGCTGATGATTGACTGCGGCTGTGAAGTGCCGATGGTTACATCGGATGGTCCTTGGGGAGATGCTTTTGACTGCGGAAAAGTGGAAGGTGTTTTACAGACCGGAAATTTTGGTTCCAAAGGAAAAGAGCAGTTTGCCGTCATGAAAAAGAAAATCGGCGATAAACCGCTGATGTGTATGGAATTCTGGGTTGGATGGTTTGATAACTGGGGTGTAGAAACGCATCAGACCGGTGATTTAGAAGAACATGCAAAAGATCTGGACGAAATTCTTTCCGAGGGCCATGTGAATATCTACATGTTTGAAGGTGGAACCAATTTTGGTTTTACGAATGGATCCAATTACTATGATGAGCTGACACCGGATGTTACTTCTTATGATTATGATGCACTGCTGACGGAAGACGGTCAGATTACGGCGAAGTATACGGCATTCCAGAATGTAATCCGGAAATATACCGAAATTCCGGAAGTAAAACTTAGTACAGAAATTCGCAGAAAATCATATGGAAAACTTCGTGTCAAAAGAAGCACATCTTTATTCGGAAACAAAGACCGGATTAGTAAAGCGATGGAGAGTGTATACCCGGTGTCAATGGAAAAACTGGATCAGGGATACGGATATATTTTATACGAAAGCCAGTTGAAAGATGAAGGGCCATTGGAAACACTGCGGCTGTGGGGAGCTAACGACAGAGCTAACATTTTTGTGGATGAAATCCCAACTGTTACACTGTATGACAGAGAACTTCTTGATGAAATAAAATGGGAGGAGAATAAACCGGAAGGACAGAAACTTTCTATTTTGATGGAAAATATGGGAAGAGTAAATTTCGGTCCGAATCTCGAAAGACAGAGAAAAGGGATTGATGGAAGCGTACAGGTTAATGGTCATAATCACTATTATTGGAAAGAATATACGCTTCCGATGGAACATCTGGAACATCTTGATTTTACAATTCCATCCGTTCCTGGTACACCGGGATTTTATGAATTTAGCTTCGAAGCAGATGAGACGGGAGATACCTTCCTTGATTTTACCGGATGGGGAAAAGGTTGCATTCTTGTAAATGGATTTAATATTGGAAGATTCTGGGAAATTGGGCCACAGAAACGATTATATATTCCGGGTCCGCTTTTAAAAAAAGGAACGAATACGATTCTGATTTTTGAAACAGAAGGAAAAGTGCCGGGAATCATTACACTCTGCGATGAACCGGATCTTGGCTAAAAGAATGAAGGAAAACATTTATTATCAGTATGACAGCAGTCAACTACCGGAAATTAGCCTGGCAGATACGGCGGTGATTGAACCGCCGTATATTCATAAAAGAAGAATGCCGTTGGAATACATTATTTATCTGGTGCGTCAGGGTGAGATGTTTCTTTTGGAGGATGGTGTACGGTATCATTTAACACCGGGGGATTTTTTAATTCTGGATCCGGATAAAATACATGTGGGGGAAAGAGCAACACATTGTGAATACCATTATATTCATTTCCATCAGAAATCCATAAAAAAAAACAAGATGACAAATGAGCAGACAACTGCGATAATTTTAAGAAAGAGAACGCAGTCCATGCAAAGTGATTCCTGTACCCTTTCCGGACAGGAACGCGTCAGTCTTTCGCTTCTTGCGTTGCCAAAATATATGCATCTTTCCGACACTTCTTCTTATTCTGAAATTCTGCAGAAAATCAATGATGGAATTACCTGTCAGAAAAATCGTATGGAAGGTTATTACAATTTGTGTGCCTGTCAGATTTTGGAGATGATGATTTTGGTTTCCAGACAGTTTGTAACATCGCTTGCCCAGGAAAAAACCGGAGTGGTCGGAAGCTACCGGAAAATATATGATCTTTTGGATTATCTGAATAACTGCTATCGCGAGCCAATTTCCGGAGTATTGATTGAAGAGCAGCTTGGTGGAAACTTTGATTATCTAAATCGGATTTTTCGTCAGACAACAGGAAAAACGATTTTTCAGTACCTGACGGAAGTCAGAATTTCCCATGCCAAGGAGCTTCTTGGTACAACTTCGCTTAAAATTTCGCAGGTCAGCGAAAAAGTCGGATTTTCCGATGAAAGTTATTTCAGTAAAGTCTTTAAAAAAATGACTGGAATGACACCTATGAACTATATGAAAAGCAGATAAGGAGAACAAAATATGGCAGGCTATTTATTTGTACATTTTACCGGAGAACAAAAGGATGGAGAACAGATTTATTTTTCCATCAGCAGGGATGGACTTCACTGGGAGGATCTGAATGACGGACAGCCAGTCTTATATTCTCATCTTGGAATGCAAGGTGTTCGCGATCCGTTTCTGCTGCGTGATCCAAAGCAGAAGAAATTTTATCTGATAGCAACCGATTTACGGATCGAAGCAGGAGAAGGCTGGGATACGGCACAATATCGCGGAAGCCGTGATCTGATTGTCTGGGAATCGAAGGATCTGGTTCACTGGAGTGCGGAGCGTGCCAGTACCATAGGTGTTCCGGGAGCCGGATGCGTCTGGGCACCGGAAGGAATCTATGACTCAAAAAGAGAGCAGTTTCTGGTTTTCTGGGCATCTATGGTAAAACTTTCCGGTGATACGGAAGCCAAACAGCGGATCTATGCATCCTGGACATCTGATTTTCAAAGTTTTTCCGAGCCATTTATTTACATGGAGCGGAAAGAACATGTGATTGATACAACGATGGTAGAATCAGAAGGTGTATACTATCGGATTTCCAAGGATGAGACGAATAAATGTCTGCTGTTGGAGTCCTGTGACTCCCTGACGGGCAATTTTCAGGAGATCCCATCAGAAACACTTTCTTCGCTGTTTGGCGTAGAAGGACCGGAATGTTATCTGCTACCGGATCAGAAGACATGGTGTCTGATTGCGGATCAGTTTGCGGAGGGAAAAGGATATCTTCCTCTTTTAACGGATGATCTTTCTTCGGGAAAATTCCGTATTTTAAAGGAAAAGGAATATGCTCTTGGAAAAACAAAAAAACGCCACGGTGGCGTTCTTGCAGTTACTGACGAGGAGCTTGCCTTGCTGGAACGATTTTTTGATCACAAAAAGCCGGTCGTAGAAGGGCTCTTTGCAGATCCGGATCTTGCCTGTTTTGACGGAACGTATTACCTGTATCCGACAACGGATGGCTTTACCGACTGGTCCGGTACGAAATTTTCTGTTTTTGCATCGAAGGATCTGAGAAAATTTCAGAAGGCTGCTGATATTTTCGACATGGCAGATGGAGATGTTCCGTGGGCGGTAGGAAGTGCCTGGGCGCCATGCATTGCAGAAAAAGATGGAAAGTATTACTACTATTTCTGTGGAAAGCGTGTTGATGGCAAATCCTGCATTGGAGCAGCAGTATCTGATTATCCGGAGGGACCGTTTGTGCCTGCAGCAGAACCCATGATCACCATGGAAATGATGGAAACGTATCAGATCCAGATGAGTCAGACGATTGATCCGTCGATCTATCAGGAAAACGGCGAAACATATCTCCTGTTTGGAAATGGTTATGCGGCCATTGCAAAACTGACACCGGATATGATGCATATTGTTCCGGAGACGATGAAAAATCTGGAAGGACTGTACGATTTCCGTGAGGCGGTTACGGTTCTGAAGCGGGATGAAATTTACCATTTTACCTGGTCCTGTGATGATACAGGAAGTGAAAATTATCATGTAAACTATGGAACGTCCGATTCCCTGTACGGACCGGTTCGGTTTGAAAAGACGATTCTTCAGAAAGATGTGCAAAAAGGTGTTCTTGGAACGGGTCATCACAGCATCTGTAAGGTGCCTGGAAAAGATGCATACTGGATTGCTTACCATCGTTTTGGCACACCGCTTGCGCAGTATCCGGAGGGAAAGGGATTCCACCGGGAAACCTGCGTGGCCCCGCTGGAGTTTGACGAAGCCGGAAAAATGATGGAAGTGATTGTCTAGGTTTACGGAGAAAAAATATATGAACGGAAGAACAGAACAAGAATTGCAGCAGTATCTTTTCTAATATGAAACAGAGCTTTCAAGAGAAGCCGAAACGCTTTCTCTTTTGGATTTCCCTGTTTTGACAGAGGAGCTTTTTTCTCTGTTTGAAAAGACGGGGAACCGGCTGCGGTATGAAGAAGCTTACTTTGGACGCCGGAAATACCTCGTTGCTTTTGCGTTCAATGCATTGTTTGCAAAAGAGAGGGACATTTCTATGGATCTTTCCGGCCTGGAATGGGTTCTGGAGCAGATTTGTGCGGAAACTTGCTGGGCGCTGCCGGCACATGTGAAGCGGAAAAAGGATGAAAAGTGGAAGATTACATTGGATCTTTTTGCGTGCGAGACTGCACAGTCACTTCTGGAAATTGCGTTTCTACTTCGAAACGATCTGCGGCCGGAGTTACTGTGTCGGATCTGGAAGGAAAGCAGCAGGAGAGTGTTGCAGCCGTTTCTTATACAGGAAAACGGTGCATTCTGGTGGGAAACGAGTAAAAGTAACTGGAATGCTGTTTGCTGTGGATCCGTAGGAGCAGCCGCCTGCTATGCATCTGAGCTTTTTCCTGTTCTTTTTCCGAATGCGGAAAGCATCGAGAGTATCAATCAAAACTGTGAACAGATCTTGACGCGCGTGACCCGGGATCTTTCCTGCTTTCTTGCGAGCTTCGGCGAGGACGGCGCCTGCATGGAAGGTCTTGGCTATTGGGAATATGGAATGAGTTATTTTTCCATGTTCGCGGAACTTCTGAAAGAAAAAACGGGCGGGAAAACTGACTTGCTGGATGGAAAAAAGCAGCGGAAAATCATGGAATTTCAGCAGAAATGCTATTTCCCGGGCGGAAATACGTTAAGCTTTTCTGACGGAGACAGCAAAAGCCGTTACCGGATGGGACTTACCTGCCATTTTGCAATGCTGGATCCAAATGTTAAAATCCCGCCGCTGGTACGGGCAATGCATTTTGGGGAAGATCCGTGTTATCGCTGGAATGCCGCATATAGGGACTGGATCTGGACGAAGCAATATCTGAATGTGTTAAAAAGCAGGTCGGACGGTTCCGAGAATGCTGCAGAGGAACGGGTATGTTCCGGCACGTTTACTTATCTGGCGGATGCCGAATGGGCAATTGCAACTGGAAAGCATCAGACCGCATTCGCAATCAAAGGTGGAAACAACGGGGAGCCGCACAATCATAACGATGTCGGCAGCTTTCTGTATTTTATCGGGGAAGAAGAAATTATCAGTGATCTTGGAGCCGGAGAATACACGAAAGCATATTTTGGCCCCGAACGATATTCCGTACTCTGCTGTAGTTCACGTGGCCATAGCGTTCCGATTTTGGATGGAAAGGAACAGTGCAAAGGGGAAACATATCGTGCCGATGCA
Source organism: Blautia sp. AF26-2 (assembly GCF_003460955.1). NCBI lineage: Bacteria > Bacillati > Bacillota > Clostridia > Lachnospirales > Lachnospiraceae > Blautia > Blautia sp. AF26-2. The sequence goes on along the minus strand of NZ_QTWD01000008.1, from coordinate 170,056 downwards.
GTGAATTACTCCGAGACAGGAGAAATTTCGATTTCCTTTGCTGGGGCATATGAGAAAGAAAGCAGGAAAAAACTGATACGGACTGCTGTTTTTTGCAGGGAAACCGGTGAACTTCAGATCAAAGATTGCCTGAAGACCGCTCCTTTGGATAATGGCTTCACGGAAAATCTTGTCACACGGCAGAACGTAAGTCGGGAAAAAGACCGGATTCGAATCGGTGACAGGGGAACTCTGAAAATAGATGGTGTTTCTCCGGAAAAGATTCAAATTATTCCATGCATTCATAGAGATCATCAAGGAAAAATGGAAACTGTGTTTCTGATTCAATGGGAAGCTGACGGAAAAGAAAATATCTGGCGAAGCCGATTTGTACTTTGCCCGGAATAATACAAAAGCTCCTGACGTTGTTAGAAGGAAGATATTCAGTGAGGCTGCATTGCGGTACGAAAACAGAGCAAAAGATTGTGCAAATGAATTTACCATTTGCACAGTCTTTTGCTTTATACGTTGCTGATCATCGAAAGAAATGTCTTATGAATCCTCATATCCGGGTCGAGTTCCGGATGGAAGGAGAAGGCCATCTGGTTTTTGTATTTTACACCGACGATCCGCTCTTCCACAACCGCGAGCACTTCCACGCCGTCCCCCACAGATGCGATATACGGCGCACGGATAAACGTCATCGGCACTGTTCCAATGCCCGCAACCGGTGCTTCTGTGTGGAAGCTGCCCAACTGGCGGCCGTAGGCATTCCGCCTGATGCACATCGGAATCGTGCCGAAATACTGTTCCGGCTGTCCCTTGATCTGTCCTTCGATCTTTTCGGCCAGAAGAATCGCACCGGCACAGGTCGCGAGAACCGGCATACCGTTTTCAATCTGGCTTTTCATGGTATCGAACATGCCAAGCTCCTTTAAGAGCTTTCCCTGAACGGTACTCTCACCGCCCGGCAGTACAAGCGCATCGTAAGGCTCGGAAAGATCACGGGCCTGCCGCAGTTCGATGCATTTCGCGCCAAGCTGCTCTAATACTTTTTCATGTTCTGCAAACGCACCCTGCAGTGCAAGCACTCCAATTTTCATTATTTTCCTCTTTCTGCCATCAGTAAGGCGATTTCCTGCTCATTGATGCCGACCATAGCCTCGCCGAGATCAGCGGAGAGTTCTGCGATCAGTTTCGCATCGGTGTAGTTGGTAACGGCTTTTACGATGGAAGCCGCACGTTTTGCCGGGTTGCCGGATTTGAAGATACCGGAACCAACAAACACACCCTCTGCTCCAAGCTGCATCATCAGTGCTGCATCGGCAGGAGTTGCCACACCGCCGGCTGCAAAGTTGACAACCGGGAGACGGCCGTTGTCATGAACATACTGAACAAGGTCGTACGGAACCTGCAGGACCTTGGCTGCCTCAAACAGCTCATCCTCACGCATGGAGGTCAGTTTCTGGATTTCGCTGTTCATTTTTCTCATATGGCGGACGGCCTGTACGATATCGCCGGTTCCCGGCTCACCTTTGGTACGGATCATGGATGCGCCCTCATTGATCCGGCGGAGTGCCTCACCGAGATCCTTTGCACCGCAGACAAACGGTACTTTGAAGCTTCGTTTGTTGATATGGTAAACATCATCTGCCGGAGAGAGAACCTCACTCTCATCAATGTAGTCGATTTCGATGGCTTCGAGAACCTGTGCCTCTACAAAGTGGCCAATGCGGCATTTTGCCATAACCGGGATGGAAACGGCTTCCTGGATGCCACGGATCATTTTCGGATCACTCATACGGGAAACGCCGCCGGCTGCACGGATGTCTGCAGGAATCCGCTCCAGTGCCATAACGGCACAGGCACCAGCTTCCTCTGCGATGTGGGCCTGTTCCGGTGTGGTAACATCCATGATCACACCACCTTTTAACATCTGTGCCAGTTCTTTGTTCAGTTTGTATCTCTCATTTGTTGCTGTCATAATAATCTCCTCCCTGCCTGATAAATATCAGGTGATAAATTTTGTTTCTGTTTTGGCTTTACTTTTGTTATGCCTCACAGTATACTGGTAAAGTGACTATAAAAAAATTGCCAAAACAAATATATTCAGTAAGGTCAGATGAGAGGAGAACGGTTGGATGCTGACGTATAATTTTGCGAATATAGGGTCAGATTCCCTGTATGAATATTTATATAAATGTATCAAAAACGACATATTACTGGGAAACATCCGTCCGGGAGAGAAGCTGCCGTCGAAACGGACGTTTGCAAAAAATCTGGGTATCAGCGTCATTACCGTCGAGAATGCCTATGCGCAGCTTGTTGCGGAAGGCTATCTGTACTCCATGCCAAAGCGCGGATTTTATGCGGCTGAGCTGGAAATTGAGGATTCCATGCGGGATGCGGTGCCAAAAGAGATTCTGCAGGTGGCAAACGGGGAGACTTCCTATTTTGCGGATTTTTCCAGCAATCAGACGGACAGCGAAATTTTTCCGTTCACAATTTGGACGCGGACGGTGCGTGCTGTTCTGAATGATAACCGGATCCAGCTGATGATCAATTCCCCGTGCGCCGGGATTTTAAAGCTGCGCAGTGCGATTGCAAAATATCTGCGCGAGTTTCGTGGAATGCAGGTGCTGCCGGAGCAGATTATTGTCGGCGCAGGAACGGAGTATCTGCATAACATTCTGATTCAGCTTCTTGGGAACGATCTTGTTTATGGAGTAGAGGATCCCGGGTATCACAAAATTGCGCGGATTTATGAGAGTATGAAGGTGCGGTACGCGCCAGTGCCGCTCGACCAGGACGGTGTTTCGGTGCAGGAGCTGGAAAAAAGATCGGTTGATATTATTCATACATCCCCGTCCCATCACTTTCCGACTGGGACAGTCATGCCAGTCAGCCGCCGTTATGAACTGCTCGGCTGGGCGGCAAAATCAGAGCATCACTATATCATTGAGGATGATTACGACAGTGAGCTGCGTCTCGGCGGAAAGCCGTTTCCAACGCTGCAGAGCATCGATGTATCGGACAAGGTCATCTATATGAATACGTTTACAAAAACACTTGCTTCTACGGTACGGATCAGCTATATGGTGCTGCCGCAGACACTGGCAGAGAAATTTTACCGCGAGCTGTCGTTTTATTCGTGTACCGTTTCCAACTTTGAGCAGTACACACTGGCAGAGTTTATTGAGAACGGCAGTTTCGAAAAACATATCAACCGGCTGCGGAACTATTATCAGAACAAACGAGATCTGATTTTGCAGGCGCTTGAAAAGAAGCCGCTCGGTGATTACGTAACCATCGAAGAGGAAGAAGCAGGCGTCCATTTCCTGATGCATCTTTGCACCGATCAAAAAGAAGAGGAGATCGTCACGCAGGCGAAATCCCGCGGCGTAAAATTAAAGCCGCTCTCCGGCTATTACGCAGACACAGCGGAGGCGGCAAAGCAGGAAAATACGTATGTCATGAATTATTCCTCCATTGATCCGGCAGCAATGGAGCGGGCAGCGGGAGTGCTGCTTCATATTCTACGGGCGCATATGACGGAAAACACATTTGAGGCAGAGATGAAAAAGAGCCAGGAATAATCATAAATTGATCCACAAAAATAACTGCAGGGAATGAGCTTCTCTGATGCCCAGCAGTTTCTATTACAAACTCATAAAGGAGAAAAGCACATGACGAATCGTGAAATGATGGAGATTGCCATGAGGCAGTCTGCGGAAGATATGGGATGCCGCGTGGAAGATTTCAAGGCGGACAAAAATGTTGTTGTTCCCATAAAATTAGGAAAGAAGGCCCGCAAATATTTGAAAGAGCCTATTACCTGCAATCTGGTTTCCTATGGAAGTAATATCATGGCGGCTTCCATACCGGAGACTATGGATCTGGTATCTGCGTATGTAGACAAATTCGAATTTTACCACTGTTTTGAGACACCAAACATGCATTGGCTGAATGAACGTTTAGCTGAAAAAGGTCACAAAATATGTTTCATGGCAGAATACTATCTGCCGGACATCAGCCGGATACCGACTCTTTCCTGCGCCTATGAGACACGAGTATTGACACAGGAAGATTTTGCGGATTTGTATCGACCGGAATGGAGCAATGCGCTTTGCGAAGATCGGAAGAATCTGGATGTACTTGGCGTCGGCGCATATGATGGAAGCACGCTGGTGGGACTTGCCGCCTGTTCTGCCGATTGCGACGATATGTGGCAGATTGGTGTGGATGTCTTGCCGGAATACAGACGACAGGGGATTGCCTCTGCACTGACAAGCAGACTTACAAAAGAGATCATAAACAGGGGAAAAGTACCTTTTTACTGTACCGCCTGGTCTAATGTCAGATCTGTAAGAAACGCTGTTAAAAGCGGTTTTATTCCGGCATGGGTAGAAATGACTGCAAAACCGGCAAATATTGTTGATGAGATGAATTTATGAAGGAACCTTTCCTGTCGATTCCCGCTGAATCAGCTGTGCATGCAACAAATATGTACTGATCGGGATGTGATTGAGAAGACTTGACAATGCAAAAAATCCACTTTTTCCGAGCTCCAGCCGATCTTGTCTGATGGTCGTAAGGGGCGGTGACGTACAAGCGGCAATCGGCAGGTCATCAAATCCGATAATGCTGATATCATCAGGAACCTGGAATCCCAGCTGCTGACATTGCGTGAGCGTTGCACTAGCCAGGGTATCCTGGTTGCAAATAATAGCAGTGATTCCATTTTCCAGGAAACGGGGAAGGTGCTTTTCCATACATTCTGACAGATAATAAGAACAGCCGATCGTAGCAGGAGAAGTCTTCAGTCCGTGCTGGTGCATGGAACGGAGAAAGGCAGCATGGCGTGCCTGGAGAACCCGGGCACCGAGGGAACTGCTCAGATAGGCGATCTTCCGGTGTCCAAGTCCTGCAAGATAAGAGACGGCAAGTTCCATTCCCTCCTCATTATCAATACCTACATAAGCGGTGGAAGGATTCCCTACCATATAGTTGTCGAAAAGAACAGCCGGTGTGCGACTGACCTTAAAGTCCTGAATCCAGGGATCGCTCAGGGAAAAGCCGACTACAAAAGCTCCTATATAATCATGCTCCAGCATGAAAACATCATAATGCTGGCTTCTTTGGGTCTTAATATCAACAGGCACAATTTCAACATCAAATCCGGCCGGTTCTGCCATCTGACGAAAACCCACCAGGATATCATAGGCAAAATGATGCGGTTCCTGATACCGCATATTCTCTTTTTCTATTATAATACAGACTTTTCTTGTCGGTTTCTTATAACGCCGCAGCTTCGTATAACCCAGAGCCACGGCAGTTTCCAAAACCTGTTTCCGTAAAGCTTCGCTGATATCAGGCGCGTCATTGAGCGCTTTGGATACCGTGCTCTTGGAAACACCCATTTTATCAGCAATATCCTGAATGGTAGTCATAATCGGCAATCCTTTCACAAAACAAAAAATGTAAACTCCCAGCTATCATAGGTGTCAAAAGACCTTTTGATCCCGGTATCATTATATAAAATCATAAGATAAAAAGCAATCAATACCTTGAAAAAGAAATGTTTCGTTAAGTTTCGAAAAAAGAAAGCATCCTGCACAAAAATCATCCTGAAAATTATCTGAATTTTACGAAAGTGCAGGGGAAAATGGAAATTGATTGACGAAGAAATAAAAAAGGCTTATAGTAAAGATACGAAACAATACGAAACAAAAAAAGTGATCGTGTTTCTTACAAGGATGCAAAAACAGCCTTAGAGCTATGCGGGAGGAAAATGAGATGGAATTTAGCGGTGTATACCATAAAACTTCAGAACAGATGAGTTATGCTCTGGATGAGGACAGACTGATTGTCAATATCAAGACAGGATATGACGTAAAACAGGTTTTTATCCATTACGGCGATCCTTACGAAGCCGGAATTTTGGGCGGAAAAGAAAGGTGGATCGGGAAAAGAGAGGAAATCATATATAAAAAACGTCTGCCTTATCAGATCTGGTGGACAACAACGCTTCTTCCGGAATACAAAAGATGCAAATATTATTTCGAGTTGCGGACGGAAAAGGAAGTCTGGTATTATTTTGAGGATGGTTTCCTGACAGAAGAACAGCTCCGGATGGATGGCCGTATGCAGCAGTGCTTTATTGTACCCTGGATGAACCCGGCAGATATCAATCGCACACCGGCATGGGTAAACGAAACGATCTGGTATCAGATTTTCCCGGATCGGTTCTGCAACGGGACACCGGAAAAAAACGGAGATGATATCACACCCTGGAGAAATCACGGAACCGTAACAAACGAAGAAAAATTCGGAGGAAACCTGGAAGGGATCCGTCAGAGATTATCGTATCTGCAGGAACTTGGGATTACCGGTATTTATCTGAATCCGATCATGAAAGCAGAATCCAACCACAAATATGACACGACCGATTATACAAAAATAGATCCGTTTTTTGGCGATGCGGATACAATGAAAGTGCTTTGCAAAGAAGCACATGAAAAAGGAATCCGCATTATGGTAGATGCAGTGTTTAATCATAGTGGAAGAAAATTTGAGCCGTGGATAGATATCCTGGAGCATGGAAAAGAGTCTCGTTATGCGGACTGGTTTATGGTAGAGGACTGGGAACAGGTTCAAAAAAGGGGAGACACCAGAGACCGACGGTTCTATTCCTTTGCATTTACAGACGGGATGCCAAAGCTGAACACAAACAACGAAGAGGTGATACAGTATTTCTGTAAAATCTGTGAGGACTGGGTACGGGAGTTTGATATCGACGGAATTCGTTTCGATGTAGGAAACGAAGTGTCGCACAGGTTCTTAAAGCGGATAAGAGAGCATTTAAAAACGATAAAGCCGGATATTTATCTTCTGGGGGAAATCTGGCATGATGCAAGCCAGTGGCTGCAGGGAGATGAATATGATTCTGTCATGAACTACCCGCTGCTGAGTGGAATCCATGATTTCTTTCTTGATAAAACAATGAAAAAAGAAGAATTTGAATATATGGTAAACCGTTGCTATACTATGTATATGCAGCAGAATAACGATGTACTTTTTAATCTCCTGGATTCCCACGATACCGAGAGGCTGATGAACCGTTTTCACGATCTGGACAAGTTCTACCAGCAGCTTGCAATCCTTTTTACGCTTCCGGGAAGCCCCTGTATTTATTATGGAACGGAGATCGCAATGGAAGGCGCTCATGATCCGGACTGCAGAAGATGTATGCCTTGGAGTGAAATTGAAAGCGAAGAGAATCAGAAAAAAATTGCAACGATGCGGAAACTGATCATGCTTCGAAGAAATGAAAAAGTGTGCAGAAGCCTGCATTTCCATTTTCCGAATGGTTATGAAAATGATCGGTGTGTAGAGTATATTAAACTAGACGAAGAGGGAAATAAAATCGAAGTTCTGCTCAACGCATCGGATGAGGAGATAAAAGTAAAAGGAGACGGGGAAGTACTTTTTGCCCGGGAATTTGATGGAGAGATACTTGGTGTAAATGGAACGTTAATTCGCAGGATGTAAGGGTTTCACCTGTTAGAAATATGTGCAGACAGGCACAAAAAAAGCATGTTTTCTGGAAAAGCCACCGGAAAACATGCTTTTTTGATCTCTTGCCTCGCCAAAAACATAAGTAAGGAGCCATTTTTCGAAGGAAAATGAGCGGATTACGAATGTTTTTGAAGATTGCGTGAGTGCAAAGCACATAGCAATCTGGTATCGCAGTGATCAGACGTTTAAAATACCGAACGACTGCAGCAGCAGTGCGGCAAGGAGCACGGGTGCAATAAACTTCACCATGACGATATACAGCCTCTTTCGACCGAACTTATATCCTCCCAGCGTCACCTCATCGATGATGACCTGCGGCTTTACAACCCATCCGATCAGAATACAGGAGAGAAGTGCGACAAGCGGCATCAGAAGGTTATTGCTGATGAAATCCATGACATCCAGGATCTGAGCCGTTGCGCCATTTGGAAGCTTCAGTTCAAAATAAAGCGCATTGTAGCCGAGGCATACGATGATACCGACGAGACATGCATAAACGGTTACAATAACCGTGCTTTTCTTTCTGCTGATGTGAAATTTGTCGATCATACAGGAAACAATGGACTCCATGACCGATACGGAAGATGTAATGGCTGCAAAGGAGACCATAAGAAAGAAAATGGTTCCGATTACGCCGCCTGCTGCTCCCATGGACTGAAAGACCTTCGGCAGGGAGACAAACATCAGACCAGGGCCAGCGGACATACCCTCTGCTCCCATAAAGGTAAATACAGCAGGAACGATCATCAAACCGGCAAGCAGCGCAACGATGGTGTCAAAAATCTCAATCTGATTGATCGATTTCATCAGGTTTGTTTCTTTTTTTACGTAGGAACCGTAGGCAACCATGATACCCATCGCAACGCTGATCGAAAAGAAAAGCTGTCCGAGTGCATCGACAAAGACGGTGAAAAATTTCTGCGGCGTCATTCCTTTAAAATTTGGAACAAGATAAATTTTCATACCCTGCAGTCCCGTACGGACGACACCGTCTGCGTCGGTATGGGTCAGGGTCAGAGAAAAAACAGAAATTCCGATGATTAAAATCAGAAGGATCGGCATCAGAATTTTGCTGTAGTTTTCAATTCCCTTATTGACACCACGATATACAACGAATGCGGTAAGAAAAAGATAGATTCCCAACCACACAATCGGCTGCCATGTACCGGTAATATAGCCGGTAAAGTAACCATCCTCGGCAGCAGCAGTGCCATGTCCGGTGAGAAACACAGACAGATATTTTAATACCCAGCCGCCAATGGAGCAGTAGTAAGGCAGGATGACAACCGGCACGATACTGGCGAGAAGGCCAAGACCGTTCCAGCCCGGGTGAATCTTACCGTAAGCGACAAGCGGACTTTGTCCGGTTTTTCTTCCGATGGCAATATCAGTTGTCAGCAGGGTAAATCCAAAGGTCAGAGCCAGTACGATATAAACTAAAATAAAGGTTCCGCCTCCGTCTTTTGCGGCAAGATAAGGGAAACGCCAGATATTTCCCAGTCCAACCGCGCTTCCTGCAGCAGCAAGCACGAAGCCGATCGATCCGGTAAAGCTGCCGCGCGTATGTTTCTTTTCCATATAAGATACATCTCCTTATTGATAGACTGACTGTTTTTAACAGCCGAATACTTCTATTATAAAGTTCGGACGATACTTCGTCAACCAGAAGATCTATAGATTGACAATTTCAATTAGTTGTACTATCATCTAATTAGTTGTATATGCATCTATTTGAAACAGATCGAGAATGGACAGGAGGAACAGAAAAATGGATCCAACAGAACGGAAAATAACAAAAATAGCGCGGGAAGCCGGGAAATTTACGGTGCAGGCAATGAAAGAAGAAGGCATCGGTACGGCAGAATTTGACTTTATCCATCTGGTGCGCCATCATCCGGGCATCACGCAGACGGAAGTGCGCGAACAGTTAAAGATTGATAAAGGAGCTGCTGCAAGACGCGCTGCAAGCCTTGAGGCAAAGGGATATCTGATCCGGAAACCGAATCCGTGGGACGGCAGAAGCCAGCTTCTGTATGCTACGGAAAAAGCAGAAACTTTGAAAAATTCCAAAGCAGAAATTGAAACGGTTTTTTATGAATGGCTGCTTTTGGAGCTTCCGGAAAAGGAGGCAGAAAGCTTCTGCGAAACACTGGACAAGCTGTACTGGAAATCGAAGAGAGAACGGCAGAATCATTTTGCGGAACTTTCAAAAATTTTAAGTGAAAAAGCAGATAAAACAATAAAAGTAACAGCAGAAGGAGGCAGCAGCGATGAAAGATGAAACCTTTCGCCCGAACCGGATGCTCTCTTACTTTCAGGAAGAATGGAAAATTCTCTTTTTTGTTACGGTTTCCGGTCTCATCTATAACCTGGGACTTCTTGCAGGCCCCTGGTTTGAGGGAAAAATGACAGGAAAGCTGGTTGATCTCCTCGGCGGCACAGGAACCTTCCACCAGATGCTGATGCTGGTCACGGCCTATGTCGTGAGTATTGGCATTGTGCAGGTTTCCCGCTATTTCAAACGGTTCTATGTCAGAAGATTTGCCAACAACGTCAACCGGCATATGAAGCAGATTCTTTACGGAACGCTGGTTCGCAAAAGCCGTTTGGAGCTGGAAGCAGAAGGTACCGGAAATGTACTGACGAAGGCCATTCTCGATGTAGACGATTGCGTAGAAGGAATGCGGAAATTTACAACGGAAATCTTTGATACCGGTGTTGCTCTTCTCGCCTATGCGTGTATGCTGCTCTGGTACGACTGGCGCCTGGCGCTGCTCTGCATGATTTTCCCACCCATTTCCTACGTGATTGCCGAAAAGATGAAGGTCATGGTACAGAAAACGGGCGCTGCCTATAAGGTACAGTCGGGTGCATTAAGTGCTGCAACCCTGGAACGTGCGACAAATGCCATCACGTATCGTGTCTTTGGCTGTGAGGAGGACAGAAAGGCCGCTTATGAGGAGAATCTTTCGGCTTACGAATCTGCCGCTGTGCGCGCCAATATCTGGAACACAGCTATGCCGCCGATTTATCGTATGATCTCGATGACGAGCATTCTGTTTATCCTGTATTTTGGAGGCAGGAACGTCCTGCATGAGGGGTGGACACCGTGGAACATCGCCGTATTTACCACGTTTTTGTCCTGCTACACAAAGCTTGCCACCAAATCATCGAGCGCTGCGAAGCTTTTTAATGCGGTACATAAAGCGCAGGTTTCCTGGAAACGAATCAAACCTTTGCTGCAGAATTCCAAAACAGAACCGGAGCTTCCAGCCGCAGCGCCTGCAGAGCTTAACGTCGATCACCTGCATTTTGCCTATCCAAACGGAAAAGAGATCATCCATGACCTGTCGTTTCAGGCGGCTCCTGGCCAGATCATCGGTGTGACGGGACCTGTCGCATGCGGAAAGTCAACGCTTGGAAAGACTTTTCTCTGCGAGTCGCCGTATGAGGGAAGCATCACCTTCGGCGGAAAAGAACTTGAAAAAATGGAAAAAGCAGACCGGAACCGCATGGTCGGTTATCTTGGCCATGACCAGGAGCTGTTCCATGGAAGTGTGGAAGAGAATATCCGTCTCGGGGGAAAAGAGGGCGCAGAGGAGATGATCCGAGTCGTCTGCCTGGAAGATGAAGTGAAAGCAATGGAAAACGGAATCCATACTCTGGTCGGAACGGGCGGTGTCCGCCTCTCCGGTGGTCAGGCGCAGCGCCTTGCCCTTGCGCGAACCCTGTACCACAAACGGCCGGTTCTGGTTCTCGACGATCCGTTTTCGGCACTCGACAAAGAGACGGAGGCACAAATTTTTGTAAATTTAAAGGAGCTGGCAAAAGACTCTATTATAATCCTCATTTCCCATCGCCTCTATCTGTTTGATCAGATGGATCAGGTCATCTGGATGGATGAGCGCCATGCGAAAGTCGGCACACATGAGGAACTCCTTGCAACAGTTCCGTCTTACGCAGAGCTCTGCAGCAATCAGAGGAAGGGAGGCAGCTTTTGATGCAAAAGAAAGAATCTGTATTGCGGGTAATCAAAGAAACCGTTCGAAAACACGGCGTTTTATCAGCCGCACTTTTGGGAGTCGTCTGCGGTGCGGTTATTTTCGCACTGCTCCCGCCTCTTGTGCTGGCACAGCTGATTGACCTTTTGACAAAGAAGCATACCCTCTGGATGGAAGGAATTCTGCTGTATTTCGGACTTCTTGCTCTGACGGGTCTTCTGGAGTCGGCACGAGAGAGTCTTCTGACGGTATTCGGCCAGAAAATTACACATGCACTCCGAAGCAGTCTGATGGAAAAGTTCGGACGCCTTTCCACCAACGAGCTGAACCGCCAGGAGCCGGGCGCTCTCGTATCAAGATTTGTCGGTGACGTCGACACAGTGGAAAACCTGTTTACCTCCGGGATCATCAGTATGTTTGCTGATGCGTGCAAAATCTTAAGCATTCTTGCCGTCATCTGGGTGACTAATCGTGGACTTACGATTGTTCTGATTATTTTACTCCCTGTTCTGTTCCTCTTTACCCGTTACATCCAGAAAAACATGCTGGCCTCCCAGATTGCCAATCGCCGTGCAGTCAGCCGTGCTTCGGGTCACGTTCCGGAGACGCTGCACAACATCCGTACCATCCACTGTCTGCAGAAAGAGACGTATATGGAGCAGCAGTATGCGCACTATATTGATGACAGCTACAGCGCAATGGAGAAGACCAATTTTTACGATGCCGTCTATTCTCCGGTCATCCTGATTTTAAATGCCATTGTTGTTGCTGTTGTCATGCTGCTTTCGGCCTCCGGCAATCCGACCGTTTTAAAGCTGTTCGGCATGTCCGCCGGAACCGCCGTTGCTGTTATAAACTATATTTCCCAGATCTTTGCTCCGGTCGAAAGTCTTGGTATGGAAATCCAGACAATTCAGTCTGCGTTTGCCGGTATGGAAAGAATCAATGAATTTTACAGCCTGGAAGAGAAGAAAGAGCCGGCTGCGCTGACTGAAAATACAGATTACGGCATAGCGGCTGAGCTAAAAAATGTGACGTTTGGATATGACGAAAGCCAGGTCATCTTAAACGATGTAAGTCTGCAGATCAAAAAAGGCGAGCAGGTAACACTTTTGGGACGAACGGGTGCCGGAAAGAGTACTATTTTCAAACTGCTGCTCGGTTTATATGAGCCACAGAAAGGAATGGTTCTGATTTGGGGCGTTCCATCTGTCGATCTGCCGGATGCGAAGAAACGAAAGGTTTTCGGCTATGTGGAGCAGTCGTTCCACATGGTGCCGGGATCGGTAAAAGACCAGATTACTTTGTATGATGCAAAGATTTCGGATACAGATGTAAAAAAAGCAGCAGAGCTGACCGGACTTGCAAAGACCATCGAGGCGCTTCCGGACCAATATGATACGATCTGTACACAGGATCTCTTCTCACAGGGTCAGTGGCAGCTCCTCTCGATTGCCCGTGCAGCCGCAGCGGAGCCTGAAATTCTGCTCCTCGATGAGATTACCGCAAACCTTGATGCAGAGACGGAAAAAATGGTATTAAATGCATTGCAAAGGGTTTCCAAAAACCGTACCGTAATTTCCATTTCCCACCGAACTATGGCAGAAACGGGACGCGTGATTCCAATTTCATAATTTCTTTTCGTTCATTAAATTTTTGAAACAAAGCGTGCCGGATGCATTCTGACAAAAAAAGATGCGCCGACACGCTTTCTTTGTCCCGCCAGGCAGAACAAAATAGAGCGGAGGAGCGAGTTTCAATTGACACAAAAAAGGGGAGCAAGTACAATAAAAGTAACGAAAAGAGAGGAGGCGGTATTCAGTTGAAAAAGAGAAAATGGAAATTCCGCATCGCAGGCGGCGCTGTCACGCTGCTGGGCATCTATCTGATGGCGGTCGGCTACGGAGAGACGATCACACTCACCATCGCCACGGTTGTCCTGATTTTCGGCATTGCCATCTGGTCCATGGCAACCCCGGAGAACTACAATTCCATGACGGATATGATTGCCATGATCTCCATGGAGAAGCCGCGGAAAATCGAAGAATTTTATGAGGCTTACAAGAACGTCGATACACCGTTCGGTTCTGCATGGCTTGCAAAATTCTACACGATGCGGCAGAAAGCACTCGTTTTCGGACCGGACGCCAAGGGAGAATATCTCTACTTCTGGCTGACCAAAGACGGTCATGTCGGTTATTTGGGATATTCCTTCATCGAAGGCTTTATCAAAAAGAAACTCACCACACCCGTGTATCCGATTCATGAAGATGTTGCAGAGAACCTCGCAGACCATCTAAGCTACCATTCCGATCTGATGATGTTCCAGAGCGAATTAAAAGCGAATCTGGAGCATTTCGTCAAAACTGGAACGGTACAGCCGTTTCAGAAGATTTCGGCGTCCCAGATTTACACTTTCACGGAGGATTACCGCCTGACGGGCCAGCATTTCGATCTGGAGGATACAGACGGAAACCTGGTTTACGAGATCGACAGCACCGTGCCGCTGAAAACATTTTATATCTACGATGCGATGCACACCGAAATCTTCCGTATGACGAAGGAACTGCTCCACGCGCTGCCGACGTACCGTTTTTATCTGTACGGCGAGCCGTATGGTGTGTTGAAAAAGCAGTTTGCACTCGTACGGGATCAGTTCTCGATGGAACTGCCGGAGGGAAAACTGGAACTCCGGGAATACGCCGGCTCCATCGGCCACAATTACTCGGTAAAACTGAACGGAACTATGATCGGCGCCATCGTCGACAATATGGATCTTACCGTCGGAAACATCATGTTCGACAATGCGTTTCTGATTGTCTACGATGCAAAATATCTGCCGCAGCTGACCGCACTCGCTGTGATGGCGGCAAGAGAACTGGCACGCGACAAGGACGGCGGTCTTTCCAATCGGTCCTGACAAAAGAAAGAGAGGGGAATCTATGAGAAAAACGACAAAATTGTTTTTGGGTTTTACAGCAGGACTTCTGCTTCTGTGCGGCTGCTCGGCGGCAGAAGAAAAGTTAGGGTATGAAAACGCGGATGTGGCAAAAGAAGCCCTTGCATCGGCTTCGTCCGTCCGCATGCGCTGTGATCTGGATAACGTTGACGCTTCGGGAAACATTTATGCGGATGAAAAGGTTGCCGCGTATATGAAAAACAGCGGTCTCTTTGATCAGACCTGGACGATCTCTATTTCCGGCGAAGAATGGTTCCATATGAAAATTGTGACGGACGAAGAAATCAATAAGATGACAAAATCTGCTACTACCTATGCATTCTATGATCCGGACAACAACCTGCTTGGCTATGCACAGGAGCGCGTGACGACACCGGATCAGATGCCGGAAGCGTATTACATTATTTTTCTCGATGCAGATCTGAACGAAAAACCATATTACGCATCAGAGGATGGACATACCATTTATACAGAGGGCGGAACGGTGATCGGTTCTGCGAAAAAAGAGATGGACTGGTCCGGTTCACAGTGCAATCTCTATGTGAACCTGGAGGATAACGGTACGCAGGTGATGGATTTCCAGGATAAATACGCCTTGCTCGATATGATGTACGATGAGGCAAATGAGTATTACAAAGATAACAAGTAAGGCGGAGGAAAAAGGCAGTTGAAAAAGAGAATATATACAGCCGCTGGTCTTTTTCTTGCCGCCGCTCTGGTGCTTGGCGGCTGCGGAAAAGAAAAAGTGCCGGAATCTGAGTTTGCAACTGCGGATGAGGCAAAAGAGGCGCTTACATCGGCAGAAACCATAGAAATCTACTTTGACCTGTATGGAAGTAAACGAAAGACGAAGATTGTGGCAGACGGAAAAGTGGCGGGCTATCTTCAGAAGAATACGGTCTATATCAACGAGGAGGAGTGGTTTTCGATTGACTATGTGGAGGATGAGCCCATCAATGACAGAGAAGGCTCCGGCACGACGTACGGCTATTACGACGCATCCGGTACGTGTCTTGGCTATGCGCAGGAGCAGTATGTAGATACCTCCTATGGAAAAGATACAAGACTGATTTTCCTTGATGTAGATGAAACGCCGCTCGATTACCAGAGTTCGAGAAGCGGCAGGATTCTGTATGATGAAAATGACGAGGAGATCGGCAGCGGAAAGATCGGGCGATCAGGGGTCAGTCTTCTTGACCAGTGGTACACGAATCTTTACTGTGCCGTCTTTAAGACCGAGACGGACGGCGCGCGGCAGATTGATTTCATGGACCGGATGGCGATGCTGTGGCGTCTGGAGCGCGATTACCGCTCAATTGACGACAATCCTGTCAACACCGGCGTGCAGATTTATGAAACGATTGCCGTTGTTTTTGTGCTGATCCTGTTGATTGGTTCGTCTTTCTCAAAATGGAGACAAAAAAAGAAAAATTAAAGGGAATGCTCGCTTCCTGGACGGCTGGTTTTGAGAAAAAACCACTGACAGGAAGGGGGCATTTTATACGCTTGTGAATCTTGCACAATTTCTGGTTTCATGCTAAAATTGTGCAGGTATGACGTTTGTTATACTTCTTATATTTATTTTTGAGAAAAGGTATGAAATACAAATGAACGATACAGAAACAAAAAACACAGCGGTAAAAGCGCCGGCACTGATGTCCACGCGGCCTGTGACAGCACAGGATGCGCTGGATCAGTGTGAGAAGCTTTCGCCTATGATATACTACTCTTGTTAAACGAAACTGTTTTAAGGCTTAAATACAGTGTTTTAGTGGAACCACAGATATTTAAGAAGAATTCAATGTTGCACCAAATTGCACCGAGTTGCAGGAAACGGAAACGTGTCAGTGGTACAAAGATGGTCGGAAAATGAAACTCGTTATATTTTTTTTACACGATTACGCGCACACGAAAGTTGTTTATTTTAAGGCAAAATTTTATTCTATGGGCTAGAAATCTGATAAATTATGGAGCAGATTGGAGTGTCACAGACATCTAATCAGATGCAGTTCAGGAATAAAAAGATCTGCGGAAAGCTATACAATAGCATAGAATGATTCTGAGCTAATATGGTATGGGAAGGCCTTGGAACATTGAAAGACCGTTCAAAATGCCATATACTAAGCTTGGTGATCGTTCTGTAGAAACTTGTGAAGCCTACAGACGGGGGAGGAGCCTGCGGGACTCTCCCTCCTTTACTCTGAGGAGAAATTTTATCGTATGAAATGAAAACATTGAAAAGGACGACAGTACCTATGGCTGCCGTCCTTTTTCTTATCCCTTAATTTCAACATCGTTCACACGAAAGTTGTTCGTGATGGGGATACAAAGATATGTTTGTCCATCAATATTTCTTGTTTCGAGCAGATCCAACTGATCTCGGTCGATTTTGAGCGTCATGCCATAGGCGGATATGGTGCATTTGCGGGTATCAATGATGCTGTTTGAATGTAAGACAACATTATCTGGGAACTCCCTGTCAAATGCGTTTAAATCGTCTTCCGTAGCGCCGCATTGTTCCAGAATATGATGTAAACCGTTTTTAGAGATTGTTGGATCTTCCAATTCTTCCGCTTTTTCACAGATGTTCTGATAAAGTTCAATGGCTGTTTCTACAGTGTACTGTGACGAAAAGGCAGTATCAACAGCTGTCTGAAAATACTGTTTTTGATCGGGTTCCCATAACGGGAGCTGACAGTTAAGTCCGTTTGCAACGAACTCCGCGTGCATATCCCTTCTTGAATAATAGAGAAGAGAATGGCAGTTTGAAGCGCGATCATCGAAAGAAGGAAACAAAAACGCATTTTCAGGCGGAGCGACCTTTTCTAGTCGGACGAGATTTTCAAAAATGGCTTCCTTCTCATTATATCCGAGATCATTGCTTGTCTTTTTAACAGGGCAAATACAGCAGATTATGAAGCAATAAGTGGTTTCGGAGGCATCATCCATTATCGTTCCGTCCGTAGCCTTTCCCGGTACATCATAAGCCCCCAGAGCGACAAGGATAGCATAGTTTTCTACTGTAGTATAATTTTCTACGATGATTCCATACAATTCTTCCAACGCATCTTCCTGAATATCACCCGTTCCATTGCAGAATTGATATAAAAAGTGTTGTGTTCCACCGGCAGATTCTTCCGACAGAGGAAAATCCACCTGTGTTAAATTTTTTTCCTTCTTTCCGGCAAGAGCTTTTCTGAAGATGTCCAGATATTTGAAAAGTTCATCCTCTGGAAGGGATAAGGCCGGATGCTTGAATTCAGATAAGAGATCTTTCTCAGAATTAACATAACATCCGTAGATAGTGTGAATTGGGTTTCTTTGCATGCAGAGCAGCTTTCGAATTTCTGCGATTTCTTTTCTATTCATTTATAGTGGCCTCCTTTATATATGTATATCTATAGTATTGAAACTATTTAAAATAATAAATTTCACGTAGGAGATTTTTCTTATCTTTGCCGCTTTTTGACATTCTTATATGGAAAAGAAAAATGATATGAAAGGTGTGATCATATGTCAAAGAAAATAATCGTTTTTGTGGTGCTGAGTACATGTTTGACAGCATGTTCTATGGAACCAGCAAGCCCTCCGGCTATTGTTGTTCCGGATCAGAAGTCTGTAGAACAGCAAATGGAAAAGAATGTTGAAGCAAAAGCTGAAGAATATCATGTTACTCCCGAATTATCCGATGATTTTATCCAACAATATTTGGATATGGATTCCTTTGAAGAATTAAGGGAAAGAACTTTGGAAGGAATATGGATTACACAGGATCAGGCCAATATGACCAAAGATGAAATCAATTTATGGGAGCAGGTAAGCCAGGCGGAAGGCTTTACGCAATATACTTCCAAACACTTTGAAGCGAAAAAGCAGGAACTTAATATGATCTTAGAAGATCTCGCTGCCGAGCAACAACAGACGATAGAGGAATTTGCAGAATCGTATCATATGAGTGAGGAAGAAATTCAGCAATTTATGGAGCAGCAGGCCCAAAAATATATTTCACAGGAAGAAAATGGCGCTGAGTCCTAAGAACATTTGTTTTTAATAAGATTTTCCATTCTATTCATATCAGATCAAATATCAAGAAAGGAGAACGAAATCAGATCTGAAAAACAATTTGTCTAAAAGGAGGAAAATCTATGTACTTAGGATTAAAAAAATCTGCTTCTTTACATGATCCATTTGCTTTTTGATGGAAATAAATCAATCAAAAATGGAGTGATGATTGTAAAGGAGAAAAAATTATGTTAGACTATTCAAAAGAAAAGGAATCTATGGGAGAACAAGTTGATCCCTTTGATCTTACGAAAAAGCAAGAAGCTGATTTGCAACGTATCCGTCAATTTCGCTTGATTGATGATGTGTTTATGAATAAAGTGTTTGAAGACAAAAGCTGTGTCGAACTACTGCTTCAAATCATCTTGGACAGGACGGATTTGCATGTGGAAAATGTTAATTTACAGCATGGGATTAGCAATCTTCAAGGAAGAGCTGTCCGGCTGGATATTCTGGCGGTAGATGATTCTGGAAAGATATACAATATCGAGGTCCAGAAAAATGATCATGGAGCGCAGGCCAAAAGAGCGCGCTATAATAGCAGCCTCTTAGATGCGAACATAACGGAGGCTGGTAATCAATATGAAAACCTCAAGGAAACGTACGTCATTTTTATCACAGAAAATGATGTTATGCAGGCAGGGCATCCTATTTATCATATTGACAGAATCGTGAAGGAAACAGGCAAAAACTTTAATGATGAGGCACATATTATTTATGTCAATGCTCAAATCCAAGATGAAACAGCGTTGGGAAAGCTAATGCATGACTTTTTCTGCGTCAATGCGGATAACATGAAGTACAGTATCTTAGCTGAACGTGTACGATATTTTAAAGAAACGAAGAAAGGGGTCGTGGACATGAGTAGTGTAATGGAAGAACTTATAGAAGAAGGCCGTGAAAAAGGAGAAAAAGAAGGTATTGTAAAAGGTCGTGAAATGGAAAAGGCAGAAGAAAGAAAGAGATTTAATAGAATGATTGAATCTCTAATAGAAAACAAAGTTTCAGACGTACAAATCATGAAAAGCACAGGAATGACTCCAGAAGAGTTAGATGAAATCAAGAAGAAAAAAGGCTTTTTGATGATTTAAACAATAGATACCCGGATACTTCTCAAGAGAGGAGGTATCCGGGTGTCTTTTATTTATGGGTGATTTCTACATACTATATATAATCAGATCAATAAGCATGAGAGGAGCTTAAATATCATATGGTCTGGAAAACAATTTGTCTTAACAAGAAAGAGAGGAAAAAATTATGTATCCAAAGTTCAAAGAAATCTCCCTCGACACAGCCACATGGACCGTCGCATTCCTTGGAGCCATCGAAGAGAGGGAAACAAAATCTAAAAAGCCATTTTGCACGTTTCATCTGTTAGATGGAGCCATCGCCATCACAGCAAATCTGTGGAACACTGAGAAAAAAGACATCTACAAAGTGCAGGAAAAGAGTGTAATTTCCGTTCAGTTGTACAAAAAGCTGTATAATGGAGTGGAAACATACGAAGTCAAAGAGTATCAGGCTGCTCCGGATGATGCAAAACTGGAAGATTATCTTCTGACAGCACCTATTCCGTCGCAGGACATGATGGACGAAATCAAGAGTATCCTTTCAAAAGAAATCTCTGAAACGGAGTTATATCCGCTGGTTATGGAGATTTTGGATGAAAATGCGGATAAGCTGCTGTATTGGGCAGCTGCAAAGACGATCCATCATAACTGCTATGGCGGCTTGCTGTATCACATGCTCAGAATGCTCAAAACGGCAGTCATTTTATCAAGAGTTTACCGTTTTGATAAAGAACTGCTGTATTCAGCAGTCATTCTGCATGATATTGGCAAACTGCAGGAGTTAGATACAGATGCAACAGGTGTGGCTGAATATACGGTTGATGGAAATCTGTTTGGGCATACATTGCTTGCTATCGAAATGATCGACCGCAAGAATTTTGAAAACCCTACATATCCGGCAGAAAAAATCCGTCTGTTAAAGCACTGTATTGCTGCACATCACGGACAGTTAGAGTATGGTGCAATTACCATGCCTGCAGTCAAGGAAGCAATGCTGTTACACGAAATTGACGTAATTGATGCGTCTATGTATCAGTATGAGCAGGCCGAAAAGACACTTAATCCAGGCGAAATGTCAGATCGTATTTTTGGCCTTGGCGTAAAAGTGTATAAACCAGCTGCAAATGCGGAGGAAAAAGCAAATGTTTAACGAAGAACAGCAAAAAGCAATTGAGACAATTAAGGGGCAGCTGATTTTAGTGGCTTGCCCCGGCAGTGGAAAAACAACAACTCTGCTGGGAAGAATCCATGAAATGATTCAGCAGGGAGTCCCTGCAGAGAACATTTTAATGGTAACATTCACAACCGCTGCTGCTGGAGAAATGAAGCAAAGATTCTGGAAGAAGTATGCAGAGGATGGAATGGTCACTTTTTGCACGATCCATTCTTTTTGCCTGGCTACGTTAAAGAAATTCGCACATTTTGATGCGGAATGTGTTTTGGCAACAGGTGATATCTACGAATTTTTCTTTCAGCAGCTGGTCCGCCACAAAGAAATCGTGGATAAAGTGGAATATATTAAAGCGCTGCTCTTAGACATAGCTGTTTGCAAAAACAGTATGTGTCCATTAGCCCAGTTTGAACCAAATTGCGGTGAAAAAGAACTGTTCGATGAACTGTTTAAGGCGTACGAAAACTGGAAAGATGCTTTAGGTAAGATTGACTATGATGACATGTTGCTGAAAGCATATGAATTGATGAAAAACGATAAAACGTGTTTGGAGTGGCTACAGGAAAGGTATCAATACATTCAGATTGATGAGTTTCAGGACACAAATTATCTTCAGCGAGACATTCTGTATCTTTTGGCAGGAGAAAATGGAAATATTGCTGTTGTTGGCGATGATGATCAGTCAATTTATGGATTTCGTGGTGCAAAGCCAGAAATCATGCTTAAATTTGCCGAACATTATCCTAATGCAATATCCTTGCATCTGTCCATGAATTATCGTTCGGATCGTAAGATTATTGAGTGTGCATCAAATTTGATCCATCACAATAAGGAAAGATTCGATAAGGAATTTCTGGCGAGTCATGAGGAAGAGGGGATTGTGCATCATCAGACCTATAATGATATAGATGCTGAACAACGGGGCCTGGTAAAAATGATTCTTGAAAAGAAAATGTCAATGGACGAGTATCGTAATACCAGCATATTATACCGAACCAATAAAGAAGCAGTGCAGGTAAGTGACCTTTTGATCACAGAAAGAATCCCATTTTGGTGTACAGAGCCTATACAGGATAAGTATGACCATTGGATTTATCGTGATATTTTGAGTTATCACAAATTGGGAAACGGTATAGGAAACAAAATGGATTTGAATAGAATTCTAAATCATCCTCAAAGATTTCTATTTGATTCGCGTTTCTTCAAAACGGATGGGTCACTGAAACAACTGATGCATGTGGCAGCCACTCTTCCAGACGGAAAATGGAAAAGATCAAAGGCAATGGATAGCGTGGAAGATATGTTTTATCTGTTTAAAAAGCTTGAAGATAAAAATCCGGTAGATACCTTAAAGATTTTAGAAAGTTTTGGCAGGTACAAAATATTTCTCCATGATTATGCAGAATACCGAAATATGTCTCCGGGAGAATTATATTTTTACTGGAACAGTTATAAAGCGGATGCAGAAAAACATAATGATTGGAAAGAATGGGATGCGTACGTTCGAAAACATAAAATCATTTTACAGGAACAACTGCGAAAGCATGATGGAATCGCTTTGTCAACACTTCACCGTTCAAAAGGTCTGGAATGGGATCGTGTATATATCCTCAATTGTGTAAAGAACACGATTCCATTTGCAAAACAGGGGACTGTAGAGGATCTGGAAGAGGAACGCCGCTTGTTCTACGTGGGCTGCACAAGAGCAAAAAAAGAATTGCAGTTATTGTCTTATCAGGGAAATTCAGGGGAAATTTCTCCGTTTATTAAAGAGTTGAAATCCTCAGAGTCAGACACAGGTGACAAGGTAGATCTTGACGTACATCTTAAATACTGAAATCAAAAAGCAAAAGGATCGGGAATAATCCCGGTCTTTTTGTTTTGCGATCAATTAACAATTCTATAAATATCAGGTCAATATGAAAAGAAAGGAGTAGCTATAAATAGATCTGAAAAACATTATGTCCAGAAAGGAAAATAAGTATGAAAGAGTATACCAAAAGAGATTCTTGCATGACAATGGAAGAAGTTATTGAACGAAACACAGGAATGTCACTGAAAGCATTTCTAACACCACAGCCAAATCCTTATATTCATAATATGGATCGGGCGGTTTACTTTTTTAAGAAAAAAGTAAACGATGCTGCAGAAAAAAAAGAAATACTGCAGATCAAAATCGTGGGTGATTATGACGCAGACGGGATGAACGCATCAGCAATTCTGTATGATGCAATCATTTCATATCTTAAGGCAAATTCCCTTGCTGAATACGCAGAGGTGTCTGTAAGGCTGCCAAGAAGGTATTCAGAAGGTTATGGACTATCTGAAAAAATCATCGACGAATCAGAAAGTGGGTTAATTATCACGGTGGATAATGGAATCGCAGCAATTGATGCCGTAAAGAAAGCAAAAGATAAAGGTATCGATGTTATTATTCTGGATCACCATTTAGGCGGAGAGAAACTTCCGTGCGCGGATATTATCGTGGACCCACACTGTGAAGGAATGTCTACTTTTAAACATTATTGCGGAGCAGGCCTCGCATACCGCTTTGCGGAAATGCTTATAACAAATAAGGATTTATTGGATAAGTTGCTGGTATTAGCTGGAATTGCTACAGTGGCAGATGTCGTTCCGCTGATCGGAGCAAACCGTTATCTGGTTCGGCAGAGCCTGAAGCTAATCAATCGCGGAATTGCTACGTCTGGAGTTCTTGCGCTAGTCCGAAAAATGCGACTGGAGAAGATTACAGCCGAAGACTATGGCTATAAAATAGGTCCGGTATGCAACGCATCCGGTCGATTGCTGGATGATGGGGCGATGGATATTTTCCATTTGCTGTCGCAAGAATTGGATGTTTTTGCACTGGATTACGACGAACAGCTTTTGAAGTTGCATGCGCTTGCGGATACTGTTATTGAAAGAAATATAGATCGTAGGCGTATTACAGAAGAAGCATTGGAAAGGTCTGATGCATTAATATCTCAGCAATGCTTGGCTGACGATGCGGTATATATCATCTATGATACACAAGTGTCGGAAGGTGTTATGGGTATTGTTGCCGGAAAACTGGCGGAAAAATATATGCGTCCAGTAATTGTGTTTGCGCATGCACAGGATGGCGAGAAATTGAAAGGATCTGGAAGAACATATGGAAATATCCATCTGAAGAACCAGGTTTTAGATCCGTGTAAGGAGTATTTTTTTGCCTACGGCGGACATGCCGGCGCTGCAGGAATGACAATACCAGAAAAAAATCTTATGTTGTTCCGAAACAAGGTGAGAAAACTTGATATTCCAGTGCTGTATCGAGAAAAGCGTATTTTGTACGATTTGGAAGTTACAAAAGAAGAAATTCCGGAACTGTATGAAAAAATGGAGTTCTTTGCACCATTTGGCGAAGGAAATCCGGAACCTGTATTTTTTATCCGGAATCTTGAATTAAGCCCGGTGCGTGGAAAATTTTATGAGCAGAATGGAAGCGACGGTAAGAGTATCAAACTCTTTACCATGCCGTATCCAAGTTCTGGTTATCAGATGGCAGCAGAATATTTGCTGATGGATGCTCCCAAGAAGATTGATATGACATTTGAAGTGTATACAATATATTCTCATGGAAAAGAGCATCGGAGATTACGTATGTTGGATTTTTGCGCAAGTAAAAATGCTGAGACGGAGACAAGTTTCAAAAAAGAACTCTCCGCGATGCTGAATTTTATGTAGATGAGGAGTAACAATAAAATGGCAAAAAATTATAAAGAAACGACAACACAGGCAGCAGTATTGCGGACAAGCACAAAAACATTGAGTTTTTGGTGCAATATCAGGGAAGCCCCACTGGAACGTTTTGCAGAACTGATCGAAGGGAATATTCGGATTGCCCTGCAGGATTTTAGCGGCGGAAAGGGCGATAAGTCTAAATTCGCATATTTTAACCTTGAAATTTCTGATATTTATGAAATTAAAGATTGTATGCAAGCAAAAAAATCCTTTTTCGCCCAGAAAATCTATGGCAAACACCCAGAAACAGGTGGTCAGTTCAACGGAATGTGCAAGTCCTTCCATTTTGCGCTGCAGTACACAGAAAAAGCTCAAAATGGAGAACTGAGTCGAAACCCATATTATCTGTGCATAAAAAATGGATTTGCTCAGGCGGCTCCTGGACAGATTGCAGGATCATTCTACGAAAGAAAAGGGACTTTTCAGGAAGGAGTTGCTGTGTTTATCCGGTTAAGCGAAAGAGATCTGAAGAATCTTTTACGGAAAGTGACTGATTATATCCGTGTTTTTCAAATGCTTGCGGGTCAGCATCTGATTCCTCTTGGACTGGCACAGATGGAAAATGAATATAGTCAGAGGAAGAATGGCTATAATTACAATGATAGTTACACGAATCCAACCGATTATTATAGTCCTGATTATTATAATCAAAACGGACAAGGAAATCCTTCACAGCAGTCTTATGGATCAGTAGGGCAGCGAGAAATGCCTGCTCAAAATACACCGCCATCCATGCAGCCACAAGGATATGGACAAGCTCCTAATTCAAATAGTGCGAATTTGCAGCAGAATAATGTGCGTGTATATAAAAAAACAGTAACCGTATTGACCTTTCCAGTAGCCACTACAGAAGGTTATGTTGCAAAGATCCTGATGGATACGAAGCAGTGGGTATGCTTTTTTGACCAAAATACAGCCGAAATTGTATCTCAGGCATGCAATTCAGGAAAAACACAAATAAAAATGAGGGTAACTCCGTACAGAGGCGGAGCAAAATGTCTTGAAATCATTGAGTAAAACGAATTGCAGGGCGTATGAATTTAATCATGCGCCCTATTTTACAATACTAATCTGGAGGAGGCCTTTTTATGAAAAAATTATTCTTTACTTTTATAGCACTGCTTATTGTATTTTTCTCAGCGTGGGGGATTAAACTCCGAATGCCCATTAATCGTCCCAATAATGTGCAAGGCGAGCAGCAGGTGGCATGGTATGAAACGCGGTATACTGCTCCAACAGCTGAAGAAGAATGGACACTAGACCCGGAAATCCCAGTTAATTATCTTCCCGTAGCTGGTGAGGATGAGGTCTATATGGTATTGGATGATTCGGGAAATATCGTTGGATACCGTCATCGAACACAGCAGGAAGACGGTTCTTGGTTATGGACGGATATTGAAGATCCTAATGCAGAGCATTATGAGAAAGTGGATGGACTGGATCATGTATACAAAGTAACGGATAAAGATGGAAATTCTTCTTATCAGCAATATGTACGTAATGGAGATGGATCGTACGCATACGTGCCTGTAAACGAAAACGGGGTTCCGTTGGATGATGGAGCCGATGCCACGACAATTGATACGACGCATTATGTGCATAAATCAGGAAATGTGTATGGACTATACAATGATAATGGAGTCCTTACTGGGTATCGGGAGAGAGTAAAGGATGGGGAGAACTATGTATGGAAGGTAACAGATCCCCCACAAAGTTCCACCTCAGACTTACAGGAATGGTCCGAAGCAAAAAAAGATAACGCAAATCAGGGTGACCTATCGGCAGATTCCAGTGATGGAACTCAAAGTTCAGAAAATAACGGTGTTATCGTAGGCGGCAGTGGAGCAGAATCCAGCCAGATTGATAATGGTGATGGTACTTATACGAAAACAGAAACCAATGTAAGTACCAAAACAGAAGATGGATATTGTATCACATATAAGACCACCGTTACAAGCGTATATGACACAAATGGAACCCTTATAAGCACCCAAAAAGACGGCCCATATGAGGTAAGCCGGGAAAAGCTTAATGTTTCAGAAGATCCTTCCGCGGCATCAGCAGCAGACACAATAGATGCTGAAGTAGCAAGAGTGTCGGGAAAAGTAAGTTATGACACAACAAAAGCGGCTGAACTGTTGGCAAAATTGAATGCAGATCGTGCAAGTGCCGGATTAGGGCAATTGCAAATGAACACCAATAGTCTTACCTATAAATTGGCTGTTTTGAAAGCCGCTGATATGGCTATATATGATTATAGCTCTGATGATTCTCCACTATATGGAACATTGTCGGAGATGGCTCAAAAATATGGTGGAAATGGCGATGATATTTCTGAAAATGTGTGGAAAGTCAGCGTGAAATCAGCCGATGAAATCGATGCTAAGTTCCAATCAAATGAGGGAAGCAGAGATTTGAGAATGTCTACCGGCTATACGCAGGTTGGTATCGCCATTGTAGAGAAGAATAATCAGGACTATATTGCAGAAGTGTACTTGGAGTAAACGAATCGTTTATTCCGGAGAAAGGGCGGGGATATGACAGAAACGGTAATGCAATTTAAAACAGTAGATGATATTATTCGATTTTCAAGAGCTGCAGAACAATGCACATCTCATACATATATAATGCAGGGAAAAACAAAAATTCGCGCAGACGATTTGCTGGCAATTTTTTGTGTAGATTATACAGTTCCTGTTGTAGTGATCTATGAAGATGCGACAGAATTTGCACATGCTATGATGACTGAAAAAGCAAAAGTAAAAAAGAAAAAGAGATGAAAGAAAGCTTCCGGAAACATAAAAAAGTTCCGGAAGCTTTCTTTTATACATATTCTTTCTTGATCTGACCATTTCCCTGCACTTTAAGGATAATACTATCCGAAAAATCACCGTCGATAGTTACGCTAAAGGAAATGCGTTTCTTAGGAGTTCGTGCTTTGGATGTCGGCTCTTCAGGAGAAATTCCGATGGACACCATAATATCGTTATCCATTTCTTCATAATCATTTAACTGCTCATCTGATAATCCGAGTCCAACCAAATCACCGTCAACGCTGTTGTAGTCATTATTCTGGTATTCGAACCAATCTTTTAATCCATCATCATTACGCAAAATTCGGAGAGATCTGGTAATAGACCGTTTGACTTTGGAGACTGGAAGCCCCAGCTTTTTTGCTGTTGAAGCATAGGAAGCCTCTCCGGTTTCAGAACTGTCAAATTTTGTCATTAAAATTTTAAGGTCTGTAGGATTAAGCTTTGTAAGGGCCGTGTTTAAGAGTAGCGAAGCCTGACCCTCAATATATTCTGTCTCCGGGTTTTTGACATAAGATGTCATTTTTGCTTCCAGATGATCCTGTTTGGACTGAGAATCTTCGTCATCGGTACCGTCATAGGATACTTCGTCAATATAAGTCAGCCTGAATAAAATATCATGAACCTGACGGAGCGAATAATTCGTATATAACGCAATATTTGATTCAGTAGTGCGTTTTCCTTCTGTTTCCAGAACGTGAATAGCATGTCTTACATCATCCATCTGTTTGCCATAGTATGAATTGGAGCGATTAGTTAGGCTGTGGATGTATGCGGACATTGCCCGGTGGAGTGGTTTTGTCAGATAAGTTGATAATGTCGCACGTTCAGGATTAAATTTGGGGATAGCATCGTACAGAGCGACCATACATTCCTGATACAATTCATCGTAGTATCTGGGTATATATGTAGGGTAGTATTTTTTGATCATAAATGTGATCAGGCGCTGCGCTTTGCTTAAAATCTGCTCTTTTGCTGACGCCACTTTCCGCGGGTCGCCTGAATGATAATCTGCCATAATTTCTTTCATCATTTCTTTTTCAACATCTACCATAGTATCCTCCTTAATTAGATAAATCCATCAATTTGTGCTAATGCCTTCATGACATTCCGATCTTCATGTTTCTTAGCATGCACATATTCTAAAAGTGATGCAACAAAAGTATCATCGACGAGAAAATTTCCGCTCATGTTGCGCCAAACTTTGTAAATTTCTACATCAGATGCACTTGTATTTTCAGGAACCTGATACAAGAGGAAAAGAGTAATGCTTTTATATAAATCATACTTTGTCATTGTGGCCTCCTTCCGACATTATGTAAAAAAGCATTTTGCTACTATTTTCCGTCTCCGTGAGTTCATTATATTATATCCAGCTACCATTTTCAAATTTTCGGTATTCACGTACGAAAAAAATGGAAAAAAAATGGAAAATCCCGTTTTTTCTCGTACGTGAAAACAAAATTTTTATTTTATTTTCAATACTATCTATGCACCTAAAAATTTATAAAGGAGGAATAGGTATGGTATTAAGAGGGTATCGCTTACGAGGTACGGACTTGGCATGCATGATACAGGAAATCAAAAAGATAAGCATGTCTGTCAACAAAATCAGGGCGCGGACATACGCGAAACTGTTAGGCAATGAAATTGCTTTTTTGGTGGACAAAGTTGCTTTGAATGTGTATACGCGGGACCCAACGGTTTCCATTTACGCGTGTGCCTGCAACCGCATTGAAGAGGAGATTCGTGTGGCACAATTGCAGGGGTTAAAGACTCAATATAATCTGCAGGTTTATGGACAGGTGTTTACAGAGGCAGATTACACCTATTTTGCAATTTCTTGTATGCAAAATGAATTTTTGAAAGCTTTTCATCGGCTGGAAGAGTATTCCGTTAGTGAAGCGGAATATGAAGATCCGAATAATGCTAAGACGAAATTGTGGAAATCGCTGATGGAAAAAACGGCCACGCCGATGACGATTAACTTTGGAAATGGAATTCCGCAAATCACAAAGGATCAGATTGTCTATCCAACCAAAAAAGAACGTTGCAGAACGGAAGCAAGGCATCAAGTGTGTAATCGAATTTTGAATCAGGTTTCCTTGGGAAAACAAATTCCACCTGAATGCCTCATGAAAAACATAGATCAGATGATGGAAATTCTGTTACAAGAAGAAAGCCAAAAGGAAATTGCAGCAAAAGAAAAAGAATTGATGAACATTTTGCCGGAATTAGAAGGGGCCGACTTTATCTTTTCAGTACCTTCCGCGGATGTTCCAGCGCAGTCATAAGGAGAAAAAAATGAAAACATGGAAATCAATTTTCAAATCTAAACAGGTCAGAAAAGAATGCCTGTATTCTTTCATGATTTTAATGGGAATTCGCTTATTGGCAACGATTCCTACGCCGGGAACAAATCCGGATTACTTTAAAACACTCATTCACAACAATTCCGCATTAACTTTTATCGATGCCATGACGGGAAATGGTCTGTCCGGGATGTCTATTATGGCATTATCAATAACTCCATATATTACAGCGTCTATTATGGTTCAGCTGGCTGGAGTCATCTATCCTCGCATTCACGAAATGGAAAAGGGCATGGAGGATGAACGGAAGCGGATTCATATCATTACTCTTGTGCTGGGTGGCTTTGTGGCATTGATGGAGAGCAGTATGATTGCCTTTTCGTTCGGCAAAAAAGGACTGCTTGTTTCGGCAAAAGGGTATTGGATCTTACTTGTCATGCTTATCTGGACGGCTGGATCAGTTGCTGCAAGTTTAGCAGGTGAGCTGATTCGTAAGAAATATGATTTCAATGGCTCGTCGCTGATCTTATTATTCAATATTCTGGCATCGTATCCGAGCGATGCATTGTCTGTATATCAGACGATGATTTCTGGAAAGCAAATGGTACATAAAGTGATTTCAAGTATCCTGATTGTCCTCTTTGTTATTGCATTATTTGCGTATACCGTATGCCTGCAGGCTGCCGAAAGACGCATTCCGATTACGCATTCACAGAAAATTAAAGGGACATCTATGAAAAGTACCTTGCCACTTAAAGCCTGCCCGGGAACCGTAGTTCCAATTATTTTTGCATCATCTATTTTAACATTTCCTTCTATGATTGCTGCATTTATTGGGAAGGAAAATTTAACTGCCTTAAAGTTTTTGAATACATCGTATTGGTTTCAGAAAGATAATTTCTACTATAGCATCGGAGCGATATTCTACATTGCGATGATTATTGGATTCTCTTCCTATTATGCAGAAATTATTTTTAACCCAACGGAGGTTGCTATGGACCTCAAAAAGAAGGGGGCAAACATCTATTCTATCCGTCCGGGTAAGGAAACAGCAGCATACCTGCATAAAAAATCGAACGAAGTAGTTTTGATTGGAGCAGTTGGATTGTGCGTTATCGCAATGGTTCCGGCAGTATTATCCGGTATTTGGCATTTAAGTGGAATCGCTTTTCTCGGAACATCTATCGTCATAACTGTGGGTGTGAGTCTGGAATTTCGAACCCAGTGCATTGCCAAGTCTCAGAATGGAAAATACAGTTCTATGTTGGAAAAAGGAGGAATTTTCTGATGAAAAAACCAGAATTTAAAAAAGGAAAGAAACTCGCAGCAATCCTGCAGAAGATGTATTTTCCAAAAGGAAAAGAGCTTTTTTTTGATACATTGTATGTTCTTCTCTTTTGCATTGTCCTTTCTGCGTTTTTATTTGGATTCCATGAAGGAATTACATTCATCTTCCGAGTCCTGTTTTAACGATGAGACACCAGGGAAAAGCTCTGGTGTCTTTTCGGACTTATTTTTGGAGGTTTTCGGAATACTATTACTGAACCGCAAAAGAAACAGATGACAGGAGCATGAAAACGAAAGGAGAAAAACATTATGTCAAATGGGAAAAAGTTAGGTGTTAAAAGTAAGGTAAGCGACAATTATCTTGTGACAGGAAATGACTATGAGAAATTTCAAGAAGCGTTGCACGACATGGACAACCGAACAGTGATTATTCCGGTACGAAATCCAGAAAGCATGAGGATTCATTGTGTGATTGCAAAATCAGACAAAGAGCATGCATCTCCAAGATTTGTGGTATTGGACCCTATGGAAATGAAAGACTCTATTCTGCTGAGTGATGAGTCTATTTTTTCAGCCGAAAAATGCAATATCGGAAGATACAAACCAACATCAGAAGTATTCTTATCCTTGCAGAACCAGATAAAAGAAATTGAGCAGATCGGTTTCTTCTTGACCGTACATGATCAAAAGAAAATCATCGTGACTCCATCAAAAAAATTTCTTACGGCCTTATGTCAGCGCTTGGAAACAGGGACATTGGCGAAAGGAACGAACATTTTTGCGTACTGTTATTTAGCGTCCCGCTGCGTTCAGGCAAAAGAGTTTATTATCATTGGGCGGAAGGAAGAAAAGGACAGTTCCTGGGTGAAAGGATTTCATGCAGCTTCTACCAAATATGCGTATATTCCACAGCACTTTATTTTGAGAGAGCTTCAGAATTTTCAGGAAAATCATGATGTTACAACATTGGGCTGGGAATTAAGTAATTATTATACGACGATTGAACTGATCTTTCAGGATAAAACAGTTGATATGGGCAAGACGCAAGTTAAACTGGGAGTAAAATATTCGTTGTCTGATGTCGGAACATCTTCTCAGACAGTGCAGCCTATCTTGGTCTATGGCGATAATTCGGTTCTTATCGGCAAAAGCTTTTCTTCTCCTCATCGGAGCAAGAAAGCTCCAGAAGAAATCGGTAAAGAGTTGGTAAATGCTATTGAAAAGCAGTTGCCGGAATTAGAAGCTAAAATTACAGCCACCTTTAAAAAGGCATCGACCATTTCTGTAAGCATGGATGATCAGGAAAAAATCATCTCAAAGATCATGAAAATGATACATACGGAAAAAGTAGGTGTCAGAAGGAAACAGTATATAACGCAAAATTGTCCGTATTTTCCTACTGTTTTAGCCGCTTTTCAATGGTTGTTACAGTTCCCAGCGATGTATCCCGGAAAAATGGGGTATGAAACCAGAAATTATTTCAAAAAGGCGATGGGAGAAATCTGTACGCTTAGTATGAAGGAGCTGGAGGCACTTACGGAGGAATGATAGTTACAACAGAAGATAAGAAGAATGTGTTCCTTGGCGTTATACAAAAGATTAAAAAAGGATTAGGAAATGAAGAAAATGAGCTTGTAATTATCAAAGCAAAAGAAATTCAGCTTTTTCAAAATGAAGAATCGAAACAAAGCTACACATTTTTATGTTGGCGGCACGTAGCAAAACAAGCAGCGAAAAAGAATGCTGGAGATTTTTTGTGTGTTCAATTCCGAGCGGATACAGGAGATCCATTTCGGGGGATAGCAGAACGCTTCCCCCGAAGCGGAAAATTCTTATCAGGTCCCGGGCAATCCTTGATTTATGCACCGATAATGAACAAATATTATGAAAAAAATGTCTGCTCCTGTGTGTTGGAATTCTGGACAAGGCTGGACGGGCTTCGATATGAAATTTGTTCTTATTCAAATCACATGGCTGTGAAAGCAGCAGCCAAAATTGATCTGAAAGATTCGGTGCTTTGCTTCATGACTACACACAATGGAGTTTCTACTCCGTATGCAACAACGACAATACATAACAATCGAATAGGAGAGACATTTTATGAGGACGCTAAAAACTAAGAATCGTATGCTTAGTCTGTTTCAGGATGACCGTATCATTGCGGTTATTGACACTGAAACGACCGGAATCAATTCCAATAAAGACCGCATTGTTCAGTTTTCGGGTAAGAAATACAGAATTCGGGACCAGAAAATGGAACAAATAGCAGAAATGGATATCTACATTAAGGCTCCTTTCCCCATGCCGGAAGCAGCTATGAGAGTGAACGGGATCACAGACGAATTTTTGGCTGATAAGCCATCGGAAGAAGATGTAGTGGCAGAGATTTGCGGATTCATGGAAGGCAGTATCCTTGTTGGATATAATGTTGATTTTGACATTCGCATGATCTCAGCGTTATGCGACAGAACGCATACTCCGTTACAGTGTAGTGGAAAAATGGATGTGTTGGAGGTAGCACGCGATCTTGTAGAAAAAAAAGAAGTGCAGAATCACAAACTTGAAACAATATCCAAATATTTTGGTATTGATGAAGGAATTACGTTTCATTCGTCGATTGATGACGTAGAAGCTACCGCACGTTTACTGTTATTGTTCTATACAATGTATTGTGAACAGGATATGCATGGAGAGGGAAAAACAAAATTATTTATCGAGTATACATATTTTTGGAAGGGCTATCGAAAGGAACAGGCCGGCGTATATGTACAGACAAATTTAGGAAAAGTATATTTTTCTACCTATAAAAAAGAGTGGTGTTCTTTCCAGTTGGATTTAACCCAAATTGATCTGGATGCTTTGGAGACAGATATTCTTGTCCGTTTAGGAATCACCTATGATGAACTTTCAAAAATGACGGAAAAGAAATACCATCTGTTGGAGAAAAATGCATGATCTACATAACACATATATTACTTATAATGGCTGCAATATGGGATATTAAAAAAATGGAAGTTCCGCTCACCATATCTGTGATGCTTTATCTTGTACATACTTGTGAGCTTTTATCAAGTAATTATTGGAAAATAGATTTTATTGGAATGATTTTGTGCTTTTCAATTTTTGCTTTCGCAATGATCTGGTCTAATATAGGCGGCGCAGATGCCCTGATTGCTGGAGTCATTGGATACAATCTTGGACTATATGGACTTTATGCGATTATATTAGCCTTATGTATATGCATTCCCTATCTTTTGTATATGCATGTTAAGCACAAAGAACATGATTACCCATTTGTGCCGTTTCTGACGGTCGGATATTTTATTGTATACTTTATAAGCAAAAAAGCCGGGCTATAAGCTCGGCTTTCGCTTTTGAAAATGCTCATCAAGACTCCTCTAAACGCAATGCATTTTCAGCAATGCGTTTTTCTTTCTGATAGATGCAGACCTGTTTTACTTCTTCTGCATCTTTCTGGATATCTTCCTGTAAATTGACTAAATTTTCTTCATATGTTTTTTTCTCCTCGTTGTTCATAATAAAACCTCTTAGCTTTCTTTGATGTTTAGTAATTCTCTTCCTCAGTGTCAACAATGTCAGTCAAAGATGGGACAGTGGTGATCACCTTGTACGTCCCGTTTGCAATTCTCCGCAAATCTTCCAATTGAAGATCATGCAATTGCATATCCAGTGCAGAAACGGGTTCAGCATTTACTTCTAAGTATTCCGCCAGTGTCTTCATCGCTGCAGTAACGGATTCGGGAAGCTTTGTGTCGAAACCGTTCATTCGCAATAACATTCTTGCAATTCTTTTATCTGTCAACGATACATGAGTCTGTGCAAGAAGCATCTCGTTTTTATACACCGTTTCGCTTTCGGAATTTTTAATAGCCGCGGTAAACAGAAAGGGGATATTATTCAATCCACATTCTTTCTTTAATTCGCTTACAATTGGCTTGACGTATTTGGTATATTCCTTGGTTTTGTCGTAATTGTCCATAACAGACCCCCTTATACAATTAATCCGGAAATTGCTCCGAAAATATCAAATCCATCGCTGTCATCTTCGGAAGAACTTCCAGAAGGAGTCTCGGAGGTTGCTTGCGTGGAACTATTTAATGGATTGACAGTCTCTTTGGAGAGAGCAGGAATGTTTTCCGGTTCAGCCTTTTCAGCAGGTGCAGAGAAAATTGCTGTTTCAACAACAGGTTCTGGTTTGGGCGGAGCTGGAGTTGGCGTAGCTGCGCTTTTGCTTTCAGAAGAAAGATTTAAAGTTTTCTCCGGAGCAGAAATCTGCCGGGCTGGGCGAACCTGAGCATCTGCGGACGCGTTCGAAAGGGCGTCCGGTCGAAAATATTTCTCGGCAACGGTAATATTTCGCTCTTTACGCTCTGATGACTGAACGCTATAAGTGTATTGAGCCAAATACGGAGCAATGTAAGGCTTTTGAAAATAAAACCGTAAAATATTTTTAATGGCATTATCTCTGGCTGAAGGGTGTATTGAAAATAAAAAACTTGAAATTGTTGCATCTGTTTCTTGCGCTAAGTCCAAAGTAAAGGACATAGTGTCTGCATTGATGGATGCGGCTATTGCTGGTGTATCAATAGAGAATTTGGCTTTATGCACGTATGCACTCAGCGTTTTCAGTGTCAATTCTTGCATGTCCTGCGTCTGTGCAAGGATGATCAGATCCAAATCATCCGGCCAACAAAGATTGACCCGAAGGGGAAAAACATTGTTCTTCAAAGGTTCCATAATAGGAGCAGTAAAATAGGAACGTAAAATGTTTTTGATAACTACAGTTTTATAACCATTGCGAATGCTCCTCAGAAAAGCGATAACATCTCCGTCTTTATCAGAATTAAGAATAAAATTGACGGAAGTATTCTCTGTATTGATACATTTTATTGTATTGGGCATAGGTACATAGAAAATCTCTTGTCGTACATATGCCCGCAATACATCTCGAATAACAAGCCCCATCCGAACTCCAGAATGAACTAATGCAATCAAATCAAGATCTTCTGGCGCAGTAAATCGGACTTTAATATTCATTTAACTCCTCACTTTCTAACGCAGACGATTGACGAGGGAGAAATAATATCCGCGTACGTTCGAGAATACGTTGGTAAGGGTTGGATCATTTACATTGGCCGGAATCACAGAAAATCCTTCCATATTGGCAAACACAGCGTTGAAGTCAGTCGCCCAAGCGTCGTATGTACCGCCTGTAGCAATGATGTAGTCATAAGATGAAAAGTAATCATAAATAGATTTCATCTTTTCAATTACTTCATTGCATACATCTTTTGAGCAAACGGCTAGAATTTCACTGAAGTTGCAATTCTTGAAAACCATCTTTTTCTTGTCTTTAACGCGAACCTCACCGCTTTCCAGCAGATTCTGCAGTTCGAAGATGTTGCGTTCTTCGTGATACTTGTTCTCAATCTGATCACAGGTTCGAGAGAAAACTTCACGCATCGAATATTCGCTGAATGTTTCTGTTCCACGTTCCGAAACATTTCCATGCAGAACATTGTAAATATCGGTAGTACCAAAGCCCGGATCAAAAACAAGAAGATTGGAACTCCAGAATTTCTTGGCGATAGGAAGCTGATAACCGTTGATGTCAGTTGACGCAGACAGTAATGCTCCGAGCGGCTGCGGCATGATGGAAATGTTCTGCTCGTCAAGTGAGAACGTGAACGTTTGCCATGGTGCAGTTCCGATTTTCAGCTCAAACATGTGGATACCTTTGAAAACCTCTTTAAGATCTTCCGAATCTCTCATGAATTTCGGCGGTAATCCAGTCTGGACGTACAGCTTTTTGCCGTCGGACGATTTTTCTTTTCCTTCCATCAGGGCAATACCCAGTCCAGTTCGTACGATGACTTTAAACATAGGTGAATAGTAACGTTTGCGACCGAAAACTTCTTCTTCACTTTCTGTCATCTTGGAAGCATCCATTTCCTCATAAGCCAAATTTCCGACAACCCATTCGCCTTCATTGTCGCGGTAACGAATATCTGTGTCAGCAGCTTCCTTGAGCAGCGGACGATTCTCTGGGATCTTTTTTGCGTATGCCGGAAAGCAGAAATAATGTGCAGGAGAGATTCCTTTGACGGCTGAATAGCCGATATCTAATCCGACAGCCCAATAGTTATCGCGGCAAGGGAAGTCGCGCTCCACAACCATAGTTTTTGTTTTGTAATCCTTTGTGTTCATACTCATAATAGTCCTCCTAAAATGTTTTTTTGTTTACGCTTATAGTATTGTAAATGACTATAAAATTGAATTCTCACGTACAAGAAAAAATGGAAATTTATTTTTTTTTGCGTTCGCAATACTTTATGTATCAGATTAATCCAAAGAAAGGAGTTTTCACATAAAATAATCTGAAAAACAATATGTCAGGAGGATATAAACATGAAAATCAAAGAAATTATTGTAAAAGACTTTGGAGGAATTGAAACACAGATAATCGAACCGCAAAAGATCACCTGCCTGTTAGGTAAAAATGGGGCATCGAAAAGTACCATTTTAACTGCCATCAAGAGGGCTTTCATTGGAAAGATGGAGCCAGATGATATTCGAGTTGGAGCATCAAAAGCGCATGTGACGATTGTATTCGATGACGGTACAAGCATCGAACGAATTCGTGGAAAAGATCGTTCCGTTGTTAAGGTGAACGATAAGACTACGAGTCAGGAATCTGCCAATGAGTTTTTGGTAGGAAAGCTCGGCGTTCCACTTTCCATCTATGAAACGATGTTTGGCACCGACTATTTTGCGGAACTTTCCAAAAAAGATCTTACGGCTCTTTTGCTATCTATGCTGCAGGTGCAGATTGATTATAAAAAAATTATCGAAGCTGCAGAAAGTCGCATGGATACATTGCCGGAAGCTGTCAAGGAGTACCTGAAGAAAATGTTTCCAACGGGCGTTTTTGGGTTGGAGACTATCGATGAAGTTGCTTCTAAAGTGGCAGATGCAAACAGAGCAGAGAAAAAGATTCTGGTGACGTATACAGAAAAGTCCAAATACGAAGGAGAAATCCCGAAGGATTCAAAAGAAGAACTGGAGAAGCTTCTTTCTGAGAACATGCAAAAGCAGGCCGAGTGGAAAGAAATCCAGAAAACATTGCAGAAGTATCAGATCCTTATCCAGCAAAGAGAGCAGGCTTTAAAAAAGAAAGAAAGTATCCAACATGAGCTTGAGTCATTAAGTAATGTGGCTGAGATTCCGAGGGAAGTATATGAGCAGGCAGTTAGTGACCGCCAGAAATTTTTAAATGCCAGCAGAATAGCGAATCAAAATATCGCGGCTGCAAATGCCAACATAAAATTTCAGGAACAAATCTTACATAATATTAGTTCTTTTGAGCAGAACAATCACAGTTGTCCAATATGCCCGTCAGTACATTGTAATGCAGATTTATCAGCATACGTAAGGCAGGGGCAGGGACTTGTACAAAAGAATAAAGATGTGGTTAAACAAAATAAGGATTTTTTGGTACGTTGTGATGAACAGATCGCTAAAAGAGATCAAATCATTGAAAAGTATCAGAAGAATCAGGTGGAAATTACGAAAAAACAGGCTCTTAAGAAACAACTTGAAGAGTTTGTTATTCCGCAGCTTCCAGAAAAGCAGACAAATGTTCCAAACGAAGAGGAGCTGCGTCTATTGGTAGAGCAGCAGAAGTTAATTCAGCAGCGTATGCGGACATTAGAAGAATATGAAACCACCCGTAAATACAGTAAGTTATGCAGGGAGCAGCAGGATAAAGTAGATATGCTTTCCCTTGCGGCAAAAACACTGGATGCGAAAGTAGGCGTAAAAGGCATCATTTTGCAGCGAATTTTACATCCATTTGAAGAAGCCTGCACAGCATGCATGCAGAAATTATCGCGGAATACCAAGATCAAATTCATATACGATGGTGGCGTAGAGCTGTATTGTGAGAAAAATGGTGGCAAAATGGTTCCAATGAAAAAGGTATCTACAGGTGAATTTGTATTTGTTGCCTTTACCTTAATGTCCCTTATCAGCCAGATTACAGGAACGAGATTGCTTGTATTAGATAATCTCGATTCTCTGGATAATGATAATCTCAAGACATTGATTGATCTTCTGCAGAACGAGAAGCAATACGAAAATGTATTTGTTGCTGCCGTAAATCATGATGATACTTGCGCCACAATAGCCCAGTATGATGAAGTCGAAATTATCGAACTATAACTATCCAATGCGACATAACCCCGTTGTTTTAGCTGCGGGAGTATCAAGAAAGGATTCTAAACCATGATATTGTTATCTGATAACGAAGTTATACAGGAAATAAAATCATATTCCAATCCTAATTGGATTTGGATAGAAATATGGGAAATGTCTCAATATGAAGTAAGAGTGGTAGTTTCAGTGAATGAAGAAGAAGCTTGTCACTTGGGACAAAATAAAGTTATTTATATCTATTCAGCACAAACAAAGAGTAATTGTGATGAAATAGGCGAATTAAAAGCTTATGGGAGAAAAATAACAAGGTTGATAAGAAAACATTTTCCGTATAGTGAAGTTCATAGCCGACTTTATTATAAATAAAATATTTCAAAAACAAAAAATGAAGGATAACCAACGTGTTTTACGACACGTTGGTATCTTTCACAGAAAGGTGGACTATAAAGATGGAAAAATCTAAAAATTTAATTGTCCTCTCAGGGACAATTCTTAGTATTCGGGAAAATAAGAAGAATACTGTTTTGATTGTAAAAAGTAAGGGCGAATCAAAAGAAGCAAATGTAGAATTTGTTTTTTATGATACGTCAGTTTTGAAGGGGATTACTCCCAAAATGAAAGTAAAAATCCGAGCGCATGGAGAAAACAGGAAATCTGAAGATGGATTCGGAAATGCATATTATGTTAAAGAATTTGTCGGAGACAAAATCGAACAGCAGAAACGGATGCTTGCCCCGTATGTGACCAATGAAGCTATTGACGCAACAGGCGGATATCCACGAGACACCAATGTTGTCCTTTATATTGGTACTGTTCGGCATGTGTATTGTCCGACCAATGAGCTGACTATTTTAACAATCAAAATACCAAATCAGGACAAATCAAATCAGGTAGAGATTTGCTGCTTTGCGAGTCAGGCAGAGGCAGCACGTAATCTGAAAATAGGAGATGCAGTAGCTGCGGCAGGATATATAACCAGCAATACGCGGTCTGTTAATGATCGCGTAGAGTTTCGGCAATCCGTAGTATGCCGCGATATTTCACAAATTGATGGAGTCCTTGGCTAAGGAGAAGATAAAAATGAATGAAAGACAATGTGTCCCTGCCCCGGAATCTCTTCTGATAGGATGTATGCAAACCTATCTGTGGAGAGATGAACGTTCTGGACGGTGTTATTTCCGCTTGGAAACGAGGCAGGAAATGCCAATGAAAGAAATGATTCGAGATTCATATGTTAAAAATAATTTAGATAACAAAGAGATCCGATGGAATGTCATAAACTGTGATGCAACACAAGCAGGTATTTCCTTTTTTAAGGAAAGAACTCCAATTAAGGTATATGGATACTTTTCCTTGGATTCCATGCCGGATGGTGTTGCCTATGACTTCATAGTAACGCGTGTAGAAGAAACTGATGCAGAAGAAATGACGATTTTGGAGTATTTGATTACTTTTCCAGGTATCAATTTTTCGGATGCGGTTGTTATTGTGAAAAATCATGGAACGGATATGTTTCGAATGGTCCATCAGCCAGGCATTGTTAATCGGCTAGTTGCAGAAACACGATTGCCGAGCAATGTAATTTCAAATCTGTGTAAAAGCATTGCATCTACAACGGAGGAGCGAAAAGTATTTGAATTGCTGCATGACTGCGGAGTTTCTTATGCAGCGTGTGCAAAAGCTGTGAAATTGTATGGAAGCAGTGTAGAAGAAAAGATTATGGAAGATCCGTATTCTTATGGAAAAAAGCTTGGGCTTGGTTTCTTGACATGCGATAAATTAGGGGTTAAATTTCATAAGCCTGCTGAATTTTTCGGCCGGATCAAATTAGCTGCTTTCGAGGCAGCTAATATTTTGAGTGCAAATGGACATACTTATTATACTGGTGAACTATTTCATTATAATATTCAGCGGATCTTAAATTCTGGATGTTATGCAGAACATGTTCCAACGTCCGCGGTCTTAACTGCAATTGGGAAAGATTATTTGCAGGAAGTAGACGGACAAAAATGTATTATTCATCCGCAAAAATATTTGACTGCTGAAAAACGAATTGCCAAAAATATTCGTAGATTAGCATCTGCATCATGTGAAAACCAAAGCTTTTCACCGGATCTTATTCTATATGCTGCGCGTGCATGTAAAATGAACTATGGAGAACAGCAGAGATCTGCCTTCCCTATGGTTTTACGAAAAAAGGGAGTTAAGATTCTTACCGGCGGACCGGGTACAGGCAAGACAACGACGATCTTGGGCATATTGCTGGCTTATAAAAGAATGCATCCGAAAGATACGATACGTCTTTGTGCTCCAACTGGACGCGCTGCCCAAAGAATGGCAGAATCGACACATATGGAAGCAGTTACGGTGCATCGGTTGCTTGATTTGAAGCCATACGGAGATACAACTGTATGTAAAGATTCTAGCGACCCAATAGATGCAGATCTTATTGTGGTTGATGAGATGAGCATGATTAATATTGAAGTTTTCGATCTGCTGTTGGAGGCAATCAAAACCGGAACAACATTGGTTCTGGTAGGAGATATTAATCAGCTGGAATCCGTTGGTGCCGGAGCGGTGTTACACGATTTGTTGGAGGCTCCAGAATCTTTGATTCCGCGGACTATGTTGACAGATGTTTTTCGGCAGAAAGGTGATTCTTCCATCATTTCTAATGCTATCCGGATTAATGCCGGAATCACTACGCTGGATGAACGACCGGATTTCCAAGTCATTCATACAAAATCTGCGGAAGAGTCTTTAGAACAGGTTAAATCCCTAATGAAAAAGTTATACAATCCAGAAGAACCTTTTTCAACCCAAATTCTTTGCCCTGCACGGAAAGGTATTTCTGGGGTTGAAAATATGAATATTGCTTTACAAGCGTTACTAAACCCTCAAACGAAGGGAATCACATATGGTTCAATAAAGTATCGTTTGAACGATAAAGTGATGTTTTATAAGAACAATTATTCTATTTCTTCCTACGAAGGGGAAATTGGCTTGTACAATGGAGATATTGGAAAAATTGTAAAGGTGTCAGAAAGTGGTCTTACGGTTAATGTACGTAATTCACATTACGAAATTACCAGAGATCTTATGGATAATTTGGGGTTATCTTATGCTATGACGATCCATAAATCCCAAGGATCTGAATTTTCTTGCATTATCGTTGTTATGCCGGCAGAACCAACGAACATGTTGGTGCGAAATTTGTTTTATACAGCTGTGACAAGGGCAAAGAAAAAGGTATATGTGATTGATGAATCCTATGCTATGGAAACATCAATTCGTATTGCCAAAGCAGGAAAAAGGCTCACCAATTTGGCAGAATATTTGAAATCAGAATAAGAAAAGCGGCTTCCGGTTTGAGGGAGTCGCTTTTTCTTATGAGACTATTGTTGTTCAGAACTGTCTGGCGTATCGTTAGAATTTTGGTTTTGTGTGGTCAGGGATGTAAGCGGAATATCATCACCAGAATAATCCGTAATATTAACCAATTTCCCTTGGATAATCATGCGGGTAGATCCGTGGGCAGCAACACAGGTCGATAAGGAAACAATATGATCTGTTTTGGAAGGCCAGGCATCCGGAATCGTATAGGAAGATTGATTTTTCATATCGTTTAAGTACGTTTCAAAGTCATCATCCGACGCAAACTGAGTATCATAAGCTTCCGTTGCATCTGTTACCCTCATGACATCAAAAATTCGATAGGTGTATTGTCCATTTTCTCTATAGATCCAGAAATAGGGATGCTCAAGGCAATACGATTTTTCATAGTAATAATCATTATCACCAAACATATCTCCGTTCCGCATGTTATGACCATAAACAATAGAATTTTTGTCCGAAAAATCGGAACTGTTCACGGAAGAAAGGAAAATGCTTCCGTTGATATTATAACTGCGCCCGAATCCTTTATAGAGGTAATAATCATTATCTTGTGCCTGCATAATAGGATAATCACAGGTAGGGTCCATGCGTATCCAGCCAACAATATCAGGATTTTCTGCTTTTAAAGCAGTCCAATCTGGACAAAAAGGAAGTTCTTTCGTTGAGTCTGAGTCGTTTTCCGGCGTAGATTCGTTTTCCGGTGTATTTTGAGCTTGGAGTTTTTCATATTCATCGTGTCCTTGCTTGTATTTATTAGACCATTCAAGTGTTTGGTATCCGAAAAACAATGCTGCACATAAAACTAAGATGCTTAATAATCTGAAAAATTTTCTTATCATGGTTCATACAACAGAAAAGCCCTCATGTCTTGAGAGCTTTCCCGTTTTTTCTCCTTTCTGATTAGCTGAATGGAAGTTCTTCGTCAATTCCATCAGGGATATTCATAAAACCGCTGTTCATCCCAACTGTGGGATCATTGTAACTGTTACCCTGCTGCATATTGTTGCCAACTGGCGGCTGGTTCATGAAGCCTGTTGGATTGTTGTATGTTGGTGCAGATTCAGAGTTCCGGGAATTTGCAGAATTTCCGTAATTCATGGATGCGCCATTCCCCTGTGGACCCGGGAAGTTTCCGGTCGGAGGCTGTGGTGTGCCTGCTGGCGGATTCGGGTAATTTCCATTTGGGTTTGTGGAAGTTGACTGCTGGCGATAAGTTCCGCTTGGAGCTGAACCTGTTGGCTGTGGAGAATAAGCAGCTCCTGCTGCCTGTCCCGCAGATGCTTTGCTTTCTGCAAATTCCTGATCTTCGACAACGACATCGGTTGTGTATACTTTTTGACCATCGCGGTTTGTGTAGCTTCCGGTTTGAATGCGGCCACGAATAGTAATCTTTGTTCCCTGTTTAAAATACTTTTCCGCGATTTCTGCAAATTTTCCAAATGCCAAACAACTGATATAGTCGGCTGTTGGCTGATCGCTATTCTGCGATCTGTAGCGGCGATCTACAGCAAGAGTATATCTTGCAATACAGTTCGGCCGTTCTCCCTGCGAATAACGCACTTCTGGGTCCCTCGTTAATCTTCCCATTAATACAACTGAATTCATACTTGTCCTCCTAATTCTTATGGAGGCAGAAAGGAGTCTTTTGTGGTTCTCCTTTCGCCCGATTTAATGTTCAAATATAGTATATAGAAATCAGAAAAAAATAAATTTCTTTTTTCTATGAGTATAGAATAGCAAAAAATATTTTTTCCCATTTTCACGTACGAAAAAAAATGTATTTTTATAATACTATAATTAAAATCAAATGATTAAAAAAGGATGGATAGCAGAATGAGCAGATTAAAGCAAATAAAAGCACAGCAAAAACAGGTTCGCACCCCTAAAAAAGAGCATAAAAAGCAGACCGGACTTCCCGTATATAATAGTCGTGGAAAAAATATAACACCCAGTAGAAAGCAGAAGCAAAAAAAGCTGGGGATCACTTTGATCATCTGTTCCGGAATTTTCGCATTTATTTATCTGCCGCAGTATTTTTATGTGCCTACGGCACAAACCGTTAATGTCAGCACAGACATAACAGCGATCAGAAAGGCAAATACGGTATT
Organism: Blautia sp. AF26-2; assembly: GCF_003460955.1. Classification (NCBI taxonomy): domain Bacteria; kingdom Bacillati; phylum Bacillota; class Clostridia; order Lachnospirales; family Lachnospiraceae; genus Blautia; species Blautia sp. AF26-2. Next base: position 125,305 of record NZ_QTWD01000008.1, on the reverse strand, counting down.
AAGAGAAGATCCTTCTGGCGATTATGATGGGGACGGGTTATCAAATGCAGACGAAGAGACGAATGGAACAGATCCATGGAATATTGATACAGATGGAGACGGCGCTACAGATTATTGTGAATTGAAAGTTACAAATACGAATCCGTTAAAAGCTGAAACTGTTCTGGCAGATAAACAGAAAAAGACGGATCAGGAAAATGGGAAGGAAGTTGGATCTCCTTATCAAATAGGAAACGTAATCCTTTGGGCAGACGATTATGCATCAAAATCATATGGTTCTGTTGTGGAAACTATTACAGGGTATAGGTTTTGTGGATTTACAGGATACGCTCAGTTTCCAGATTCGAAAAACAAATACGTCTACAAGAACATAAATGGAGTCCGGACGTTGCTGGATAAAAAAACGGAAGAAAATGCGTGGCGCATTGATGGAGATATGTCTGTTGAGCTGTATGATACAAAGTTAAAGCAGATTTCTGAATTTTCCTTTTTCGGACATTCCATATATCCAGATAGCAATCTCTTTTTCAAGGGTTTAACAACGATTCTTCCAGATACGGGCTTTATAACTGGAACAGAAAAGACAGCAATGGATATTGATCCAGATACACGAGCAAATACAATCACAGACATCAAGAAAATTTCATATGACGCAGATGACACAAAAAGATACACACAGAACAGCAATACATTAAATGACCTTCAGTTCGTAAGACAATCCATAGCCGAGGATAATGCATGCATCTTGGCATCACTTATGAGCGCTGAACGAGGAGAGTACATAGTTCTTATTTATGGATACGATTACGAGGGAAATTTACTTTGCGCAGATAATTCAACGGGACAACGAATTGGAACAATCCAAATCACGGAAAAAGCGAAAAAAATCTTAAACAAATCTGGAGAAATTGTATCTATCTCATATTTTGATTTCAAAGGGTTTGGCTTCAACTCAATATCCGGAGATCGAATCAGCTTTTTCGCTTCCGCTGATGGATCACAGACATCAGAAAGTAACTTCTCAAAAGAAGCAATTTCAGAAAAACAGGATGATACAGATGCGGAAAAAGAAGCAACACCTACTCCGTCCGCAACGCCAACACCATCACCTGATGTGTCTGAACAGCCCGTTTTAAGTGAATCAGAACAGACGAAAACTTCAGAAAAGAGCGATTTGACGACAAAAGAAGCTCGTGAACAGATGCAAATAGATCAGATGGAAGATGATTCGGCGGATCATCCGGAAGAATAAGAGAGGCTTTTGGCCTCTTTTATTTTTGCAGATATTTTCTATTCTATCCATAACTGGGATGGATGACGAAAGGAGCAAACAATATAATTTGAAATCCATGCCCGCCAATTATTAAAGAAATGGAGGGAGTCACAATGAAATCGATTAAATACGATAAGGAAGAATTTCAAGATCTTGTAAACAGTGTTACACCGTTACAGGCAGTAGAATGGTTATTGATGAATGGCTATCCAATACAGGTTAGAAACTTAGGAAAAAGTACAGTAGATATCTTATGTCCATCTCCGGATCACAATGATACGAATTTTGGAAATTGCAAAATATCAACGAATCGTTACGATGGAAGAGCAGGCAGCCGATGTCATTGCTACTGCTGCAATATGTCATATGACAGCTACGACATCTTAAAGCAATTTCTTTCCTATAGACAATCCATCGAAGCCTTGATCGAGATTTCTGGAAAAGTAGATTATTATCAATCTTCAAAAAAAATAAAGAAAAAGAAAGATCCTGTAGCTAAAGAAACCAAAGAATTGTTAGGTCTTGCGACATATCCGAGCTTCAATCTGGTAAAAAATTGTACTTTCGAGGAACCAGCGGGATGTTATTTTCGAAAATGCGAGAATGGCTCCTATCTGATTATGGAGCAGCCCAAATGGAACCCTTGGATAGATTTGGATTTAGAAACCCGACAGTGGATTTTGAGAGAAAAGTCGAAAGAAAAAATGATTCAAATTGGACGTTTGGCACGCCAATTAACAGGATCGGAGTTTGTTTCAACCGATACACAGGAAATTTTTCAATATTTTGATCAATACGGAAGAAATGAGTTGTTAAGAGAATTAGATGGCATTTTTCGTGAATGCCAAAAGGTATATCGTAGAAATGGAGGAAAAATCCATAATTCACAAGAACTTATAAATAGCCAGAGTGTTTTGGCTTAGGCAAAAAAGTGGGTTGAGAAAATGAAACCCACTTTTTTTATATGTGAATTTCTGAAAAATAGAAAATAATGATACTAATCTTAGAATGGAGGATTTACTTTGAAAGCATATGGATTTATTCATTGTCACTCAGACTATTCATTAAAGGATTCGACGAATAAGATTGAAAAACTGTGCCTTGCAGCAAAGGAAATGGGTGCAAAAGCGATTACACTGACAGATCATGGAGTGTGTGCGGGACATGTTGAATTCTTAAATGCCTGCAACGCAATAGGGATAAAAGGAATCCCCGGCGTAGAAGCATACGTTCAGACGGATTATGCAGATCATGCACATTTAATACTGCTTCCCATGAACTATGAAGGATATCAGGAGCTATGCAAAGCGGTCACTTTATCAAACCAGCATATGCTTACTCTTGGACGTATTCCGTCGCCCGTTATGAACTACGAAATCTTAGAGTCTTGTTTTGCAAGTGGAAATGTAATTGCGTCAAGTGCTTGCGTAAATGGAGTTTTAAGCTGTATTCTGTTGCATAATAAACATATCCTACATGAAATTGATCTGTTAAAAAGGAGACAGAAAAAATATCCAGCTCCAAATACGCTGGAAATGAAATTATTATTGTTCGAAATTGAAAAAACGTCTATTGAAGTAGAAGCATTGAGATCTGAAAAAGAGTAGACTAAGAAATTGGCAAAAAAGACGTATAAAAAGAGGTTGCAAGGGTTAGCGTCATTGCAAGCGGATTCGCAGGTATACATAGCAACGAAACAGAAACTGGAAAACGAAATGCGAGAAACCGAAAACGCGAAAGAAAAGCTGCAGCATATCTCTGCCGAACTCAAAAGAAAGTCATCTGAAGTGACCAGAAACAAGGAACGTGTGAAAAAAGCCCAAAAAAGTCTCGAACAATGGTACAAATATGAAAGCCAAATTCAAGAAAAAAATCGGGAAATAGAACCGGATGGGAAACTGATTTCAATGGCAGAGAAGGAATTACTACGATTTCAGAAGATTTTCAAGGGGAATTTCTATGTGGAACTGCAGTATCATGGTATGGAAGATGAAGCCTATGTGATGCCAATTCTTGCTGAATTAGCGTATAGGAATGGCGTTTCCGTTGTCGCAACAAATGATGTGCATATCATTCGGCCAGAAGATGCTGAGGGACGCAGCTACCTGAAGTCATTGCGTTTTGAAAAGTTTGAACCAGTGACGGATTCGGACAGGGAATTGTATTTAAAATCAGATACGGAATTATCTCAAAAATTGTGTGAGATAATTCCAGAAAACATTGTAAAGTCAGCTATCGCTAATATCAGGGTAATATGTGACAAATGCAATGTTGATATTCCGCGTGTGCCTGAAGCACAGCATTATCCGGTTTTTCTGGACGAAATGGGACAGCGTGTCGATGCTCCGAAATTATTGCGGCAAAAGGCTTATTGCGGATTGAAAAGAAAAGTAAGTACAATTTCACAGAAATATATAGATCGAATGGAATATGAACTTAATACGATTATTGATATGGGATATGCAGATTATATTCTGATCGTAGCCGATTATGTGCAGGAGGGAAAACGGATTGCCAAGATGAATAATCCATATAAAATGGGATATGGGGTTGGTCCAGGCCGCGGTTCGGGAGCAGGATCTCTTGTGAACTATTGTATGGGAATAACTGCATTGGACCCGTTGCAATATAATTTACTGTTCGAACGATTTTTAAATAAAGAGCGAGTTTCCATGCCGGATATTGATGTGGATTTTTCAAATGAAATTAGAGACAATTTGGTTCAATATGTGAAGAAAAAATATGGCAGTTCTGCGGTTGCGTATATTCGGACGGTTATGACGCAGCTTGCAAAAGCCTGTATACAGAATATGGCAAGAGTCAGGGGATATGAAATGTACCCAATGCCAGAAAAAGAACAAGGGAGAAAATCGAAAGAAATCTGTGAGCAGGGAAGAAAAGAGATCCGTAGGATCGGAGAAGAACTCTGCAAAAATATTTCAAATAAAACAGGCACATTGTCAGAAAATCGAGATGATATATTAAAAGACTATGAAACTTCGAAAGAACATAGAATCATCTTGGATCGTGCCGTATCAATAGAAGGTACTATTACAGCATTTTCTGTACATCCGGCGGGCATTATTATCGGCGATGGAAAGCCCCTTTCCAGCTATATTCCAATGTATTATAATACCCAGAAAGAGCAATGGGCAGTATCCTGCAACATGGTCGAAGCAGAAGAGATTGGGTTATTGAAAATGGATTTTCTTGCTTTAAAGAATCTGGATATCATCTCTGAATCTATTCGAAGAATAAAGAAAAACTATGGAATTGAAATTGATCCAGAGAAACTTCCATTTGAAGATGAGGTTTTTTCTCACATATTTGCAGAGGGCAGAACATCCTTTATATTCCAATTTGAGTCTGATGGCATGAAAAAAATGCTGCGTGAGTTTAAACCAGACTCATTTGAAGACTTGATCTTACTGGTTGCCGCATATCGTCCCGGCCCGATGGATTTTATTCCGGATATTATAGCAGCAAAGCATGGAAAGAAAGAAACTCACTATATTATCCCTCAATTGAAAGAAATATTGGGGACAACATATGGGCAATGTATCTATCAGGAACAGTTAATGTCCATTTTCCATGAATGTGCAGGCTTTTCTCTCGGACAAGCAGACATTATTCGACGATATATGTCGAAAAAGAAAGTAGATAAGTTTCTAAAGTATAAATCCCAGTTTGTAGACGGTGTTGTTTTAAATGGTGCCGACAGAACGGATGCAGAAGCACTCTGGGAATCTTTGGAAGGTTTTGCGCGGTACGCATTTAACAGGTCTCATGCTGCGGTTTATGCGCTGATTTCATATATGACTGCATGGCTTAAATTCCATTATCCAGTAGAATTTATGTGTGCGATTTTGAATGCTTCTGAATTAGACAGGATTTCGCTTGCAGTTAAGGAATGTTCAACAATGGGAGTTTCGGTGATTTCACCAGATATTAATCGTTCAGAAATGCAGTTTTCTGATTACAATGGAAAAATCTTGTATGGGTTGGCTGCAATTAAAGGAATATCAAGTGCCAGTATGCAGGAAATGATAGAAGAAAGGAAAAAGGGAAAATTTCAGAATTATTGTGATCTGCTTGCAAGAGTTTCTATTGGAAAAGCCGACATGGAAAAACTGATCGTTAGTGGTGCATTAGATAAATGTGGTTTTTCACGCACTGCACTAAAAAATGCAATTCTTCCGGCATTTGCTATAAAAAACAAATATATCAAAGATTATACAACAGAAGAAATCTGCCGAAAATTAAAAGAAGAGATTTCCCTTTCACAAAGCTCAGATAAAGAAAATTGGCTGCTCCAATTAAATGAAGAAAAGGAGCTTTTGGGAGCTTATATATCTGGACATCCATTGGAACAATTTAAACTCTTAAAAGCAGATAAATCAATTACACCTTTATCACATGCTGAAGCCGAAAAACCACAAATTTATATGGGGGTTATATCCAATATTAAGGAATTTCGGCAGCGGAATGACGGAATAGGTGTTACATTTGATTTGGAAGATTGGGACGGATTGGCTTCATGCATTGTTTTTGCCCAACACTACAAACAAGTCCAAAAATATATCAAAGATGGAAATGTTATCAAAGTATACGGGTATTTTAATAAACAAGACGAAGAATCCTTTTCAAACGAATTGATTGCAAGGCAGATATTTCCATGTCATCCTTACAGCAACCATGTTTTTATCAGCTTCCAATCCAGGACAGAATGGCCGGATGTATGCCAAAGTTTGAAACCGTATCTGGTTGAGCAGGGACATCCTGTAATATTCTACGAATGCGACAATGGATCTATTCGTGAACACTTACAATTTAAGGGAAAGGAAATCTTTTTAAATGACGATGTATTGCATCTTAAAACAGATGCTATACGTAATATTCGAAAATTGAATTTTTGAAATCCACTCATGGGCCGAAACAGAAATGTTTCGGCCTAAAATTTTCGGACATTTTACAATACTAATAGTAAGGACCTTATTTTGAGGTTCAAAATCAGATAAGGAGAAGAAGAACATGGAAAACACAAAAACTGTTCTGAAAAATGAAATCCATATCGCAGGCACAGTAGTGTCTATGCGTATGGAAGAACGCGGAAACTGCATCTTAGTTATTCGTTCCAATGCAGAAAGGCAGATTCGGAATATTCAACTGAGATTCTATGACATTAACCAGGCAATTATTTTCCGCGTTGGTGATCATGTCCGAATTGCTGGGCATATGCAGAACCGTAGAACACAGGATGCGGAAGGAAATTATCATTCCACACCAACAATTGTTGGAGACAGCATCGCTGTTTCCAAACGTAGATTAACACAGATTCTTGATGAATCAATTCCGGAGCAAGGCGGTGGTGCGCAGGCTGATGAAAACTGGGGAGTGCTTGCCGGTATCGTAACATCGATCAGAACGCCTACGGACAAAGTTACCTTCCTGAATATTCGCATTCCCTCTGGAAGAAGAGATTATAATTGCAGAGTAACGTGCCTTGGCAGATTTCAGCGGGCAGCAGCAAATTTGAAGGAAGGAGAAAATGTTGCTGTATCATGCTATGTATCTGTACTTGACGATACCCAAAGGGAAAGCCGTCAGAGCCTTGTTTGCACAGATCTGTTCTCTTATGGAGAAAGTGACGAAGCCCCGAAAGCCCCGGAAGAGCCGACAGAAAGTCTTCAGCCAGAAGAAGAGGCGAATAATGACAAGAATGAGTCCTTTGATCCCCCTGCTGTTCCAGCAAATCCGGAAACAGGCGTTGACGCTTTCTCTGAGAAAACGCTGCAAACGGCAAATAGTAATTATGAAGAGCGGCATTCTGAGAACAATCCGGCACATGTGGAAACCGCTAATGCTCAGATGCAGTATCCATTTCAGAGAGCGCAGAACAATTACTATGAAGAGACAACCTAAGATAATAATCGCATGTTTGGTGATGGCAGTCGGGTTGACCAGTTGTACGGTCACGCCAGCAGAACCATCGACTGGTAAATATGCTACACAATATCCGCAGACAACATTGGAATATAGCATCTATATTAACAAACAGATCACTGTGTTTGTTAATGAACTATCTACGCGTCTTAACCAAGCGGTACATTCAACGGATGGCGTGTATGAGAACGAGACTGAAGCCACGGAGCAGAGTATACAGTTACTACAGGAAACACTGGATAATGTAACTGCTATGCAGCCGTCCGTCGGTAAAGAGGATGATAGATTATCCTTAATAACAGCGATGCAAACAGCACTCGATCATATGAAAGAGTATAAGGAATCTGTTGAAAGTGGAGAAACCGATCTGACGAATTATAGCCATATATTCGAAACAGACATTAATGTGCTGACGGGGATGGCCTCTCTATATAATCAATAGAAACAGGAGGGCATTATGGCGAAAGAGAACACAGTATATCTATATGGACGTGTCAAACAACCACCTCGGATATACAAGAATAAAGCAGGACAATATGTCTTGGGAAAGATTGTTGTCGATACGAACCGAAAATCTTATGCTACAGAAGAATTGTTGCTTAGAGGAGAGATTCGTAGAGATAGTATTCTTGTCCGTACAGAACATGAAGAGATGATTCGGGATGTATATACGCTTATCAATGAAGGAGATTTTGTCCAGATCAAAGGCACATTATGCACGAAAGAATACCAAAGAGAACCTTTATGCATGCACTGTCATGAAGTAATGGAACCGTATATTGAAGATGGTGTTCAGGTATATGTGAATCCAATTGCTGTAAATATTATGGAACGTGGTGAAGTCTCCTTCCATGAATTTGTCGAGCAAAACAATTTAGACCATGATATGCAGAACATGTTACTAAGTACGGGATTCTTTGCCCTTTCAGAACGTGATATTTGGCAACATCTGGAGAAAGAAATTGAATTTTCAAACCAAATATTCCTGGATGGGCAGTTATGTCGGGAACCTGTTTTTCAGCCTGGCGGAGAAAAAGGGAAACCACCATCCATGATTCAGTTTCAGATTGCTTCAAACCGTAAACGCCGGATTGTTGAGGATGGCGTAGACAAAAAGACAGATTATGTATGGATTAAAGCCTACGGTCTCAAAGCAGCAGAATATGCCGCGGCGCTGCATATCCATTCCAATGTGAGCATAAATGGGGCAATACAAACAAGGTCTTATGTGAAAGAATATGAGTGTCCATATTGCGGTCAGATCAGTAAAATAGCATATTTGGCTGTTGAAGTAATTCCGTATTCTATTGAGTATGGAGCAAATTGTACATTACCAGACCCACAAGAAAGGGGAGAAGAGTCTGATGAAACAGACGAGATTAGCGGATCGTTTGACAGCGAATCAGATTGAAGCCAAAAACGTCGAAGAACGTAACCTTTCGGAAATGAAAAGAGATATGGGAGATTCTCATATCTCTTTTCAACGATCCCGGCGTATTAAAAATAAAACATCTGTGAAATTAAAAAGGAGCAAAGAAAAGAGGTTAGCTTCGATCCGGCGGGAGCCTGCAGAGCCGGAAGAATTATATTCAGAGGATTCGTTGGAGATAAATGAATTATTGCAGCAACGGCAGGAAGAGAAAAGTCAGAAGCATCAAAAGATTTTTTCAAACATTATGAGCGGTGTATTGATTGCAGGATGCGTTTACGTATCTATTCTTATCTATGGAGTTATGGTGACCGATTATAATTACAATGAAAATGGAGAAATTGTACCGGAAGTTGTATCGGTACAAGACATCAAAGAAGAAAAAGCTTACGATACAATTCTGTATCAATACTTACAATGCCGATCGTTATATGAAGAAGTGCTAATGCTGGATTACAGATTAGGGAAGGGAGAGGAAGATCCTTTGACCTTGGCACCGCTATATGAGGAAAAATTGGATACGGTATCCTCATTATCCATAAAAACAGATGCTTTAACAGTTGAGACAAAATATTCCAAAGTGAAGGATATGCTGCTATCTTGGATCAAAAATGATATTGCAGTCTATTTGCAAAACATGTCTTCGGCTATATCTCAAAATAATTCCGAAACGGCTCAGAATGCGTTACAGGATAAAGACAGGGTATATTCTGATTTTTCGCTGATAACGCAGAATTTGGTTGCTATGGGAGAAAATCTGCAAGGAGTTGACCTAACTGATGTAAAGCAATGGACACCCGAAGACTATGTTGATGAACAGATTAATGGAGAGTAATCATGGGATCAGATAAATCATTTGATACACTATTAAATAAATATAACATTCTTCTGGCACAGACAAGAGATTTGAAAGAACAGCTGAAAAATTCTCAAGAGAAGAACCAACAATTATTATCTAAATTTGATGTTGTAGAAAAGAATGTTCGGGAATTATGCGAAGATATACTTGCCAAAGATCCTAAAGAAATGAAACTTGGAATTGAATATTCTTGGGATAAAATCGAGTTATTGGAGCTTATCCGGAAAAGCAAAAGTGCATTTCATGTATATATCAGCGCCCGGAAAGATATTTTGGAGAGAATGGCAGATTTATGTGAAGAACGCGGAAATCAAATAGAAAGTTTGAAACTGCAGATACAAAAATTACTTGAAGAGCCAACTGCTAGAACTCTGACAATGGAGGAATTGGAAAAAAGGTGTAATGAAGTCAAAGAAAAAGAAGAAATGATGACTAAGTTATCACCTAAAATGCAAGAGAAAGTGGCAAGCGGGAAAATTGAATTGATTGAAACGGAAGCAAATGATCCGGTAATTAATGAAGAAATGGATGTTGTCGTCGATGCAGAGGATATGGAGGATGAATTGATTCGAAAAAAACTTATGAGCAGTTCTATTCCTGGAACTGATCATAGAAGGACATTTCAAGCTGCTAAAAGTAAGCGGAAGGAACGCGCCAATAAGTATGCATTGGAAGATTATGACGATACGTTAAAACAATTATCTGATGAGGATAAAATGTTAATTCGTATTATTGGGACAAAAGGATATTCTCTTTACAGTGATATTTATACTGAAATTTCAAAAGAAATGCCGGAAATTACAAACGGAAAGACAAGGAGTTCGTTAAAGTTTTTAGTTGGATGTCAAATTTTACAAGAAGAAAAGGTGAAAGTCAAAACCACAATCAGTTTTTTTTATTTTTCAATAAAGGGAAGCCGAATTTTTGAAATTTTATTTCAAGAGAAGCCAATTATGTCTATGGCTGAAAAATTAATTGCAGAACATGACAATCTTGTTCATGGATATGGAATCTTTTTGACAGCAGAAATTCTTAAAGAAAATGAACGATTTCGTAATGTGAATATATGGAACCGTAAACATCCATTAAAAATACGCGAAGGTATGTCATATATTCCAGATATTATCTGCACTACACTAGATGGCAAACAAATGTACATTGAGTATGAATGTGGAAATCATACCCAGACAAATTTTAATGGAAAATGCAATAAAATGTTGAATTTCACCAATACATTGAACTTTATTGTTCCAAATCGTAAAGGGGAAGAGATTATTAATTCACAGGTACGCAAGTGGATCGATAATAAAGGAATTGAAGCACTGAATTACGTAAAAATACGTGTAACATCTGCTGCAATTATAAAAGATGTGAATCTGTTAGAGGATTCAAGTTGGCATTTTGTATACAATCTTTCTAAGCGTGAAATCCCAGAAGTAAATTAAATATTTGAGCCTAAAGAGTCGAGAAGGAGTCTTGTAGTCATGAAAAGCATGCTGACTACAAGGCTCTTTTATTTTTTCCCTTTTTTTTAATTCTATTGTTAAAGAACTTTTTAACTGGGAGGTGAACTACGTGAAATCATTTTTAGCATTTAATCAAAATGCTGTTAGCAATTTTTTGTATTTGTTGAGTAGTAATGGATTTTCCTTTTTATTGGTGTTTGGAGTCCTTGGAACCATATTATTGCTGCTCAAAGAAGAATATGACATTGCTGCCAGAGATGAACATGGAGTAATTTGAAAGGAGGCACGTTATGCGTAACGATAACGAAATCGTATATCGCCAAAACATGACGAGAAATGAAGCAGTGCATATCTTGAAAGCAATTGCTTTCCCGATAGCAGTGTTTTGTCTTGGATTATTTACGATCAACATGTTTGGTGAGTTCGGAAAAAAATTGATTTGTCCATTATCGGGCGCTATGTGGGATGTTGGTGTTTTAGTCGCGCTTTTAATGCCTAGTCAGAGAAAGGATGCTCTAAACCACATGTTAATTGTATGCGCGACATATTATGGCACGTTGATTACGGTTCACGCAGTATTAAGCGTTGTGTCTGGAGTCTCATCGGAAATGATAGCAGCATCTTTCGAACAAGCCATTCCGACATCAACAGGAAATGCTATTCCTGGGTATTTACAGACGATGATGTGGTTTACTGGCGTTTTAGTTCCTCTTGGCGAGATTGGATATCAACTGAAACGATTATTTCAGTTTAAAAAGCAACAGACATTGGCAAAAACCTTTGCACAAAAGCGTGGCCTTCGAAATGGAGGGCGAAGCAACAGCAATATTTTATAAAATGAGAAATGAGGTGAAAATGTGCTTTCACTATTCCAAATCAAGCAAATATTACATCCGGTTACAGAGACTCTTCCGACAGATGACTTTCGCATTCTGGATTCGTGGGCTGAATATGATGAAAACTCCTCGAAAGATCCAGAAAAACGCAATCTGCAATATCTGTGTTATGAGATGGAAGTTATGAATCCATCTACTGGCGAACGTATCCATTGCTATAAGGCTATAAAAATGGCACGAGTAATCCGGCTGCCGGCGGATGCCAAACAGTCAACAGCACTAATGGATATGCAGGAACAAGTATTAACTGCAGTCAATCAGCAGAATGCCAACTTAATTACAATTATCGCCAATGTACTAAAACCAGTAGCGGTTGGATTGCTATACATCTATGGAATTCAAGGTGTAGCGTCTACGATCAACAAAGCAAAAGAAAAGGCAAAACACGGATTCCTTGGCTTTGTCGGATCAATGCAGGGAACTTTTCGGGTATTAGAGATGCGATGTGCAAATGCCGAAGAAACCGAATGGTTGAGGGAAAAGATGTACAATATGGATTACCTCACCGTAGTCCGCGGTATTCCCAAAGCAAATAAAGCTGGGGAGGATGCCGGAAATAAAGGAATGGGCGGATCTAATGTAAACCCAGATTCACAAGGTACCTTGGAAGAAATTATTACAGGTATGGCAGATTATGAGTACGTTCTGGAAATCCTTTCAACTCCTGTACATACAGATACATTGATGAGCTGGCAGCGCCAATCTCAGGTTGAAATGACAGATTGGTATGGACAACTGCAGGGAACGAAATCCTTAAACCTAAATTTGTCAATCCCGATGATGTATATGGCTAATGCATCCCAAAGTCAGGGATGGAGCAAAGCATATACGGATGCCAATACAGTAAGTTATGCACGAGGAGAGTCTTTTACGACATCCCAAGGACAGTCTGTGGGACAGTCATTATCTCAGACTTATGGACAATCTATGGGGCAGAGTCAGGGACAGTCTATTTCTAATTCCTACTCTCAAGGAGTATCACATACACAGGGGGTAAGCTTTGGTCAGACCTTTGGTCACTCAATTGGGCAGAGCAGCGGATTTTCCATAAATCAGTCGCACGGAACTTCTTCCGGAGTATCTTTTGGGCAGAGCCAAGGGGTTTCAAATGGGTCCTCCTTTGGACAGAGCCAAGGGTCATCGAGTGGAACCTCCTTTGGGCAGAGTCATGGAACTTCAAGCGGAACTTCTTTTGGGCAGAGTCATGGAACTTCATCGGGATCTTCCTTTGGCGTATCGCAAAATGAATCGACAAACGTTGGAACTTCTGTGAATCATGGCGTAAGCCAGAATACAGGAATTTCTCAGGGACAATCCCAATCTTTCAATCAAGGAATTTCTCATAGCTATGGAACCTCTCAGAATCAAGGGATTTCCCAAAGCACCAATATTTCTCAGGGACATTCGGTATCGCAAGGAAATAGCTATAATATGAGTTATGGCCAAAATACTTCGCAATCACATAGCGTTGGGAATAGTCAATCCTATGGCTGGAGCCAAGGCCAGAGTATGAATCGGGGACAATCTGCTTCCTTTGGACAATCTTCATCTTCAAGTTTGAGTCAGGGAGTCTCATCCTCATCCTCATTTGGTATGAGTGAAGGTGTTAATAGCAGCCATGGAAGTTCTGCTAACTACGGACAATCATCTTCAGCAGGACATAGTTCAACATTTGGCGGCAATTTTGGCGGTTCATTGGGGCTTCCGTTTGGAACAGCCAGTGGAAATGCGTCTATTTCCGGTAGCAGCAGCGATTCAGCGTCATTTGGAGAATCATCATCCAATGGCATCAGCAATAGCGTTGGACAAAGCCATGGTACAAGCTTTGGGACATCCTCTGGTTCCTCTATGAGCAGCGGAGTCTCACATGGACAAAGTACATCTCAAGGAGCGTCTTTGTCATATGGCAGTTCTGCGGGCATTAGCGGCAGCTATGGAGCCAATGAAAGTTATGGAACTAATATTGGTCAGAGCATCAGCCAAGGCTGGGGAGCTAATCAATCAGTCAGCGATTCTTACAGCATCGGAAATGGTGTAAGCCAATCCGTAAGCCATGGTATATCGGAAAGTGCGGGCTTATCGCAGTCTTATGGATATGGACAAAGCAGTAGCATTAGTAATTCTGTCGGTGTTTCGGATAGCATGGGAATGTCTTATGGTCATGGAGTATCAACTGGTATCAGCGCATCACAGAATGTTGGACAATCAGATAGTACCAGCATGAGTCAGAATTTTGGACAATCGCAGAGTCAGAATTTTGGACAAAATTACGGAATATCCAGTGGTGTAAATTATGGTCAAAATTATGGCCAATCCGTAAGCCAGAATGTAGGACAGAATTATGGAATATCTGATAGTGTAAGCTATGGTCAGAACTATGGACAATCCGAAAGCTACTCGCAGTCTCAAAACTATGGACAATCTGAATCTGTTGGTCAGAGTGAGACGTTTGGCAAATCGGTAGGACAGACACTCACAAATTCTGTGTCACAGTCAGCTTCCACAGGATATGGACAAAACGTTGGAAATACAGAAAGCGTGTCCAATGGAAACAGCTATACAACTTCCAATGGGTCTTCACAAGGAACCAGCAACGGAACAACCGGAACATCTTCTATGGGAACCAGTAGTTCTATGGGCTTGGGACCATCTATTGGATACAGCAAATCATATCAATGGCTGGATCAGGGAGTCAAAGATCTGCTTGAATTGATGGAATATCAAAATGAGCGTATAAAAAAAGCATTGCGCGGACAGGGAGCTTTTTATACATATGTATACATTGCGTGTCCGAGTTTGGACGCTCTTTCCACCGCACAGGCAGTTGCAAAGTCAACATGGCAAAACGAGTATGCGATGGTAAACCCAGTTCAAGTTCTTGACTTAACTGAGACAGAGCAAAAACATTTGTTATATCACTTTTCAGCCTTTTCTGCAGACGTAACCAGAGAAAATGTATTTGGAGCAGAAGAGTATAAATACTGTACAGTCCTGCTCCCGGAAGAATATGTTGCATACACGCATCTGCCGCGTGTCTCAGAAGGAGGCGTATTTTCGATTGTACAAGATGTTCCTAAATTCTCAGTTCCAGCACGTATGCAGGGAGACATATATATGGGAACCATTCTTAATCCAGAACGTTTTACTTTTGAGCATGGTTATCGAACAGCATTTGACTATAGAATCGATGAAAACAATTTAATGCATGGATTTTTTACAGGAGCATCGCGGTCAGGAAAAACTGTGGCAGCTATGCGTTTTATCGCGGAATTATCAAAAATCCGGCGAAAAAAGACAGGAAAGAGATTACGAATTGTTGTTATGGACCCGAAACAGGATTGGCGTACCTTGGCACGTTTTGTGGAACCAGAACGCTTTAACTTCTATTCTATGGGAAATCCTAATTTTAACCCAATTCATATTAATCCTTGGAAAGTGCCTCATGGTGTTAATCCGCAGGTTTGGATAGACGGAGTTATTGATATTTATTGCCGGGCTTATGGATTATTAGAGCGTGGAAAGCAAATGATTGCAGACGTTGTTTACGAACTGTATAAGGAAAATGGAGTATTCGATGTTTCAGGATCGGATAGCGAAAGTAAGGATTTAGTGGCTGAATTATCATCAAGAGTTAATTTTCAGTCTATATACCGTAGAATGGAGGAAAAGCGAGACAAACTCACAGGGGCAGGAAAATCAGGAAACGACACGAAAGATGCATATGCACGATTGATAGAGCGTCTTTCCTGCTTCTCAAGAGAATATTCCATCGAATCCAAGCTGTACGGCAGCTCAGAAGGCATTGCTATTGATGATTTGATAGGAGCTGATGAGGTTACTGTTTTAGAGTCGAAAGGTCTTGAAAACACGTTCAAAAATTTCATCTTTGGTGTTATTACAAGTGGATTCTTTAAGTTTGCATTAGCGCATGAAGGCGGATATTTGGCAGATGATCAATACGAAACTGTTCTTGTATTGGAAGAAGCCAACGAAGTATTAACTGGAAATGATTGTGCAGGTACTGGCGGCGGACAAAATTTTGGCATGTCCGGACAATCCGAATTTGAACAGATTTTGGATCAGTCTGCCGGATATGGATTGTTTATTTTTGCAATCACGCAGAAAATAGCAGATATGCCATCTTCAGTTATTGCTAATAGCGGACTTGTATTTGCTGGGCGACTCAAACGGACAGATGATATTAATGTTGTCGTACGAACGGTTGGCCGTGAAGAACGCATTGACGATCGTGATCTGGTCAAATGGTTTCCAAGAAGTCCTACCGGATGGTTTGTTTGCCAAACCTCGAGAACGTTTGACTTTAAAGATGCGGAACCCATTCTTGTACAGATCAGCAGATTGAACATTAATCCACCATCTAATATCGAGCTTGATGAGATCCTGATTCAGAAAAAGGCGAAAACGATTATGTCAGCTTGATGTTTCCTATAGAAAAAGCAGAGATGGGGAATGCAACAAAACCTAAATATCCTGAGCAGTGATTCCTGTTCAGGATATTTTTTCACTTATTAAAATTTTTTTTACAATACTATAAGAGAAGGAGGAACCAACATGAATTCAAAAAACAGAAAAATCCTTATTATCCTTATTATCGCTATTTTGGTAGCGGCAGCAGGTGGTGTTTCGTTATACCTCTATTTGACACCACAAAAGACAACCGTATATGTCTTTAACTCGAATTACGAATCAGGTACGGCATTGACAGAAAAGATGCTTACTCCTATTCGTTGCGATTCCAAAATTGTTACGGCTGGTAAAACGGCAGATGTAAAATCAAGATTCATCACTGGATCAGAGTTGACAGAAGTGTTAAATTCCGGTGATCACCTTCGCATGGATGTGGCAGAAGGTATGCCATTGACACGTTCAGAACTTTTTGTGAATGGTGGATCAGACATTGAAAAAAATATTCATGCTGGAATGATAGCGGTAACAATTCCATTGGATTCTGTGACAGGGGCTGCCGATGGCATTAGGGAAGGGTCGCATATTAACATATATGCCACAGGTTATGATGATAGCGTAGGAACAACATTATTGTTTCAAAACATGAGCGTTATCGCCGTAGAACGAAGCGAAAAAGGAACATTAACATCAGCCACAATAGAAGTAGACGCAGAACAATCCTTAAAACTGATTAATGCACAGAATAATAGTACATTGAATCTGGCTGTTGTTGATAGTACCGATTATCAATATACGGATGAGGAAACACCTACATATAATCCAAACAAATAATACATATCAACTGCCCATTTGGGCAGTTGATACATTATAGAAAGGAGAAGCTACCTCTTAACAGGAGCTATTTACAGATGAAAATATTATTAATTGACCAGAATTATTCTTTCACAACGGATATTGAAAGTCGAATGATTTTGAGTGATGATTTTGAAACAGAAATCATTACGTTGAATAATGTCAATGAGACACAGGCAAAGCTTAAAATGTTTTCGCCGGATAGAATTGTATTGAATGCGGATATTCTGCAGTATTATCCAGATTGGGATTATAATATTCCTGTTACATGTTATGCCAGAAATGTAGATACATTAAAACTTGCTGCTGAAAAAGGAATCTCCTGTTATGGCATTGTAAAGTCGGCATCACAACTTATTGATGCTATCCATAATAATTCAGTTATCACAATTCAACCGGATAGAAGCAAAGTTGAAAATTCCCGCGAAAAAACACTTTCTACATCCAGAATGCCATCGGTAAATTCGGAAAGCTTTCGGGACAATCGTCCAGAACGTGTGCCTGACAATAGAAAAGATTCTATTGCCCAGAAAAAATCTGTATTATCTGATGATATCTATACTGGTGCAGTACAGTACGAAGAGGAGGATGAAGGCGAAGATATTATCGAATCAAGAGAACCTGCTCGTGTAAAACGCCCTTCTCAAGTTCAACATTCTGAACCAATAGCTCGGAATGCCGAAAATACCAGATATTATCAGGAAATACCGGCATCAAGGAAAACGCCTGTCATGGAAGACGATACAGATGATTCGAATCAGGAAGAGGATGATTATACACTTGACTTACGGAGCAGGATGGCGAAAGTTCGGGAACAGGAAAAAATTGCCGAACAGAAACGAAAAGAAGAAGAGAAGAAGAAACAGGAGTCAATGCTTGAAAAACAGATAAGTCAGGAAGTTGGAGATACCAAAAAACGTGCCAAAATAATTACTGTGTATTCCGCGAAAGGCGGCGTTGGAAAAACAACAATTTCTTGCGAATTGGCATCATACCTTGCGCTTACGGAGCATGGCCGCGATAAATTTAAGGTCTGCATTGTCGATTATAACATTGACTTTGGGGATGTTATGGGAACCTTGCTGTATGATCCAAATAAAGCGTGCATGACCTTATGGGCTGACGAAATTCGTGGGCAATTGGAACGCATGCCTGTAAACAAGCATGGCCGCCACACGAAAGAGCAGTTGAATTCGATTCAGTATTCTGCTACACAGATCGAACGATTTCTGCAGAAGAATGAAGCATCCGGACTGTATGCACTCCTGGCACCGACCTCGAATGAAGACAGTATGGATATTTCAGGTGAAGAACTTGAAATTATGCTGAATAACATTGTTGAAAACGGAGGCTTCGATTTTGTTATTTGCGATACGGGAAACAACACCCGAGATTCGTCTTATATGACGCTTCTCAAAGCAGATCAGGTATTTCTTGTACTTACGCAGAACTTCAATACCGCCAACTGCAATAATTCGCTGTTAAAAATGTTGGATGCCCTGCATTTTGATATGAATAAAATCGGCCTCATCATCAACAAAGTACAATCTAAAAAATCAGTAGGGTTGGGAACGGATGAGCTGGAAGAAACATTTATTAATCCGTTGACAAATAAGCCCTATCCATGCATTGCACTTATCAAAGATACAAATGATATTCGACGCGCGAGCAATAATGGAGAACCGCTTGTATATAGCCCTAATAACGATTTTACGAAAAGTATTGGAAAGATCGTATCCCAAATTGTTGATGAAGAGCATGCTCTTGAACAACCGGAAAAGAAAGGATTGTTTGCACGGTTGTTTGGAAAGCGAGGATAGATATGTCATTTTCACAGTCTTCTTCTCCGACACTGATGAAGGAACAGTATCAGAAAAAGGAGAATGAAAAACAACGCATTATTGAAAAAGTTGGATCTGAACATGTGCAGCCAACAAAAGAAGAACAGGACTATGCTACAGATGTTATTAAGATTATTTCTGAACAGTTTTCCGAGGATCTGATTACAAAAAACTTGGATGATCTGGATGCACCTATCAGGAGGGCAATCGCAGCCGAATGTGAAAAGCTGCAAGTTACCTTTGAAGTTCAGAAACGCATTGAAAAAACGGTCGGAATGATGGTTCTGGGCAATGGTCCTATTGAAGAATATCTGCAAGATCCCGAAGTTACAGAAATTGTTGTACAACGATATGACAATATAGTAGTCGAGCGTCATGGAAAAGTAGAACCAGTTCCGACTATTTTTAATAGCGAGGTTCACCTTCAGACCATCATCAAGCGAATTGTCCAAAAGGTAAATCGCCAGATAAATATTGGTCATCCAATTGTAGATGCACGGCTTCAGGACGGAAGCCGTGTAAATGCAACCATTCCACCGGTTTCCCCGGATGGCGCAACACTTACAATCCGTAAATTTTCACAATCTGCACTTACTGGGGCGGACTACGTAAGAATGGGATCTATGAATAGACAGATGCTGTACTTTTTGACACTCTGTGTGAAGGGAAGATTAAATATTTTTGTCTCTGGTGGTACTGGTACAGGAAAAACCACAATGCTGAATATGCTATCGTCTTATATTGCAGAAAATGATCTGATTATTACGATAGAAGATACCTTGGAATTAAAATTGCAGCAGAAAAATGTCCGAAGAATGGAGGTTCGGCTTTCAAGCACAAAGGATATGGAAATGGTTGACCAGAAATCGCTCGTTAAAGCTGCTTTGCGTCAACGTCCAGATCGGATTATTTTAGGTGAAGTACGTGATGAATCCATCATAGATCTGGTTTCTGCTATGTCAACTGGTCATGAAGGGAGTATGAGTACCATACATGCAAACAGCCCCAGAAACATGTGTGATGTGCGAATTCCGATCTTGTACTCCTACGATAAGAATGCAGATTTTTCCGAAAAATCTATAGCATTGCAAATTGCGGAAGCTGTTCAGATAATTGTACAGCTATCACGCTTTCCTGATGGCAGCAGGAAAATAACAGCAATAACAGAGGTTGATGGACTGGAAAACTCTGGAAAATTACGACTTAATGATATTTTTTTGTATGATCGACAGAAAAAAATCTTTCATGCAACTGGTAACGTTCCTAAGACTGCTATTAGGAAAATTAGGGACCATGGTATTTCCGTAGACGAAACCATTTTTCAGATTAATGTACCAAAGGAGGAAATTAAGGCGTGAGTCTTTCTATTGTTATCGCATTATTTTGCTCTTCCATTATGTTATTTTCGCTTTTTTTTATTGCGAAAGTTCACTGCTCGGAAAGTCGCGTCAATGTAGGTGATGATTTCATTACCGTATTCCTAAAAGATCGGGAACGCGTGATAAAAAAATCAGGTTCTCGGATGGCTATTAGTACATATTTGCTAATTTTGGGCATTTCGCCATTAGCGGTAGGCGCATTTGTATATTTCTTCTCTCAAAATGGCCTTTTTTCTATCTTAATGGCATTTATGGGATTTCTGATCCCGGACATTCTTCTTATGATAATTCGAAATAGCACACAGAAAAAATATGAGGAGCGTTATGCCAGAGCTTTAAACCAGATGGGATCTTCTCTAAGAGCGGGGTTAAGCATTGCAAGAGCAGTAGAAGATGTTGCTCAATGTAAATTTGTCCATCCGTCAATGCAAAAATGTTTTGCTAAGTTGTCAGCTGATCTCCAAATGGGGCTTCCTGTATCGGAAGCTTTTCAAAGAATGGCGGATGATTGTGGTAATGAAGATGCACAAGATGTTGCACTTGCAATTGCTGTACAAGATACAGTTGGTGGACACGAAGCAGATGTGGTGTTGTCCATTGCTAAAAACATTGAAGAAAGAATTATGATGCGCAGGGAAATTAAAAGTATTTTTGCTGCAACAAGTGCGATGGTTTGGATGTTTGATTTTATTGCACCTGGTACTATTTTGTACTTTTGCATTACCAGTCCATCCTATATTGACACTTATTTTCAAGACTCTATTCATATTTTGATGTTTGTGATAATCTTGTGTATGCCATTTGTAGGATCTATCATCAACCATAAAACACTTAAACGAGTACAGAAAGGGGTGTGATTTTATGGAATTTGATGCACTTTCTATTTCTATTTTACTGGGGATAGCTATTTTTCTTTTTATTATTTTTATATCAGCGATCTTCTATAATTTGGAACATAAAGGGACTCGTTATGCCAGCGAACACCCGGACGATTGGCTATTCCATGATTTTGACTCAAAAATGTATAGTGCAATTTACGGATATGAAAAGCCAGATACTGTAGCAAATAAATTTGGAATAAAAACGGAGAAATATTATCAGAGTTGCAGTTTAGTAAGAAAACAACCAGATATGAAGCGTATGGTAATGAGATATACATATGCAATTATTTTGCTTACGATTTGTGGAGTGTTATCCATTGTATCGTCCATGTACTTTATGCCTTGCGGGATTTTGGGATTTTTTATTCTAGTTGGCTATGAACAAATGACCCTAAATGCAAAGGCGGAATCTATGAAAGCTCAAATAGCAGATGAATTGCCACGATTTCTGGATCTGCTTCAAGCAGAACTGCAGATCGGAATGCCTATTGAAAATGCAATGCTGGTTATTTGTGAGAAATTTCCATCATTAATTTCAACAGAATTTCTGAGGGCGCTTAGTGAATCACAAATGGGAGCCTCCGGCTGGCAGCAGGCCATGGAAGATGTCGCAGCGCGATATGATGAAGAAACATTAAGTGATTTTGTTCTTAACGTTTCGACTTCTTATACCAAAGGTGTTTCGATTGCAGCAACCGTATCCCGAAAAGCGGAAGATATTAGGGAAACCCATGTACTGGCGGTTAAAGAAAGAGCTGGAAAGGTTACAAATACAATTTTACTGCCGATGGCTATTTTCCAGCTTATGCCGATGATCGTATTCTTAATAATTCCAATACTATCAGAATTAACAGGAACACTTTTTTGAAAGGAAGGAAATACATATGATAGCAGAAATACTACTCATTGTTTTAAGCGGTGTTGCAGCCGTATTTGATCTGGAATACAGAAAAATCCCTAACCTCGTAATTGCAACAGGCATTTTTTGCGGATTGTTTTTATGCCAGGAGCCAAAGACAATTTTAATCCGGTGTATTGGTATAGTATTTGTATTTCTTTTTGGAATGTTTCAGCTTATGGGTATGGGAGATCTCAAATTATGGATGGCAATTGTAGCATTTGTGGGATTTTCCCGTAGCTGTTTCATCATTGTTGGCGCAGCTATACTATTATTGGGATATGCATGGTTTTTTGTACCCGGTTCGAAGCAGACAATAAAATTAACCTTACGACAGTTGTCATTAAAAAATGTACAGGTATTTGAACAGAAGGAGTTTCCCTTTGCCCCGTTCATTTTTGCCTCGTGCGTATTATATGGTATTTTGAGGAGCCTTCACGTATGTTAAAACGATTTCGGAAGGGGGCGGGAGAGTTTATCGGCTACAGCATCTCAATCCTATTCCTTACGATTTTTTATATCATCATCCTAAACTCATTGATCCTTAATAATGCCGAAAACGTGATGGAAGAATGTATCTTGAGTGTCGGAAGGCAGGTTGTAATCTGCGACTCACTGGAACAGGCACAGGAGCGAGTGCAGGATGCTGCGGAATACTATCTGGAACGCGAAACTCGGGTCATTGATCATTCATCAATTCAGGCAACGGTCGATTATACACCAGGCTATGAAAGTAAAGATCATGTCTGGAAAAAAGGAAAATTTATTCAAGTGACTGTAACTGCAGATGTACATGGATTTACACAATGGTTTAAAAAGCCGAAAACAGTCCGCTGCATCATGATGATTGAAAACGGGGGTGAAAGTTCTTGAAACTGAAGCGTTTACGACGAGGCAATGGGGTTTTTATCTATGGCTGCTTTATGCTGTTACTTATCTACGCTCTGGTCATTGGCGTTATTCAGACATATGCAATCCGTCAGATGGCGCTAAAGGCTCAAAATGCAGTAGATTCCATCTCTGATGGAGTGGCAATATATATGATTCAAAATGATGGCGCGTCCTATCAGGAAGCATATACGCAAGCTGAGAAACTTAAAAAATTATTGCAGTCAAAAACAAATATAGATATTGTTGACTTACAAATGGATGCCGATGCATTTGAAAAGAACAAGATCAGAGTTACATTATCTGTAGGGCAGTGGTATTTACCCAGTTTGGCATCCATTCATTGGGATCAGAATAATACAAAATATCAAATTCAAAAAACAGCGACAACAGAATTTATTTCTTCGAATAGTTATGGTACTGGTGCGACAGCACAGGGAACAACTATCGTGCAATTTGCGCTACAATGGGTAGGAAATCCCTATGTTTGGGGAGGAAATTCACTTACGAATGGTATTGACTGTTCGCATTTTGTATGGCAGTGTCTTACGCATTGTGGAGTATACAATGGTCCATATGCGACATCAGGTGAGTGGAGATCTTTAGGTCAGCCTGTCGCAGATTTGGCGCACGCAAAAGCTGGCGATGTCTTATGCTATGCTGGACATGTCGCAATTTATGATGGAAATGGTATGATTGTGGAGGCGAAAAATGAAACAGCGGGAATAACACATGATCGAAGCGCAGATTGTCGCCCAATTCTTGCAATTCGAAGATTCACAACAGATTAGAGGAATAAGTAATGGAAAGATTAAGAGCAGGAAATGGAGAATTTCTCGCAGCTGCGTTTATGAGTGTGTTTATCACTTCGATGGTGATATTGATAATTGCGGTGATGCAGATCAATTTCTCAATGAATAATCTGTCAAAAGCCATAGTATCATCATCCAGGGCTGTAGCGGTGTGTGCCACAAAAACAAACGCCGAAAAACTATCACTGGAAGTGGCACAAGCGTCGATTGAAAATCAGAATATATCGGATATCAAGGTTGCACTTGAATATGCAGATTCAAATTGTAATAAGTGGGTTACTGGAAATCAAGTTATTATAACCGTATCCGCGTATGTAAAAACGATGTCCCCGTTTTTATCTGGCGAACGAAGTATTGTACATATGGTTACTATAGAAGATTCTGACGAATTAGTTGGAAATGGGAATGCCGAGAAAATATGGAACTATCTTCTGTCACATGGGATTACACCAGCAGGAGTAGCCGGTATACTTGGAAATATGGCGAATGAATCCAGTACAAACTTAGATCCTACCTTGTTGGAAGAACGGGCCGTTAGAAGGACAAGGATTACGGGTCAAATGTATACACAAATGGTAGATTCCGGTGAAATATCAAGAGCAGAGGTTATTAGCAGTTCCAGATTCGGACTCTATTCCGGTGGAAGATATGGATATGGAATTGTCCAGTTTACAGATCCAACGATTAAGGAGTATCTGTGCCGCTATACAATAGATAAAGGAAAGAGTATCGGAGATTTAAAAGGACAATTGGATTCTCTGATGGCGTATTTGCAGCAGTATGAGCCTGCATTACTTAATACCCTAAAATCCATACAGGATGTGGAAGCCGCATCCATTGCTTTTTTGACACAATATGAAAAACCGGCCGATATAGAGCGTGAAAAAGGTAAACGTGCTTCAGCTGCATTATTATATTATCAACAATTATTAAAGTAATTGAAGATGGACAAACAGATATCGTGTATCTAATAGAACAATTCACTTTTATGTAATTTACGAATTGCACCTTTGGAAAGAATACGCTATAATTATTTTGGTTGAGGAATGTGAATAGCCGCTGATAAAACGTATTAAATTGCTGCGCCAACAGCTTTTAATACGTTTTATTTTTTTGCGCATAATTCTTCTTATATAGTATTGAGAAAAAACTGGAGAAAGGATTCACGTACAAAAAAATCCAGTATAATTTTATTTTTTTCTTCTTTCACAATACTATAGACAGACATATAGATTGGAAAGGAGGCACTATCATGTTTAAAAAATATGTCAAACAGTTTCTTACAGATGAATCCGGAATGGAATTGTTGCAGCTTGCTATTGTTGTCGTAATCACAGTAGGATTAATCGGTGTAATGACGAAGTTGATGAACACGGTTCGTGAGAACATCAGTAAAGCCAATGATAATGCAAACACCGAGATGCAGGGCATCCTCAGAGATGCGAATTCTGATTCCTGATTTGGCACAACAAGACCATAGTTCCAGTAAAATCGCTGTGAGCTATGGTCTTATTTGGGAGGAATACTATATGCAGAGAAAAAAAATCCAAATATGGTTAGGAATATTGGCGATATGTACATCATTGGGGACACCTATATCAACCTATGCTGATACCCAAGATGTCACAACCAATGTTGGCGATAAAACGACCATAAAATCAGACGGAAGTGACAAAGAAACGACCAACGGTCAAGAGGATTCTTCAGATACAACATCTGGGGGTGATACAACTGTACATTACACAGAAGCGCAGTTGAAAGCAATGGACGCAAAAAAGAAATTGAATTATGAATTACGTTCAATTTTAACGGAGATCAGGAAAAATGCGGACGAAAACGGAATATTTCACAGTCCAAATTCGTCCATCAAGGATATTGGGTATTCTTATGGAACCGTTGATGTCAAGAAAGATCAAATTGATCAGATTTTGGATTATTTAAAAGACTTTGAGTCCGTTTTAAATAAGGATAATAATCGTCAGGATTTTGATGTTATTAGTTCTGTCACTAATCCGATTTTCGATAATATGCACATGCCAAAGAAGAGTTTTAGTGAACCTACAATAGAAGATGGCGGCGGGAAAATTGCGCTTATGGATAAAAATGGAGATTTATCCTTGATTGTCAGTGCGTCAGATGCGCCGTCAGATGGCTTATTAGCCACATATGAGAAAAGTCTACAGACAGATCAAGAAAATGGAAATAAAGGGCAAGATTCGGAATCTTCAAGCAATGCTGAAGATTCAACGGATAAGAATACAAATGGTCAGAACGGATCAGATAGTAATAAGGGAGACAATCAAAATAGCTCTTATCTTACAGGAAATAGTGCAGACGACATTCTGCTTCGGCAGGTTATGGATGCTATTGCAAAGAAAATGGGATTTTCATTTTCAGACGATCAATTTCTTACGAAACTGATTCAACAAGATGGTAGAAATTATTTGCTGATATTTCAGAATAAGAAAGATCCACCTTTTAAACTGATAGAAGGTTCTAGTCTAAACCAAAACTCGAACACAAATTCATCAAATAATAGTACCGGAACTTCAAATAATGGTAATAATAGTAGCGGCTCAGACAAGAATAGTTCCAACACTGGAAGCAATAGTTCTTCTTCTGACAATATTTCCTCCGTTACGCAGATTCCAGACTACAAAGATGGCTCTACGACAATGCCGGGAGTACGTGATGACCTTGTGGATGGGGGCATGAATGCATTTTACACAATAACGGATACATATGAACTATTCTCCAGATTTTCTGGCAGCAATGCAATGAATAATTACTGTACACTGGCTTATATCAAAGATATTCATGTTGACAGTATAAGAAAAAACGTTATATTGAAGACAAACTATAAGTCCAATGTCAGACGATGGGTAGTGGAAAAGGATGGAGGATCTAAAGTGGTTGTCCAAACGGATGATCCAAAACATCAATTTGATTTTTCAACAATGGACCCAGGTGAATATACTGTTACAGCATATCAAAAAGTAACTTACACAGTTGGAACCAGTGTGAAGTATGATATATGCGAATATCTCTTCGATCCAGTTACGAATGGTCTTATTTATTTCAACGAACAGACGGTCGAAAATGGAACAAATAAGTCCTTGAGCTTGGACACAGTTACCAAAACAGGTTATGTTGCCACTGGTGATGTATTTCGAATCCATGTCAACAATCTGGGAAAAGTGGAAACGGTCAGCCCGTCAACCAATAGAACTGAATGAGTGAACAGATTGCCCCCGCGAAAAACGGGGGCTTTAATTTTGTGATGCAAAGCTTCGAAACAGGGAAATACATGTTTCCGGAAGGTCATCGGATATCGTTCTCTGCTCGTAAGCAATATTTAAAGAAAATAGATGTGAGCCATCCCATATAAGGCATTCGACAATCTGCATTTGCACAGAATCTACAACATACGTAGCTTTTGCAGTGGCTTTTGCATCAGAAGCCTGAAAGCTATTCATCATAAAACTTTGCTTGTCGCTTCCAATTAACTGTGCCATATCTGTTGCGGTCATAGAGGACAGACTGCTGTCATAATCCTGCATCGTTATTGTCATAGACGCATTGCTCGATTGATCCATTGCGACGATCGAATTAGATGATGTTCCTAAGACCCATGTGTCCGGGTATGCAAATTCAAATTGATCTGCTGATAAATACTGCAATGCGTAGCCGTCCGGAATGGGATTTTCTGCGTTCCAGGAAAAAGAATTCAGCATTTTTTCTATATAAGGAAGGATTTTTTCGTAAATTTCATCGTTAAATATGCAGGATAAGCGTATAATATGCTCCCGGTCCCAATAAACTTCTTCAATATAATCGTAAGTGCTATTTTTAAGATCTTGATACATCACTTCATAACTGGATGCGCTTTTTCGTGTAAAATTTTTAAAAGTTTTTCCATCTTGTGTGATTGACGTGGAGAGAGTATCTGCGGCAACGTTATTAATCGCGGGATTATACGCGAAAACCTCCATGCGTATCGTAGCTCCAGAAGGCTTGTGGATGTAAGATACAGTATCGTGGTCTATAACCTGTGTCCAATCTTTCGGAATGCTGATTGAAAAATGATATGTATTATCTGCGTAGATTTGCGTTTCGATATTGTCTTCTTCACTTGAGCTGTCAGAAAGCGTTTCCTGTTGGACGACATCTGTCGAAGTGTATACGGCCAGAGTATTGTTTTGCTTGTTTTGCCCAATGACTGCAGCAACAATAGATATGCCTAAAAAGGCGAAAAGAATTACCTTTCCATAGGTTTTGAAAAAGCCATTCTGCATAATCGTTCCTCCTCATGGCTAAATAGAGTGTATGTTTAAACGTTTTGTAAATACAAAATTCAATTTTTTAGCAGTTAAATTTTGACTTCTAAAATTGCTATTGTAATATTGTTATATTGTCATGTTTTAGTGTAATAATATATAATATATAAATTTTAACTACTAAAGTTGTTTTTTTAATTTTAAAAGTCGATTTTAGCAGTCAAAATTCGACTTCCATTCTGTTTCACTTCTTTTTCTCAAAAGCATAACTTTATCACGTTATATCATTAAAGCGAAGCTTGGATAGAAAGATACACGAATCTTAATCATCTGTTAGCAGTTAAAAGGAGCGATTCCATGTATCCCATGTTATATTGTCTCTGGTAGAAGTTGTTGAATTTATTGCTCTCATCAATGCAATCCTGAAGTTTATATTCTATTCCAGTAATAGCTGGCTGCTCTGTCTCTTCAGTACCAGACGAAGCAGTTTCTTTTGTGGAACAATCACTGTCGTTTAAAGTATGAACTGTAGTGTCTGCTATGGCATTATCCGTGTTGCTTCTTTTGGTATGTTTTTTCGAATGACGGCGGCGATAGGCATTATAATCATTTGCCCATCTGGAAATTATTTTGAGATTCATATATGTAGGTGGATATTTTTTTCGGATTTTTTCAATCTGGTATTTTATGACTTTTGCACCGTAGATATCTACCAGCATTTTGTAATCCTCCAACGGCAAAATATGACCATCGTTGCCAATTATAAGGTTTCCATCAAGAACAGGATATTCGTCAATTTTGGTGATATCCGAGTCCTGTTGTTTTACAGGTGTTTCTTTTTGAATTTTGGGGTTAGATGTTGTAGAAGAATACAATTTTTTTGAAAAAGTTTCCATAAAGGTTTGAATAAAAGCTTGCATAAAATCTGCTTGAGGTTGTTGCAAAGACAAACAATTTTTCGTGGCGTTTGACACTTCTGTAAAGTTTTCTGAGTGAGAGCTTGCAGAATCCACTTCTATGTTTGCCTTTGAATTAGTCTCTGCCAATGTGGATGGTAAAATATCACCTTGGGGTTGAATCGGTTTCCCATCAGTGCCATAAACAGAAATTAAGGTTTCTTTTCTGCGTGCCACGAAACGTTCAATTAATCCTATATCTTGGAGGCTGCGAAGCGCTTTACCGGCAGTGCCTTCTGTGCAGTGTAATAGTTTGGCTGCGTCTTTTTGCGTGCATGATATGTATTCCTGACCTGTAAGGGCTTGTGTATACAAATGCGCATACAGCAATTTTGCATCGGAAGTTAATTCACAATACGGTGCTTTGAAATAAAATTCACTAGAAATAATAATTGTTTCCATAGATAAACCTCCTTAGTACCTTTAATTTTGAACCGAGAATGTGTCCGCAAGACAAATTCATAGTTATAGTATTGAAAAAAAAGTTGAAAAAAGAATTCTCATGTACGAAAAAATTATTTAGAAGCAAATTTACCATTCTACTAAGTGTACGGAGGTGATAGATATGGCAGATAATAAGATAGAGATCCTTACTTCAAATGCCAAACAAGTTATCAATGATTATGTGCTTGGTACAGATACCGATTTTCAGAAGGTTGAAAACGCAATTCAAGAGCTTGCAGAGAATGATATTTCTACGCTTAACTGGAATTCATTGGAAAACTATCCGGATAGATCGCATGATTACCAATTTTCATATAATAATTCAGACGGAACTATAAACATATGGGATACCGAATCTGAAAGCTATCTAAGTCCATCTGAATTTTTACTAAGTGAACACTCAGATCGTCAGATGGCATGTGATCAGTATGCCCAGCATCGTCTGCAGTTTCTTGAGAACACACCTGAAGCATTAAGAGACTGTGTTTCTAACATATTTCAGACTTTAAAAGATTACCATTTGGACGTAACTATTTTGTCTGTACCTAATAAGACAGGCTCTTTGGACGGAAAGGATTTTTTCGCATTTGATGTGAGTGGAGGACGGGAACAGATTTTTCATAGCCAGACAGGTACATCGATCGGACTGAAAGAATTTCAGGAAACATTGGAACAACTGCAATTTTGGGATCATGAAGAGGATTCTACATCAGATGAGCGAATTAATCGTATTCTTGATGCAGCAGCAGATAATCCTGCGCGTCTGCGTATGGAAGTGAATTTCCTTTTTGATGATAAGATTCAGCCGAATGGAGTTGATTTTGATGAAAATGCGTCAATTACATGGACAATTCGTGGAAATCATGAAACAGAGACATTTATTTTGACACGAGATCCTGATACGCATGAAATAACGGCATATGAAGCGAACCATGGAGTCTTGAATATCGAACAGTTACAAGAAGAAGCCTCCCGGATTGGCGTTGCAGATGTGTCGCTTTCCAATCGTGTTACTTCAGATGAATACACGCAGTTAGATCATATGCAGACTATGGAAAAAGCGTCAGCCAAAGCAACTATATCGGCGGTAACAATGGAACGTGGTTTGCGCGGAATGGGATCGCTGACTTGGCATATGCATGGCACAAACGGGCAGGAAGATTTCTCCTTAGATGGAAATAGAGATGGATCTCCCATTATACGGGACAAAGCTGGAAAAGAATATGATATAGATTCTATGTATAATAAGCTGGAAGACATCGGATATTTTAAAACAGCAGATCCAGCTCCCGTCGATATGTACGCGCTGCCAGCAAGAGAAGAGTTACCGACTTACAATTCGTTATTTAATTTTTTCCCTCCAGAAGTTCGGAAGAATATGGATGCAGATGAAATAAAAGAAATACGAGCGTCCAATCCTTATTATGGCATAGTGGATGGAATTGATATGACACGTAAGACAATTCCAATCCATGTGGATAATGCAACGATTCGAAACCTCTTGGGAGAATCCTATCAAGATGCCACTATAGATCGTATGTCCGTGTCTACTCAATACGGAAATTATATCTCAATAGAAGGCGTAAAGTTCGGTATTACAGACCGTATTTATCTTGATGGCGACATCACGAAAAAGGATGGGGAAAAAGAACATATCAATGCTCAATATGCTATCCGGGCAGATGGTGTGTATGTGTATTCAATCGGTCAGGATCAGGTATCAAGTTCGCACAAAATCAGAATTGTTACTGGAAATGATGCTCCTGAGAAGATGGTTCCGTTTGATCGCCTAAGCTTATCACATCGAAAAAATTGGTTTGCAAATGATGTAAAGGCTAGGATAGAACGGTTAGAAAAAGGATCACCAGAGCGGCTGGACCAATTCAAACAAACGCCTATGTATAAAGGCTATGAAAATTATCAGAAAATACAGGAACTATTAGAGGAGTCAAAAACACTCGTGGATTCTGCAAAAGCAGATGGAGATAAGGCTATTGAAGAGTTATCTCCGGAAAAGCAGAAAGAATATGCTTTGGCCGTGCATGATTATCAGGAAGCAGTTTCTGCCGTTGAAAAAATTGTAGAAACAAAATTTGCAGCAGCGGTTAGAGATATTGTTAATAATGCGGTCGATGAAATAAAAGAGAGTGTTATGCTCGGCGGAAACATGGAGAAAAAATTTGATTTCTATCTGGATCAGAGAAATCAAACTATGGATATCCGTGATAAACTGACCGAATATCGAAACACAAAGCTAGATCGAATCCATGATTTTCAAGAGCGTTATACAAATCAAGGAAACAATATCATTGACAGTCTTGATTTTGGGCGTTTTGAAGATGCAGAAAAGGCAGTTGCAGCCTTTGGCGAATTGAGAGAAGAATACGCGGCATATAAAAAAGATTGCGCGGATGTGGAGAGAGTGCAGCCAACGATAGAAAGAGCTGAAAAATATCTTGACTTGTGCGATGCAATTATATCAAGTGCAACCAAACAGGATGCTTTTTCAAAAAGAGATATGGGACAATTTTTGGCGGATCATGGTCCGATGCAGACTTTGCGGGAATATTTATATTTTGAGGCTCGTTTCCCCATGGGATGTGATATGAGAGATTATGCTTCTGCATTGAAAGACTCTTTACGCGATGTGGACAAGCTGGAAGTACAAGAAAAGGTAGATGCTTATAACGAACGGCAGACAGATTCTGCGTATAAGCTTCATATTGGTGATGACGGTGGTATATATACCAGTTTTGGCTATCGTATCAGTTATGACTATCATGATACAACCAGAAATGTAATGCACTATTATACAGAGCGTGAAGACGGCAACACCTATATGCAGATTGATGCGCCAACATACTACTACAAAGAATCAGAAAACAAGATAACGACAGATGTCAGCAATGGACATATTCCCGTCTCTTCGAATGCCCCGCTAATTGGAAGAGAGGTCGGCGTTGATTATACCAATGCCTGGAATGCGCTGCGATATACACTTCCGGAGAGCGGGAATACTACAATGGCAGATATTTTAGAGTCTGTAAGAAGAGATTTTCTGGGAAGTAAATCAGCAAATCAATACGATTACATTCGTAAGGATATGGATGTTATTGGGCATCCGGTGGAACGTTATCGCCCGATAATTGACGATATACTAAAATCCGAAAAATCGTATACATTTGACGAAATCAAAGAAAAATTCATGGACTTAAAAGAAAACACCATGGATAAAGTTGAAAAAAATACACCAGAAAATTCCACGGCGGACTCCGAAAAGAGTGAATCTGGCATAGAAAAAAACAGACAGTATAATCTGATGACGCGGGCTGAGGTGAATTTGGAAGGTCAATTACATTTGACGCAAGAGAAAGTTGAAGCGTTAGAAGTTCAGGCAGAGAAAATAGCATCGTCCAAAGGAACAAGTATTGAAGTAGAAAAAGGAAATTTGATTCAGGAAACGTTCGAAAAAATAAAGCCGTATTTGTCCGGGCTAAAAGAATTGCAAGGGAAAATGGAGGGAATGCAGGATCGAATTGGAGATTCCCGTTTACTCCGAAGCAATACTTTTTACCAAGATTACAAAATGCAATATGATTTTTGTGCTAAAAAGGCACTTGACCTTGGTGCAGCCTATGGAAAGGATCAGGTTATTAAGAATTATATATCCAATAATGACTTAAGAATGGATCGGCAGGAGTATTATAAAACGAACTACTATACCAGTCTTGAGCAAAGAATTCTTTCGGGTGGACAAGAGGGGCTTGAAAAATATGAAACCGAAAACGGAAAGTCCTATACATATGGCACTAAATATGATCTTAGTGCTTGGGAAAAGGTAGGAAACTTTTTTGCATCTACGATATTTCGCCCGTATTTTCGCAATATTGAGAAAACGATTGATCGTGATCCTCATGCAAAAGTTGCTTACGAAACAGTCCCTGCAGTTGAAAAGCCCGAGGAAAATCCCGTTGATACTTCCTCAATGGTAAGCGGAGGAGCGCAGGGAGGCGTTACGACGGAGAATCAAGCTGCTGATGGTATGGACTCGAAAAATTCAGAAGAATCTGGAGCTTTAGCGGATGAAAAGAAAGCAGAAGAGGAGCAGCATATGGATTTAAAAGATGCGATTGAGCGTGAGAATCAGGACACAAAAGACGATGCTATGGTTGCGGAGCAGACCAGAATGGAAAGTCAGGATAACGATCAGGACAATATGACCGAGGCTGCAAATTCAAAGGATAATAGCGAATCCGTAGTGAACGGTGAAGAAGTTCATGAAATCCCGGAATCTGATGTATTGGAAACTGTTGAAATAAGCAGCGCGGATGAGGATGTGACAGCAGATTTCGAAATAAGTCAGTCAAGAGATAAGCCAGAATCTGATTCTGGTGCAATGCCAGAAAGCCTGGATGTTCAAGATAGACAGGAGGAACTGTTAATAGGGAGTGTTGGTGAAGATCATTCAGATAGTGATTCATTTTCAACGGCGGATGCTAAAAATGACACGTTTGAACCAACAACTGATGATGCAACATTAGAACGTGGGGAATCACAGGCGGAAAGCCCAGCGATAGGATCTGAAAATGCAAATAGTTTCCATGAAGAGTACAAAGCACAATTTTCTGACTGTCTTAATGCGGCAAATGCATTAGATGATGTCCTTTCACAAGCAATAGAAGACGTTTTTTCAGATGAAAATCTTGGATATATGGATATTGTAAACGCAGCCGCGGATGCAATCACAGATCATTATAATTCAGATACGCCGTATTCCGAAGCTGCTGAATCGAGTGCAGATCTCGTATATGAGGTTACTGATTTGGACGGTAAGCCAATGGATAATATGGATACGATGGCTGAAAAATTACAGCAAAATGGACTTTCTGCAGAACATGTCGATCATTTATATGAGTTGGCAAGCGACCGATATGCATCTCCAGAAGAACCGTTTGAGCAACCAGATCCATATGAAGGCTTTATGGATCTGGATTCTGGTGTGACAGATTCAGTAGATAGGGTAGATATGTCGCAATCATCATCCGTAGATGCACAGCAGAAACTGGACTTTTATGAACCAAACCAGTTTTTAGATCAAATGAGCAATGATTTGGATTCCTATGTTCAGGCTATTGAGCATGCGGAAAATATAGGAACAGATGTTCCGGATACCGCGTTATCGGATATTGTTGGCTCCAGTTTTTCCGTAGATAGCCTGAAATCAGCAATTGATTTAATAGAAGCGGAAGTCAAAAGCACGGCGGATGATGATAGAGATGCCCAAGAGACTATGGATACAGATCCTGTTTTATCGGAAGATATCCCTGAAAGTTCCATAGAGCCAGAGGTGGATGATAGTTTGGATGCAGACGAGTGGAGGCGATATTTATGATGATTCAGATTCTCTTTGTACTTGTGTTTCTAGTGTTTTTCTTTATTGGCGCAGGAATCTCTATAAAAATAATTGCAGATGCGAAACGATTTAATATTCATTTTGAAAAATGTAGAATGGAAAAGCGAAAACAAAAAGAAAAGGGATACCGAAATAAGCGAGGATCAATACATAACCGTTTTACACGCCGGGAACCATATACTGATTTTATATGTATGACAGAAGGAAAGAATTCAGAAGCTCATGTGAAACATGCTCGTGAAAAAGAAGATTCTGCATATCATTATCCTAAAAAGGATGACTAAAATAGAACTGGGCCAGCATTGTCTGGTCCAGTTTTGTATCTAATTTTGAGAACAATTTTCAATACTATATATATCGGAATAGAAAGGAGGAACTGGTATGCAAAACATTAAGGTATCAAAAGATTGTTATATTCCAAAAGATAACATCAAATTATACATAGCATATGATAGTAATGCTGTGCGGAAAGATGTTCGTATCAAAAGAAAACAGGGGCTTATATACGACTATACAAATGGGAAAAAAACTATGTCGGTTATATATCTTAAAAACGGGGAGCTGGTATTAACCCCTGTTTCCGTAGATACATTGAATCAGCGAATGGAAAAGGAGTGATTGATTTGAATGATTTTTCAACTTTGATTGCGGCTGGCGCGGCAGGTCTTATGCTGGGAATTGTGTCTCCAGTGGCATACTTAAAAGTTCGAAGAAAAAAGAAAAAATATCAGTTCAAGTCAGAACCTGTTTCTAAGAAGATTACGGCGGACCGCAGGTATCTGAATGGCAGGCGTGATCACTCAACAGAGGAATACTAGAAAGGAGTTAAAATGCAGAAAAAAATTGCACGCAAAATAGCATCAATAACGGCAGTCAGTTTGGCTTCTGGACTAATAACTGTTCCGGCAGGGGCCAATGCGGATCTCACGCCAAATTTGCAGATTATGCAGAAGACAGAGATAATAAGCGACGAAGCGTTAGATCAATCATATCAATATGATTATCAATCAGATGGGAACGATCAAATATTTACGCAGGTCGAAACGTCGTGGGATAACGCTTTCGTGGCTAAGAAATTAGTCGTTGGAGATTGGAAAAACTACGATGGAGATGTCGTTGTTTCGATTCTTAAAGATGATGGAATGGAATATCAGCTTCAAACGACCGAAAACGCTCAAGTCGAACTTTCTGATTATGGAGAAATTTCAAGCATCAAATTGCAGCCGGCAGGTGAAATTGCAAATTCAGATGCTTCAATGTCAGGGATGGTAATTGATGGCGACATTGATATGTCACAAGCGTCTGATACTGTAGAATTAAAAGGGACTATTCGGGAATCAGAAGACGGGGAGAACTTCACATCAAAGGTAGACGAAACAGTCTCAGCAACGGTTTTGAAAACGAGTTATAAAATTGAAACACCAGTATGGAAAACAGAGCAGGACAAGCTTTCTTACGGTCAAACAGCCAAGGTGACATTGGATGGTTTGGCTGGAACCGGAACAGCAGAACTTTCCAGCTATGAATGTCAACTGATCATCCCAAAAGGAACAGAAATTGAGCAGATTGATCTTCCAGAATTTGAACATGCAACAAGTACACTATTTGTTGATGGGAAAGAATATACGGAAGGAATCATTACCTCTGATTCCAAAGTTCTGTTACAAATTTGTCTCGAAAAGGACAATAATAGTTTGATTGAAGACGACAATAGTCAAGATGAAGACAACAATAGTTCTGCATATGACTTCAAACAAACAAAAAGTTTGTCACTGTTATTAAAAAACATTCAACAGGATGCAAAAAGTGAGGATGTTTTGATCCAGGCATACGTAAAAGCGGTCTATGGTGATGATCAGGAAGTAAAAACAGAAGCCTCTCAAAAGATACAGCTTATTTGTGAATATCAGATGGAAA
This sequence comes from Blautia sp. AF26-2, assembly GCF_003460955.1. Lineage (NCBI taxonomy): Bacteria > Bacillati > Bacillota > Clostridia > Lachnospirales > Lachnospiraceae > Blautia > Blautia sp. AF26-2. Next base: position 88,453 of record NZ_QTWD01000008.1, on the reverse strand, counting down.
GTCCAAAAGTTTCCAGTTCAGCCACAATAATTCCTGGACAGGATGATGTACAACTTACATTTAATAATATGAATGCAACAGCGACAACATCTGTCACGGGTTATGTGGTAGATTTTTATATTCCATCTGATTTGACAGTGGAAACAATACGTGTCCCGGAATTTGTTGATTCAGAGGGAAACTCCGTAGAACGTTTGATTACAATTAATGGTCAACATCCCAGTATCTTGAACAAAACCATTTTTTTATACGATAAAATAGGTTCTTTTCAAATGGTCGTATATACAAAAGATGGCACGTTTTCGCAAAGCAGAGATATGGTAATCACTGCAAGCAATCAAACTTCTTCTGAAAAAGAGATTGAAATCAAAGCTGTTGCAAATGGATATTATGCAAATAATCTTGTCCAAACGGTAGAATCTAACATTCAAAAGTTGACCTTACAGAAGGTTGTTACCCCGCCGGCTCCAACACCAGAGCCGACAATTGAGCCAACGGTAACACCAGAGCCAGAGCCGGAACCAACACAGACTCCGACACAGGCTCCGGAACCTTCCCCAAACCCGACAACTACACCGATACCAACACCAACGATTACGCCGGAACCAACAACAGTACCAAGCGAAAGTGATTCTGTCAAAAAAGAGGCTGCAAACCTGAAGCCACTCACACCAAATGTATCAGTTTCAAATACAACATCGGGTGATACGTTAAAAGCTGAAAAGAAGCAGGAAACAAACGATATTGTGGATAAATTGCGTCCGACTGCTACTACTGCGGTACAGGAAACTGCAGTTACAGATGATTTTTCGAATAAGCAAACTTCTGAAAAAACTGAAAGTTCTTCTGACGCTGCAAGAGTTACAACAGCTCCGGCAGAAAAAATTGAAAAGACAAGCCCAGAGAAAGTAAAAGATGCTGTAGAAGAAACGGTAAATGAAAACAGAGGAATACAAGTATTATTAATATTACTTGTGATTATCGGCTGTGGAATTGCAGTTCTTATAGGCATGTTTTTACACTTTACTCGAAAGAAGAAACATCTTTTACATCTCGAAGAAAAAATGAATGACTCGAAAAATGTAAAAGGGGATTCTTAATATGCCAAAATATATATGTGGTGCGACATCAGACATTGGGGTTGGACGAGAGCAGCAGGAGGATTTTGTGCAATTCTGCGAGCTTGATGAGGAAACATTGTTGTGCATCGTTGCGGATGGAACAGGTTCTATGCCGCAGCGACCGCAACCAGCATCTATTGTTGCTATGGACATAATTGAAAACATCAAGGATTCGTTTGGGAAAAAACCGGATTTGCTAATAAAGTATCCGAAATTTTTCCTCGAAAAGGCTATGAATGATGCGAATCGGATTTTGGGAGCATTTCAAATGGGAAATGAAGAATTGTTTTCCGGTTATTCGGCAAGTGTAACATGCTGCTTGTTTTTGCCGGACCGCAAAATAGCAATTGGACATAGCGGTAATACCAGGCTGTATATTATCCGCAATGGAAAAGTCAATCTGATTACTCATGATCATACGCAAGCGTACGAACTATTACAGGAAGGGAAGATTGATAGCGAGACATATTATGTGCATGACGGAAGATTAAAGCTAACCAGTGGAATTGGAAAGATCATTAACCCGCGGATTGACACAATTTCCGGAAAATTGCAGGAGCAGGATTTGGTATTGATGACTACAGATGGAATCCATTATGCATTGCGCCCGGATGCAATGTCTGAGATCATCCTAAATTCGCCACCGGAGGGGACGGAAGCTACCAATGCACTTGTTAATGCAGCTAAAAATATTGTTAAATATCCTGACAATATGTCCGCAATGCTGATTTACATGCCATCTGGTTTTCTGTAAATGGATAGTAAAAGAAAAGCTCCCTACGCTTAAATTAGGGAGCTTTTCTCTACTATAGCTATCCATCAGAACATGTTTCTGACGTAAAAAAGTCATATGGCATTATTTTTGGTACTTTTTCATGATTTCCTGTAAATCTTTCGGGTCGAACGTTTCCAAAAGTTGTTGAGACATAATATGCATAATAATCAGAACCGTAAAGTAAAAGGAAATTTGGCCTGTGCGTTTTGATGCCGAACTTACAGAAGTGATGAAACGAGAAATTAACTTTTTGGCTGCCCGCACTTCACTTGGATTAAGCTGTATAGCCGTGTCCTTGAGATGAATGATCATATATTTCCTCCGTTATGTTCCACTATTCAAACTGTATTGGTACGAATAATACTCATAGAAAAAGTCGTTCTGCATTTCACTAGGAAGTGTATTATGAAGAAGTTCTACGGGATTTTCGTATAGATTACGAATAGGCTCTATTAACTTGTGTTCTTTGGCAAAATGGCAGAATTTGCGTTTGTCTGCGAAAAAACCATACAGTTCTTCCACTGAATGAAAGTTTCCAAAGTGATTTAACGCATAGGCAAGGCAAATTTCCAAATTGTATTCTGCGTCTCCAGATAAGAAAAAATTTTTGGGAAATTTTTTGAGTTTTCCCTGTAATACTTTTTCGTAGACAAACAAAACCTGTTTCCGTTTGGAGATACGAATCTGTTCTGGATACACAAAAGCAGCAAGGTAGAAAAGATCTGTCTCTGGATTGCATTCGGATGGAAAGTCGATTTGATGAACAATTCTGGTTAAATGCAACTGTTCGGCTATCTGAGGGGTTAAATAGTCACGGACTTGTTCAGGCGTCCATTCTAAAAGCTCTTCAAAGATGAAACGTAAAATTTGTTTTGCTGTAGTCTTTTCTCGCAAACGGGTTAGGGATAATTGAGAAAATTTTTGAGTATTCCCTAATAATATGCCTTCATACTCAACAAAAAGTGCATAATTCATAGTTTATGAAACCTCCTTCGTTTTTTCCCTTCAACTTATAGTATTAGAAAACAAAAAACAAAAAACGAATTCACGTACGACAGAAAGGAAATTTGAGTAATGACGAAAAAGAAAATTATTTTATGTGTCACAATAATCGCATTAAGTATTTTGGGGATTTTTGCATTTAAAAGTTTTCAAAAATACCAGAAACAATATACTGGAAAACAATGGTATGAACGGCAAAGCGACTATATTAATGATTTATCTGTATATGCGGGTGAAATGGATGACATTTTTTCTCTCTATATTGCCGAAAGCATTTCTGAGGACGATTTCTTGAATCATGTTAGTTTGCTGCAAAATCAATTAAGCGTAATTCAGGTTAGCTATCAACAGGAAAAGGAAAATCATCCTGTAAGAACTGGATCTTATACATATAATCAGAAATATGCTTGTGAAGGTGTTGAGGAGACATTGACGCATCTTCAGGAGATCTTAGATATGGCTCGTGAAAATAGTGGAGATGTTACCACACTCGCGTACAAATATTTGGCGTTACACCAAAATATCATTGATTCCATGTCAAAATATACAGCAGCACAAACGGCCATTGCCGCCGGAAATCCCTAAATTGTTATGGGATTGATTTATGATACTATAATCGAAAAGTGTTAACCGCGGTATAGTAGTTTAGGAAAGGGGAAGATTTATGAAAAGTACGAGGATATTGCCTTCTGTATTAATTATTGCAACGGTGTTGCAAACATCTAATGTGTATGCACTTAACCAAGAAGCTTCTGCTAATGTATCAAGTGTGGATAGCACTGAAATAGCACGAACATTGCAGACGTTAAAGGCAGACTATATGGATACTATTGTGGATACGGATGATTTTCAGTCCATGTATCAACAGGTTCAGAATCAGATGGCTTCGACAGAACAGCTTGATCTTGCTGAGTATTATGCTCAAAATTATGAAATTACATTTCCAACCGAGAATCTATATGATTTATCGGATGTAGATATCGCAAGTGGCTATGATAGTTCGGCCACAAATGCGCAGTATATTTCTCTGGCTTCGCAATGCATGAATACGTATAGTGATTATGTGGATGCAAGCGGGCAATCCGGAAATAGCATGCAACTCTTTCAAAGTCAATTTGGAGATGTAACGAAAGAATTATCTTTATCAACGCCTACCTTGCCAGAAGGCTATGATATGTCACATCTGGTTAGTAGTGCAGCCTCCAATGTGAGCGATATCTATAAGGATGCTTTGTCAAGTTCTGGTGTTTCTAGTGTCAAAGACAGTATCAATACACAGTGGATTTTTCAAAAGGCGGCTTCTGGACCCGATGCGTATTCAATACAATCATATTCAAAATTGAGTAAAATGAATAGCGGCGGACAGGAAGCACAGAAAACCCAGAAAGATTTATTCGACAAGGCGACAGAAGCCAATCAGAACATTTATAACAATCTGAATACCGATTTGACTCAGAAAACCCAAAAAGAGCTATTAAAGATTGTAGATACCGATTCGTCGGTGTTGTTTGCCGGATCAGACAAACAGGCAGCTAAAAATCAGCTAAAACAAATCAAGCAGGCTACCAATGCCAGCGGTAAGATTACACGAAAAGTCAATGCGATTACAGATGCGGCATCTGATTCTTGGAATAGACTAAAAAATAATGTAACTGCAAAATCCGAAGACGAGATAAAAGAAGCACTGCAATCAAATGTAGAAGCAAACAAAAAAGATAAGTGGGGACTTTGTGGAAAGAAATCCATCACAGGTTTTATTAATTAAGGAAAAGCGCTAACAGTCGATTTGATTGTTAGTGCTTTTTTTTCGTACGTGAAAATTGGAATTTGATAAATTTTGTAATTCTAAATTAAGGAAATAGCTATTTTCCTTTGAATTTCTCATTCTAATAGGGAGGTGTAAAATGTCAAAAATTGTTTGCACGTATGAAGATTACGATAAAATGTGCGAAAAATTTCGAATCATGAGGTTTCAAGCAGAAGATTACGCTCCGACTTTGTGGGATTTTTCAGAATACATTGAAAAAAATCCAGCAAAATATATTGATTTTCTGATCTGGATCGATGTTACTGGCATCACAACAGAAGAAAATAAAGAAGCTCGGAAAATGGTTCGTAAATTTTTATGTGAAAATTTGGTTTTGGTTGATTCTTTGGAAACGGAGGAAACAAAATGATTGCGATTTATGCAGAAAAACCAGATATGGGTACTAAAATCGCGGCGGCATTATTCGGGATTCCGTTGGAAAATGGTGTAGTGGTAACATTCAGCCAATTGGAAAAATACGAACGTCAGATCAAGGCCCAACGGACTAAAAATGGATATTTTAAAATCCGCTATCAGGGGCAGGAAGCTTATGTTACTTGGGGATATGGGCATATGTGTACGCTCAAGGAACTTCCGGACATTGATATACGGTATCAGAATTGGAAAAATATTCCATTACCATATATTCCAGACCATTATGAGCTTAAATTGCTTGGCAACAATACGAAACAGTACAACGTCATAAAAAACATCTTCAATAAAGCAAATCATATTATCTGTGCGACAGATAGTGATCGTGAAGGTGATTTGATTATGGATTATTTGTATCGCTATATGCAGTGTAATACTCCATACTCGCGGGCTATCTTTCATGAACAGTCCCAGGAATCTTTTCAAAAGGCTTTTTTACCTGAAAATCTGGTTAGCAGTACAGATCGGTTATCTGTTATTGAGTCCGGAAGAGCGCGTTCAACAGGAGATTTCATCGTTGGAATGAATCTTACAGTCGCCTGTACACTTAAATATCCGAACAATGGGGTACTGTCAATTGGGCGTGTACAAACAGCGGTCCTGAATATGATTGTGCAACGGGAAAATGAGATACATGATTTTAAGCCAACCCCTTATTTTGTCCTTCAGGGAAAATTTGCGACACAAAAGGGAATCCAATATATCGGAACCCATGTATCACAAAAAATTCCAAACGCTCAGGAAGCACATGAATTATTAAGTAAGCTGCAGAATGGATCACATGTTGGTGTGATATCCAATCTGCACACGGAGCAGATCAAAAAGAAAAAGCCATATTTGTACGATCTGTCCACACTGCAGATGGATGCCAATAAAAAATATGGATTTTCACTGTCTAAGACACTTTCGTTGGCACAGAAGTTGTATGAAAACGGATATATAACATATCCACGTACAGATTCCGTCTATCTGCCAGATGATATGGGGGAAGAAATGCAGCGGACCATCGACCATTTGATGTCTCTTACAGTGTATTCTGAGTACAACACTGGAAGAAGAGTAGATCCCTTAGACAGACATTATTTCGATAGTCATAAAGTTTCCAGCCATTATGCTATTGTACCAACCCCCAAAGCGGGAATGCCTACTGGTGATGAAGGAAAACTATATGACTTAATTGCGAGGTCTGTAATCTGCATGCTGTTCCCGGATGCGGTATTTAACAAAACAAAATTTCAGACAGTTGTTGAGAATGAAGTATTTGAAACAACAGGAATGACGTTGGTGTCGGCAGGCTTTTTAGCTGTTCTTGGTGTTCCAAAAGATAAAATTATCCCAAATGTTAAGAATGGTGAGATAGTTACCGCTGATTTCGAAGCGTTAAAAAAAGAAACGGAACCGCCTAAACGTTATACAGACGCAACTCTGCTGAACGCAATGATCAATTGCGGAAAAACATTAGAGGATGAAGAGCTGCGTAGGCTCATGGCTGGGAAGCCCGGGGAACGTCCGCTAGGATTAGGAAGACCTTCCTCACAGGCATCTATCGTCCAGACGCTGGAAGATAGACAATACATAGAAAAGAAAGGCAAGACAATCATTCCAACTACAAAAGGAATAAATTTGATTGCATGTTTTCCTGTTCAAGAACTAAAATCGGCCGTTATGACAGCGCAATGGGAAAAACGGCTTGATGATATAGAAAATGGAATGGATTCTTATGAATCTTTCCTCAGTGACTTACAAGCATCTGTTCGAAACTGGACAAATCAAGTTATAACAGCCCCTATAAATCCTATTTTAGGCGCTGGGAAAGAAGGAAAAATGACAGATTACACATGCCCTATATGCGGTAAGAAAATGGAAGAATATTTGAATATGTATGGTTGCTCCGGCCATAAAGAAAAAACTTGTGATTTTAAAGTTCCCAAAAAGGTTTGCGGAGTAACATTAAAAACCGCAGATCTGGAACTTTTATTCAAGGAGGGACAGACACAGACAATCAGAGGATTTGTGTCAAAAGAAAAGAAAAAATTTAATGCACGGCTGATCGTTGATCGTGAATCCGGAAAGGTAAAATTCTACTTCCCGCCGGCAGAAGAAACTGAATTAATTTGCCCATTCTGCAACAAGTCGTTGAAAAAGTATGATTGGGGATATGCTTGCCCAGATCGTTCCGGATGCGGCTTTCATTTAGGAACAAACGTTTGTAAACACGAGCTGACAGAAGATGAGGTTCGTCAGATCCTTGTTGATGGCCGAACGGCTAATTATATTTCTTTTGTGTCGAAAAAAGGAAATAAATTCCGTGCAGCAATTGTACTGGACAGGGATAGCAAGCAGACAAAATTTGAAACGGAAGAGTGGTAAGAAATTATGGAAACGAAGGAAAATATGGTAATCACCTCAAGATTGCAGAAGATCTATGAAGAACAGTCTTCTTTTGAACAGTTTAGGAAAAGCTGTATCAAAGAGGGAATTGATGAAAAACAGGCCGAGGTTATTTACTTTAAGTTTGTGGAGCAGGAAAATGCTTCTTCTGATGATACTTTATTAGAGGACGATTTTGATTTAGATTGCACTGATTCTGTTAAGATGTACCTGAACGAACTTGGAAATGATCCTCTTTTGAGTCTGGAAGAAGAGCAAGAACTTTTTAAAAGGTATGAGGCCGGAGACGCTGAGGCAAGGGATAGGATTATTCGTTTTAATTTACGTCTGGTCATAAGTGTTGCTAAACGCTATGTTGGAGGTTCGAATCTTTCCATTATGGATCTAATTCAAGAAGGAAATATGGGACTCATGAATGCGGTCACCCGCTTTGATTACAGGAAGGGATATAAGTTTTCCACTTATGCGACTTGGTGGATTCGACAGGCGATTACACGGTCTATCTGTAATGACAGTCGTACAATTCGTATTCCGGTCCATCTCTTTGATAAATTTAATCAAGCTCGCAGGATGGAAATTAAATTGAGACAGGAACTGCAGCGAGATCCAAAAGAGAGCGAAATTGCAAAAGCTCTTGGAATTTCTGAAGAGGCCTTAGCTGCGTTAAGAAATTATCAGCAACAGCCGGCATCCTTGGATTTACCAATTGGTGAGGAGGAAGATACTTCGATCGGAGATTTTGTCCCGGCTACAAATATGCAGTCAAATCCTGAAAAATCCGCTGTCTATTCATCGTTGTGTGATGCATTGGAAAAAGCAATGGATAGTTTAACAGAGCGTGAGAGAGCCGTGTTGGAAATGCGATATGGTCTTAACGGCGAAAAGCCACAGACATTAGAGGAAATTGGCTCGAAAATGAACGTCACCAGAGAACGAATCCGTCAGATCGAGGCAAAAGCCCTCATGAAAATGCGTTCTCCGCGAAGAAAAGCATTGTTAAGAGATTATTTATAATGGATATCCAAATAAGCGAGACTGTAAAAGGTTTCGCTTATTTTTTTTCGCCTTTCTAATTCTATGAATATCAGATCAAATAAACGATGAAAGGAGTATCGAAACCTATAAGATCTGAAATACATTTTGTCAAAGAGAGGACGACTTTAATGAAAAAATTCAATGAAAAATTTAATGAAACATTGGATACTTTAGGAGAAATTGGATATTGGTTAGGTGTACGGTTCGAAAGATACATCGAAGAAAACAAGGATGATATTTTGGAATTATTAGGGATCTTGGGTGCGTTTTTCGTTATGTGGTGGATTACCGTAGCTATTGAGGCGGATAAGATCTTTAAAGCTATCTTGATCATGGTGATCGGTTACTCAATTGTGATGCTTTACGAAAAATGTATTCATGAATGATTGGAGGAATTTTATGGATTGTTACAATTTTTCAAAAGGAAGTTTTTATTTCAATCTGTTTCAGGATTTTAACAAATTTTTTCGTGAAATGTATACTTCCGAAGATTCAAATGCTTTATTCTCCCAATATTCAGAGAAGTTTATCCAGTTCTACCCGGGAGACTTCTCCTTTGATCTGTTATTTGCACTTGGGCGAGTAACGGAGCAGAAAACATGGAAGACAATTAGCCTGGAACAGTATGTTGACTTTTTTAAGGAATATTATGTTTTATTCCGGAACATGCTTGGACGGGTACTCACGAGCTGCCAATCCAGTGAATCGTTTTGTAAGATGGCATATGATGGCTTGGAAGCTTTGTGGCAGAAGTATCGTGGAATCCAAACAGAAAAATGGCAATTTGGCGTAGATATGCTTGCTGCTGCTACATTTGAATTTGATCGTGCATATAGGCGTATATGCGCTTAGAAAATCTTTGAGGAGGATTTGCCACCAGATGGCTACGCTGGGAATGATGTTTGCATGGAAGCAAAACGCAATTAAGTGAAATACATGACAGCCTGGGAAATCTCCCAGGTTGTTTTTTTTGCCTTTGATTATAGTCCTACTAAAAACTATAGTCTAAAATAATACAATAGTCTTATATTAGACCATTTTTTTGAATTTAGAACTGAAGCAAGAATTTGCTTTATCTATAGACGTTTTTGAAAGACCTTGTTTATTAGGGATAATATAGGACTCCCTCTAAATATGCCAAAAAAATAAGAAAAATCCAGTAAAAATAGCCTAAAAAAATATATTATCCTACCACTTTCCAACACGAAAGCATTATTTAGCGACCTCTGGCCTATATTTTTCCCTAATTTTGTTACCTGGGATTATCTGCGGACCGTAAAAGGTCATTTTTGAGATCTGGTACATGAAATTCATTAGCAAATTTCAAATAATTATCTGCTTTATTGTCCCAAGTGATTCAATTATCGTCCCTTACGATACAATAATAGTCTTATCTTGTACTATAAAACAATAAGATGATTGTAATTCCGTTGTAGCCGCGGTATAATAAAGAACAGTTTGGGTTACCCGAGATATCCCAATTTTTTCATACGTGAAAACGCAATAGAAATCTTTTTTGGAATACCATATATAACCGAAATACATCCTTAAGAAAAGAAAGGAGATCTTTTTATGAGAAAACGAACGCAAATGTCCTTATTGGTTATGACAGGATTATTGAGTACCGGATTGGGAGGATGCGGGACTCCGAAAACGCAGACTGCTCCAGAAACAGGTAATTCTGAATCCCAGAGTGTTTCCAGTTCTTCCATTGTAAAAGAAAGCCATTCCGTTGTGGATTCCTCTGAAGATATTATCACTGAGGATAATTATACTGAGGAAGATATCAAAGATGCAGTATCTGGAATTCATGATCTGTATATTTTACAAAGCGCTGATTCTCCAAACCTGCTGCATGGAATTTGTTATGATAAGGATATTGTAAATTCCATTTCTGCCAGTGGTTCAGGGATTGATTTAGAAAAAGTTGGGGAATATGAAGTAAAATATGAAGTAGAGATAAATGCAGAGAAGCTGGCTGAATATTTGTCCTCAAAAGAAAACCCGAAGGCAACCCCGGGAGGAGCCAAATATACCACCAATACAAACCCTGTTATTACCATTACCCAGAAAGTATCTGTTGTTTCCGAAACAGAAGCCGAAAAGCTGGCTGATAAAGATACGGTAGTAATTGGGTCCAAAGATGAGATCTGCAAAAAGAGCGATGGAACTGAGGTTGAAGAAAAGACAGAAATTCCGGAGTCCTGTAAAAAAAAGGGAACTACATCAGTTTCGGCTGATTCGGGAAAAGAAGTTTCAAATACGGTAACAACCTCTGACAAAAAACAGGAATCAAATACTTCCGAAAAGAAAGAAGATACAAAGAAAGCATCGCCTACACCTACGGATAAGCCAAAGGAAGAAGCCCAAAAGGATACGGAGTCCCAAAAGAATACCAGCGCAAGCACTAAGACGACCCCGACTCCGACCAAGAGTGTCCCGAAATCTTCTTCAACATCAACGCCTGCTCCAACCAAGAAGCCAAGTACCCCGGCAACGACTGCTGCTCCAACTAAGGCTCCAACCGCCACACCTGCTCCGACTAAGGCTCCTCATGAACATAATTGGGTTGAGCAGTATACGACCGTAAACATCCCAGCGAAAACCCATACCGTCCATCACGATGCAGTATATCAGACAATCCACCATGATGCGGTTACCCATGAGGAACCAATTTATGAATACCATCAGGTATGCAATGTATGTGGGGAAGATTTTGGATATGGTCCAGATGCAATCGAAGCTGTAGGTGATCATTCGGCTGTTACGGATCATAGCTATAGTTCACAAAAAGTTTGTGTTGGAAGCACAACGGTTACGGATCAGGACGCATATGATGAACAGAGATTGGTTAGCGAAGCATATGACGAAACAATTGTAGACGAGCAAGCCAGAACTGAGCAAAGATTGACTGGCTATAAGTGCAGTGGTTGCGGAGCTACTAAAAATTGATATTTCTAGTCGCTGACTTGTCCTTTCCCCCTCTTTGAGGAATAAAGCGCCCAAAGATGTTCGAATAGCTCATTTGCTTCCTTTCGGTTTGGAGCAGATGCCTTCTTTTGGCTGACTGATGATTTGATATTCTCTGCCGCTTCGAATTCATGCTTCGTGTCATCCGGGCCAGATGCACAACAATTATTTTTTACACTGTTTTTGTTTGATCTGTTTTTGTTAGTATACTTGTTTCCCGCAATCGAAAAAGTCGATTCCTCATTTTTGGTAAACGGAAAATCCGTTATTACTACCTCGTGAATTACTTTATAGTGTTGAAAAGGATCATGGAAATTTCATGGTCCTTTCTTTCTATTCTGCGCTTCCAGATCGTCTACCACTTGCCTACCATATGTCTCCGCATCATTTGATCCTCTATATTTCCCTCTTCTTTCGCATTCGTTGCGTACAGCATATAGCAAAAATCAACCCGCCGAAGCACTTTTGAAAAAACGATCAAAAAAAATAGTTGGATTTACAATACTATATACAGGGACAAATAAATATCCCTTATTCGACTCCGGATTCGTCACCCGGGTTGGATAAAAAAATATAGAAAAGGAGATTGCGTGATGATGAAGAAAATGAAGGACTATCTTCGGAAAGTCACTGCCGGATTACTGCTGGTAGCAATGAGTAGCGGTTCGGTTGGCGTAAATACCGTCAGCGCCGCAACAGATGATGACAACGATCCATCCACAACTACGGATATTATTCCGGAAGCAGTGGAACGTGGTACATTATCAATCCAGATTGATAATGCCGGCGGAAGTATTGTAGTCACAACACAGAGTAGTGATGGAAAAGAAAATACGCAGACAATCCGAAAAGAGAACGACAAAACAACAATTACCGATGCAAACGGCAATGTGACGACTGCAGAACCGGAAAATAGTTATGATCTTGTCCTTGAAGCCGATAAAGGTACTGTTGTTAAAACCAAAGTCACGAGCGATGACGGAAATTATATCGCAACGTATCGAGTAACTACAGATGCAGGAGCAGATGATGTTGATCTGCCGGAAAAAACACAGGAGTATTCAAATGATATTGCTGTGGAAGGAGACAAGATTCTTGAAATCGCATTCCAGAGGAGTGCGGATAATGAATCTGCGTCGAATGCGGCAGGCGAAGTAACATCGAATCCTTCGGAAAATGCAGCAGAGACAACGGATACGGTTGATAATTCAATTTTATCCACCGACCCAGGTGCCGACGAGCCTGCGGCTGGTCCAGAAGCCTATAAACTTCCGGATGTATCCGAAATTGCACTGTTTGATCTGTCAAGATCCAGAGCTGAAAGCAAAGAAGTAACAATCAGCACAATGGGATTTGCACATTACGGTGGTAGATCGGTTCCGATTTTTATCATCGATAATAAGAGAGCTTTCTGCATGCAGCAGGAAAAACATACGCCGGATCATAATGGATATACCAACTCCGGTGTTGCTAATCCATTTGATAACAACCTTGCCCGTACAGTTCTCTACTATGGAGAGAGCGGTCAGGGATTCAGCAAAGGTCCTCTTGCTGGTATGGGACAGGAAGAAGCCATTATTCGAACTACATTTGCGCTGAACTATGCGTACAATGGAAATGAGCAGCTGTCTGGCGAAGAGGGAAAACAGAATGGTATTGATCTTGCAAAGCCTATTCTCGATTTTGCAAAAGCACATTTGATCGAAAGTACGGAAGTTGCGTTCAGTAAAACAAAGGCTACTGCTTACATCGATTCTACCGATGGTAAACAGCGTACACCGGATATTACTCTGAATGCGAATGATATGAACAGCGTAACAATGAAAATTCCGCAGGGTGTATACATCCATCTGTATTCTCCCGACAGAGAGTACACGAATCAGAATGTTACCATCAATGGTGGACAGAAATTTTTCTTGTTTGCGAAGGCCGGCACGAATCCGGGAAAAACCTATTCCACCGGAGAGCTTGGCGCATCCATGAATGATTCTCAGGCAATGATCGTTGATACTGGAGATGACTCCGTACAGCATACAACCTATATCCAGATGTTCCCGAATACTTCCTCTACATCGCTGACTGTAACATGGCTGCAGCAGGGCGAAGCAAAGGTAATCAAAAAATCTGCCAATGAATCCCTGACGAATGGTAATAGCTGCTATTCCTTAGAGGGTGCTGAATTTGCACTGATCGATTCAAATGGAAAACAGGTGGCAACAGCAAAAACAAATGCAAAAGGTGTTGCCGATTTTGGCAAGGTTGATGCTGGAACATACAAAGTCAAAGAAATTTCTGCTCCAGAGGGCTTTGAACTTAATACAGAAATGCCTTCTATTAAAGTAGAACCAGAAAAGACAGCAGAAGTTACCATGACAGATGAACCGTTAAATGACCCAGCAGTTATTACGATCAATAAAGTCGATTCTGAAGGAAATAAGGATACTTCTAAAGATCTTTCCGGTACAGAGTTTACAGTAAAATATTACAATAAGATCTATGAAAAAGAGTCTGATCTTCCTGAAAAAGCGACCAAAACATGGGTTATCAAAGCCATCAAGAGAACGGTTGGAGGCAAAGACATTTACCGCGCGCAGTTAAGTGAAACATGCAAAGTAAAAGGCGATGACTTCTATCTCGATGCCAATGGCAGCCCAATTTTACCGTTAGGAACAATTACTATTGAAGAAACCAGTGCTGTCAAAGGCTACAACAAAGACAATAATTTCACCAATGGCGATGTTTCGGTAAAAGGTAAATTTTTCGGTACTATTCAGAAAAAAGGTGATGCAGTTGTACTGCATTATGGTGATACCGTGATTGCAGAGGATGGATTTACTGCTTCGGATAACATCATTCGTGGAGATCTTCATTTCTATAAGATCGATGATGATGGAAGTGCAATGGCAAACATTCCATTCCTGATCACCAATAATGAAACCAAGGAATCCCACGTTGTCCTTTCCAATAAGGATGGTGTTGTAGATACCTCAGAAATCGCACATACAACCAATACCAATGGCCTTGATAAATATCAGGACGGAAAGAAGATTACCGATGAATCGAAACTTTCCGGCCAGTATGGAACATGGTTTGGTGATGGAACCGTAAATAAAGACCGTGGCGCACTGCAGTATGGAACTTATTCCATCCGTGAGCTTGCCTGCAAGGGAAATTATGGAAAAGATCTGATCGAGACTACAGTAACCGTAGATTCCGAGAAGACCAATGCAAGCTTAAACCCGCAGGTCAACCATACAATTGTCCTTAAAACAACCGCAAAAGACACAACCACAGGAACCCACAGTGTTCCAGTTGGTGAAAAGGCTACCGTAGTTGATACAGTTAAATACAGTGGTCTGAAGGTTGGACGTACTTATACGTTAAAAGGACAGCTGGTCAGAAAAGATGACAGAAGCGTAATTGCCACCGGAGAGCAGACTTTTACTGCTGAAAAATCAAGTGGCACTGTGAATATCACCTTCAGCTTTGAGAGTTCGAAACTGAAAGGAAAATCTCTGGTTGCGTTTGAGCATCTGTATTGGGATGGCATTGAAGTCCAGGCCCATGAAGATATCAACGATACCGACCAGACCGTTACGATTCCGAGTCTGAAAACTGTTGCCAAGGATGATGCAACGGCCGATCAGAGTGGTGTACGCAGCAAAAATGACAAGATTACCGATACTGTTTCCTATACAGGATTAGCCTATGACAAGGAATATGTTGTAAGAGGAACGCTTGTAAATCAGTCCACCGGAAAAGCATTAACCGGAGCAGATGGAAAAGCAATTACTGCGTCTAAGAACTTCCACGTACACAGCAAGGAAGGATCTGGTTCTGTCGATGTTACTTTCAACTGGGATTCATCTGACTTTGAGGGAACCGCGGTTATCACACAGACAATGTACCTTGTCAATGACGATAAGAGCGAAACCAAAGTAGCAGAAGCAACCGATCTGTCTGATGCAAACGAAATGGTATATTATCCGTCCATCCGCACGAATGCAGCAGATAGTCAAACAAAGGACCATGTAGGACTTGTTGGACAGACTACGATCATTGATCATGTAACATATAAAAATCTGATCCCAGGCAAAGCGTATACGGTTTCCGGAAAACTCATGGATAAAGACACCGGAAAGGCGTTACTCGTAAACGGAAAAGAAATCACAGCAACAACAACCTTCAAGCCAACCGCCAAAGACGGTACGGTAGATCTGACCTATAAGCTGGATGCTTCTGTGCTGGAAGATAAAACGGTAGTTGTTTTTGAAGATCTGATTCACAATAAGATCAATGTAACATCCCATGCGGATATTAATGATGAGGAACAGTCTGTTCATTATCCTAAAGTCCGCACCACTGCAAAGGATCACAGCACAAAAGATGATGTAGGAACCTCATCCAAAGAAGCACGCCTTGTTGATACTGTATCTTACAGCAATTTGATTGTTGGACAGAAGTACACGATCAAAGGTACCTTGATGGATAAAGAAACCGGAAAAGCCATTGAGCAGAATGGAAAGGCCGTAACAGCCGAAACAAGTTTTACAGCTACGGCAGCCCAAGGAAGCGTTGATCTTACATTTGTATATGACAGCAGCGTGCTGGAAGGAAAAACAACGGTTGCGTATGAAAAACTGTATCATAATGAAAAAGATGTTGCTCGTCACGAGGATATCAATGATGCAGGCCAGACTGTACAGATTCCGAAGATTCAGACAACAGCTACAAGTGTTGAAACTGGAGATCAGGTAGGAACTATCGGTAAAGAAGTACAGATTACCGATGTTGTATCCTATAAAAATCTGGTAGTAGGTAAAGAATACACCATTTCTGGAAAAGCAATGATTAAACCATCTGGATCGGAGCAGGCAGTTCCTGCAAAAGACAAAGATGGCAAAGATGTTGTTCAGAGTGTTACCTTTAAGGCAACAAAAGCGAACGGCGAAGTATCCTTAACCTTTACCTTAGATTCAAGTAATCTGAAAAACCGCACAGTTGTTATCTTTGAAGAGCTGCTCCATAACGGAGTCACCGTTACCACACACGCAGATATCAACGATGATAAGCAGAGCGTTTACTTCCCAGAGATCCGTACGAACGCAGTCGATAAACAGACGAACGATGGTGTCGGAACCGTCGGAAAGACAACGATTATCGACCACGTATCCTACAAGAATCTGGTGGTAGGAAAGCGTTATACCATTTCCGGCGTACTTATGGATAAAGACACCGGCAAACCGCTTGTTGCGAGCGGCAAACAAATCGCAGCGTCTGCAGAATTTGTGGCAGAGACAAAAGATGGAACGATTGACCTTGTATACAAGCTGGATGCTTCTGATTTAGCTGGGGCAACTACCGTTGTATATGAGAATCTGTACCATAACAAGAAAAATGTAACATCCCATGCGGATATTAACGATGAAGAGCAGACAATCCACTATCCGAAGATCGGTACGACTGCTTCTGATGGTTCTACCAAGGATCACGTTGGAACATCCGCAAAAGATGGCCGTTTTGTGGATACGGTTAAATACGAAAACCTTATTATCGGAAAGAGCTATACCGTAAAAGGTACTCTGATGGATAAGGATACCGGAAAAGCCATTACCCAGAATGGAAAAGAAATCACCTCAGAAATGACCTTTACAGCAACCAAAACTTCGGGAACAGTTAATCTGTTATTTAACTACGACAGCAATGCGCTGGAAGGAAAAACAACCGTAGCATTTGAGAAACTGTTCCATAACGATATTGACGTTGCACGGCATGAAGATATTTCAGACGAAAATCAGAGTGTCCATATTCCGAAAATCCATACAACCGCAACCGATGCGTCCACAAACGATAAAGAAGGCGTAATTGGCAGCACAGTAACCATTAAAGATGTAGTCCGCTATGAGAATTTAATTCCGGGCAAAGAATACACTGTAAAAGGAAGCGCAATGGTTAATCCGGGTGCATCCTATCAGTATGGTTTCCGCGCTGAATATGACGGCCTCACCGTTGGAAAGACATATCAGGTAACGGGAACTGCAGTTGATGCAGACGGAAATGATATTCCGGAATTACGTTATTCTGGTACATTAACGCCAACAGAAGCATCTGGAACTGTTATTGCAACTATTAACTCTTCTGAAACTCTGAAAGATGCGAATCCGGTATTTACCTTTGTAATTTCCAGTGGCAGCGAGAAATACACCTATACAGCATCTGAAATGTCGGCTACTGGTGCAATCAGTGGCATCAGAATGGCAACCGATGCAGAAGGAAACAATGTCACTTCCGAAAAAACATTCGTTCCGGAAAAAGCAGACGGCGAAGTAACACTTGAATTTGTCCTGGATTCTACCCAGTTACAGGGAAATGATGTCGTTATTTTTGAGGATCTGTATCACAATGGCGTAAAGGTAACATCTCATGCAGATATGAAAGATGATGGACAGACTGTGCATTATCCGGAGATCCATACCACAAATGTAGATCAGACAACCGATGATCATCAGGGAGCCGTATCTGGACAGACAACACTTGTTGATACCGTACAGTACCGTAACCTGATCGTTGGCCATGAGTATACCGTAACCGGAAAGCTGATGAAGAAAGTTCCTGTAAAGAATGAGGACGAATCGAATGATTCCAATCAGGATGCAGAAACCCCAGATGTTCCGGATGATTCCGAACAGCCTGCAGATGAAGTCACCTATACGGAAGAACCTGTGCTGGTTAACGGAAAAGAGGTTACAGCATCTACAACCTTTACAGCAGAAACCAAAGATGGTTCTGTTGATGTAGTCTTTGTCTTTGATGCAGAATCCGTAGCAGGCGAAACTGTAGTTGCATTTGAAGATCTTTCTTATAAAGGTATTCAGCTGACAACACATGCAGATATTAACGATGAAAATCAGACCGTATATCTGCCGGATATCCATACATCAGCAGTCGATGCTGAAACGGGTATCAAGAACTCTTACCGCGATGGACATATCACAATCACAGATACTGTAACCTACGAGAATCTGATCCCGGGAAATACATATGTATTGAAAGGATCACTGCAGGAAAAAGTAGAAGAAGATGGTGAGATCACCTACAAAGCGGTAGAAGCAAAAATGATCACATCTGAAAATGATGAAGAAACGGTAGCTGATGAAGCCACTCCTGTAACTGGACAAACCACATTTGTCCCAGAGGCAGCGAACGGAACAGTTGACGTTATCTTTACCTTTGATGGAACCGAACTGGAAGATGTTGAACACACTTATGTTGCGTTCGAGGATTTATATTATCAGAAGGGTGATGATGAAATCATCGTTCGTGAGCATAAAGATATCAATGACGCAGAGCAGACCGTGTATGTTCCGCATATCCAGACTGAAGTACAGGATACGGAAAGCAAGAGCCATAATGCTCTCGCAGACGAAAAAGTTACTCTCGAAGACACAGTTTCTTACGAGGGACTGATTCCGGGTAAAGAATATACCATGACGGGAACCCTGATGGACAAAGAAACAGGAAAAGCACTTCTTGTCAACGACAAAGAGGTTACTGCTGAAACCAAATTTGTTCCAGAAAAAGCTGATGGAACCGTTGTTGTTACCTTTACCTTTGACGCAACCGGACTGGAAGGAAAAACTCTGGTAGCATTCGAAACCTGTACCTATGAAGGAAAGAATGTGGCTGTTCATGCTGACATCAATGATGAGAAGCAGACAATCTATGTTCCGGAACTTCATACAACCGCAACGGATAAGGCAGATGGCGATAAGCAGCTCACCTCCAAAGGAACTCTTACCGTAGTAGACAAGATCGCTTATAAAAATTTGATTCCTGGCCAGAAATATACTGTAACAGGTGTATTAATGGACAAGGCGACTAAATCAGCTCTTGTTATTGGCGGAAAAGAAGTTACAGCAACAAAGACATTTGTCCCGAATAAAGCAGATGGAACCGTTGAAATTGAATTTACTTTCAAAGGAGACGGTCTTGAAAGCAAAACTCTGGTAGCGTTTGAGACAATCTCGACCAATGACAGTCCTGTTGGCGAGCATAAGGATATTAATGATACGGATCAGACCGTAACATTAACCCCGCCGCCGATTCCGGCTGTTCAGACAGGTGATACCAATACTATGCCGATTCTGGCAGTGGTTACGGCTGTACTTGTAGTTCTTGGAGCAGGCCTCTTTATTGCAACAAGAAAGAAAAAAAATAAGAAATAATTTTCAAGCCCTCCGGTAATTCAAAAACCGGAGGGCTTTTCAATTTGTTTTTACAATACTATAAGTAGGAGGGAAAAATCATGAATTCAGGACTTTGCGAACATTGTCTCCGTGTGGCCTATTTAGTTACAGATATGACCATATTGTTAGGCATGGACGAAAAGGCGACTATGGATGTCCAGTTGGCAGCAATTTATCATGATATTGGAAAAACTCAAATTCCAGAGCAGGTCCTAAATAAGCCCGGAAAATTAACTCCGGGGGAATACTTCATCATGAAGTTGCATGCTGAAATTGGATACCGTATGATTCAGTGCCATACTTCACCGGAAACCGCCCAAATGGTCCTATACCACCATGAAGATTACGATGGCGGCGGATATTTTGGATTGCAGGGAAATGATATCCCCTATGGAGCCAGAATTCTTCGGATCTGTGATGTATATGATGCTTTGACATCATTCAGATGCTATAGAGAGCCCTGCAGCCCTGAAAAGGCGCTTCAATACCTCAAAAATAACGCTGGAACAAAGTTTGATCCTAAATTGACCGAGGTATTTGCGGGGTTAAAGCCCAACTGAAAAAAACGAAGCTTTTTTTCAGTTGGATTTACAATACTATATATGGAAGAAGAAAAGCCGTAGCATTCTTTTACGTGCTGAACTCAAAGTCGCCTTATGGAACCAATTGTGTTTTATGACTTTAAGCCAGATACAGAAGATCCGAATAATAAAATAGTGATTAAAAAGGCAGATTTTGAAAAACTTCTGAATAAAACATATGCCGCGGGTTATCAGGACGGATTAAAAGAGCCAAGACCAGCACAAGTCTGGATGACCAGCAAAAGAGGTTTTGACACGGAACCTAAAGTTTTGAGTATATGAAAAGCAAAGGAGATTTTGTAATGAAGAGTTTTTCGAAAGCCTTTGGAAGGATCGTCTTGATCTTAACTGTTGTAATTGCTCTTGTGGCTTCTGTCTTTGTCGTCCCGAAATTGTTTGGGATAAATCCTTATGTTGTTCTATCGGGATCTATGGAGCCACAAATACATACAGGCGCAATTGCTTTTGTGAATACGAAAGATACTGCAGTTAAGGTAGGAGATGTAGTAACGTATCGGCTGGCTAATGATGAGCTGGTTACACACCGTATCATCAAAAAAGATCAGTCTGAATATACCTTTCAGGGCGATGCAAACGATAATCCAGATGCTCATACAGTTACACAGGATCAAATTGTTGGAAAGTATCTTTTCAGCATTCCAAAAGTTGGATTTCTAATTTCAGCTTTGGGCAAAAAAGGGATGCCTGTGATAATTGCATGGATTATCATTCTGAACATAATGAGCCTTATTCTGGAGAGTACCTGTTCTTCAGGAGATAAGAAAAAGACAGCAGAGCCTCAAAATGAGGATTGAAATAAAAAAATTTAGAGAGGAGAGCGTATCCTTATCTGCTGTAATAAAGGATATGCGAAAAAGAGCAATGAATAAGAAAAAAGCATTAACAACAATGGCTGCATGTGGACTTGTAGCAGCACTTGGTGTAGGAGGCACAATGGCTTACCTGACCGATTCTGAGCAGACTACCAACACTTTCACCATCGGCAAAGTAAAAATCGATGTGCAGGAGCCGGGTTGGGATACAACCGATAAAAACAACAACAATATCCCGGA
The DNA here is from genome assembly GCF_003460955.1 of Blautia sp. AF26-2. Taxonomy (NCBI): domain Bacteria; kingdom Bacillati; phylum Bacillota; class Clostridia; order Lachnospirales; family Lachnospiraceae; genus Blautia; species Blautia sp. AF26-2. Next base: position 67,020 of record NZ_QTWD01000008.1, on the reverse strand, counting down.
TAAAGCCGAGGATGTTGTTCCGAATCAGGAACTGGCAAAGAACCCGCTGATCGAAAACACCGGATCGAACAGCGCAGTAGTATTCCTCAAAGTTACCGTTCCGACCAAATATGTTACCCAGGTTGCTGATGACGGCACTGTAAGCAAAGACGGCCGTAAGAGCCAGGAGATCTTCTACTTCAAAGATGTTGCTGATGCTCAGAATCAGGAAAGAAACAACTTCGATGCGAACTGGCAGGAACTGGTTGACGAAGAGGTTCAGGATACCGGCGCAACAGCTTCGAAAGACGGTGTTCGTACTTACGTCTTTGGTTATAAAACCAAACTGCTGAAAGGACAGAAGACATCTTCTCTGTTCGATAAGATCCAGATGAAAAACGTCATCGAGGACGAAATTCTTCCGGATTCCGCAAACGACATCAAGGTTGAAGGCTTTGCAATCCAGTCCGAGGAGATCCTGGACAAGACCGGAAAAGATCTGACCGATGAGCTGACCACAGCAAATCTGAAGACCATCTACGACATCTTCATCAAACAGGGAACAAGCTACGATGCAGCTCACGGTACGACTACCGGACATGACTACAGCGGCAACGAAAAAGACGCGAACACCAACAACAGCAAAGATGTTCATGGCAACAATCGCTAATCAGCGGCGCGCCGCCTGCAATTTTGAAATAATTTTTTAATTCCTCTCAAAAGGCAGACCTTGAACCGTCTGCCTTTTTTGGGAAAGAGAAAGAGGAGAGTGGATATGAGTAAAAAAAGAATGCAAATTTCAGCTACATTACTTGGCATTCTGCTTTCAGCAGGAACGTTTGCCAGTGCATATCCTGTATTCGCCGCACAGTCCGAAGTGTCTGTGGAAAACAATGTAGACATTGGCAATATCAATATCAGTCTGGAAAAACATGGCTTAGACGAAAAGGGAGAAAAAACTGATTTCGATGATGCGCAGGTGGTTGTCCCGGGACAGGTAGTCGATGAGTTAGTTGATATCTTCAATCTGGCCAATGATGCATGGGTGCGAATGAAGGTCACATTTGATGATTCGACCATTGATGGAAATATGCTGGATGATTCGCTGCTGAATCTGGGTGATGACTGGGTTAAATGTGGTGATTATTATTACTACACCAAGCCTGTAAAACATGGCGAAGCTGCAGAATTTCTGAAATCCGTCAGCATTCCTGCGGAATGGACAGAAGCTCTTTCAGAAAAAGATCAGAAAATCAATTTTACTGCGGATGCAGTTCAGGAAAAGAATTTTACTCCGAATTTCAAATCTGATGATCCGTGGTTTGGCACCGTTATCGAACAGAGTGTAACGGATGCATATACAGTTCCGGTTACCAGCAATAACCCGTTTTCCGTTGCATACGAAGGTGGAGCAGCTGGGTTGGTTAAGGTGGGAGATGATTTCTTCTCCAACTGGGGAACCCTTATGCCGGGGGATGTGGTATCTGGAAAAGTCACGATTTCCAACAAATATGCCCAGTCGGTTAAAATTTACTTCCGAACGGACACGATTGCGGATGATAATCTGCTCCAGAAGCTGCATCTGAAGATCGCCTGCGATGGTCAGACATTATACGATGGCAGCATGGCTGGCGAGATTACCAATAAAGTGTTATTGGGTGATTTTGCACAGGGCAGCTCCAAAGATCTTACTTACACGCTTACAGTTCCTGCAGAGCTGGATAATCAGTATGCGATGAATAAGACCAAGACCAAATGGATTTTCACCGCTGAATTACCGGAAACTCCAAATAAGACAGTTGCAACGGGAGATTCTTCTCTTCCATCCGCATTTGCCGGATTAAGCATTTCTCTCGGCGCAGCCGGAATCATTATGCTTTCAGCATCAACGAAAAGGAGAAAAGGCAATGAAGAAAATTAACGAAAAAATCAAAAAAGCTCTTTCGTTTCTTCTGATTCTTACTATGGCTATGACATCTGTCGGGGTCAGCACTTTCTCCGCCTTTGCGGATTCAGAAGATGGAACGGGAACAACAGAGCTGAATCTCGATACGGATGCAGAGAACACCGCATCGGATGATACCGTAGATCTTGCTTTTCAGACCGATGGTCATGGAAAATTTCTGATCAACGGTGAAGATAAAACCAATCAGACAATTACTGTAAATAAGGGAACAGAAGTCACTTATGAGGTAACTGCTGATGATGGATATCAGATCCAGAAAATCCGTACATCATATGCTGATGGCACAGAAACGGAAGTAGAAAGCAAAGAATCCGATCTCACGCAGAATGTTGTTGCAGATCAGTCGCTTACGCTTTCTGCTGAATTTGCCGAAAAGCAGGAAGAAGATACTCCGGCAACCGTAACGACTCCGGCTCCTGTAGTGGTTACAACTCCGGAAGATGACAAAAACACTGCTAAAGAAGACGATACCAAAACTTCTGTAGACACTACAACCTCTTCGTCAGAAGAAAATGTTAAGTATAATAACAGACTTTCTGATGTTACCGCCGACTGGGGTGAAAATGAGTTCTTAAAAGAACATTTAAGCGCCAGTGATCTTATTGAATTAAGCAATAGAATCAGTCTTTTCGCAAGCACATCCGGGAAGGTTTCCGCGGGTATGGGGGATCTTAAGTCTGTTGCGACCATGAAAAAAGGAAGTATTGTTACTAAGGATACACCAATTGACGGAAATTATTATTTTACCCCAATTATCGGTAGCAAAACAAAAATCACTTTTGGTACAACCGATAGCAATTATACATGGGATAATGAATTTTGTAAAAACGCCCAATATTATTCTAAAGCTATTTCCAATTGGTGGGCGCCACAGGCTGATACGACCAACTGGAGTAATACACGTTCTTTTATTCCGCATGATGGAGCGCAAGGTCATCTGTATGCAGAATATACCAATGTGGGATATTATGACGGCTCCCCTGTCAACATGAAAATCTGGTTCCTAGATTGGCAAAACACAAAGGTTCCGGATGAATACAAAGCACCACACAAACCAGCTATCGGAGATGACATCGATGCCGTTATTGTTTCTCTTGGCCCGAATAACTCCAAAGATTTATCCAAAGGATATACTCCGTTAATCGACATCAAGGGTTTAAAATGGATTAAAGTCAAGTTTGCATATTACAAACAGAATGGAGATCCTATCTCCTTAATGGGTCATTTTACCATGTCCGACCTTGACTTTGCGCAGGGCTTCCATATTCAGGAAAAAGTAGAAAATATTTATTTGACACAGGAAGCAGACGATCGTCTGGTGTATGATCCGCGAACAGACGCTATCTGGTCTGCTAGAAGAGGTGGTGAAAGTGATGGAGGAACAACTCCTGATAATTCAAATGGCTGGGTAACATATACCTTTGAAGGAGACAGCCAGACCGTTATCTTCTATAATGGAGGCACGATTAGTAAGGTTACAGGTCCTGGAGGAGGATTAAAAGAGGAAGGAATCCAAAAATATCCAGATTCATTTTATAATGGAGAAGGTTCCAAATTTAATGGATGGGAAGGCTCGTCCAACACAACGTCAGCATCACCGAATACTTGGTATACTTCAGAATTTGGTTATACATCCGAATATGTTGGCTCAATGTCGAAAGTAGGTGTGCTTCGTATCAATAAAACTGACTCTGACTCAGGTGCAGTCTTAAAAGGTGCGAAATTTACCGTTTACAAATGGAAGAACAGTAAATGGCAGACCTACGCCAATATGAACTGGGTAGAAGCAGATAAGTGCTACTTACTTAACAACATTCAGGGCGATGAAGCAGATGGCAACAAATTCAAAGTTGTCGAAACACAGAACCCTGACGGCTACACCGGAACTTTTTCACAGGAGTTTACCGTTGACCAGGCTGGCGTTAAAACAATTGTTCTGGATGCCACCAATACACAGAATACCTTTACTGTGACTGTGAATAAGGTATCCGGCAATACAACGATTACAGCAAATAACGGAAACTATGCACTGAAAAACGCCAAATTTGAGATTTATGCTTCCGATAAGACAACAAAAGTAGCCGATGCTTATACCGACGAGAACGGTTCTTTCTCTGTTAAGCTGAAAAATGGAACCTATTGGTTACATGAAACCATTGCTTCTCAGGGATATTCGCTTGCAGAAGATCAGCAGTTTACGGTAGACAAAAAAGACCTTTCCGTTACCGTAAAAGAACCACCGAAAACCGGAACAATCAATCTTGTTAAGAAATCCACCACCGATCTGCATTCGGACTACGAATCCTACTATTTAAAAGGTGCTGAATACGGCGTTTACAATGCCGCCGGCACAAAGGTGGGAACCATCGTTACAGATGCGGAAGGAAAAGGATCTTTATCGAACCTGCCATTAGGAACATATACTCTGAAAGAGTTAAAAGCTCCGGCTGGATATTATCTTTCCACCGATACACTGACAGCCTCTCTGACATCCAGTGTTGCGACTGCCAACGTGACAGGTAAGGATAAACCGGGACAGGTTCCTGCTCCAGAAGTTATTCTTGAAAAAGTGGATGCAGAAACAGGACTTGCTAAACCACAGGGAGCAGGCTCCTTACAGGGTGCGGAATACACCATGAAATATTATGATGTAGTCTCCACAACCGATCCGGCAGCTTCTGGCAGAAAAGCAAAATACACATGGGTATTAAAAACAGATGCAAAGGGACAGATCAAACTGGATGCAGATCATCTGGTAAGCGGTCCAGACTTCTATAAGGAGAACGGAAAAGTTGTATTCCCAGTTGGAACCACAACATTCCAAGAGACAAAAGCACCAAAAGGATATCAGCTGGATTCTAATGTATATGTTATGAATTCTGTGATCGAAAATGATAAGGCTGTATTAAAAAACAAACCAGTATCCAAAGAAAAAATGTATAGAGGTTACATTCGTTTCAATAAAACAGATGAGAAAAACAAGGCCATGGCCAATATTCCATTTAAAATCACGAGTAAAACAACCGGCGAGTCACATATTGTGAATACTGCCAGTGATGGTTATATCTATGAAAAAGATGTGAATTTTGGAAGTGGTAAAGGATTCTTATATGATACCTATCTTGTCGAGGAGCAGTCCTGCACAGCGAATAAAGGTTATATTTTGGAGTCTTTTGAAGTGACCATTAATGAAAATGGAGCAACCGTAGATAAAGGCACTCTTCAGAACTTACCTAAAACTAAGCAGATCACACTTACAAAACGTATCAAAGCATCTGACATCAACTTCAAAAACGGTGATCCAATCTTTATCCTTAAACTGACGGGTACTGATTATGCAGGAAAATCACACACCTATTATCGACAGGTACGATTTGATGCCGCCACCGTTAAGAAAAATACCGGATCAGACGGATATGTATCTCTGTCAGAGGTATTTAAGGATATTCCGATGGGCGATTATGTTGCAACCGAGGAAGAAACAGGACGATATAAGTTGTCTACCCTTACATCTCAAGGTGGTACAGTTTCTGGAGAACATGTAACTTTCAACATGACACCAGCAAATAATACTTACAATGCAACATTTACAAACTTCAAATACGATTGGCAATACTATACGCATACGGATGTTGTAGACAACAAGCTGCAGTCTACCAAAGACAATAGCGTGAAGTATACCTTTACTGCTAAATGGGTTGGTAGCAGTCCTGTATCTGGCGGATCTTCGGTAGATAAAAATCAAATTGAAGCCACATTGACTACCAATGACGGAACCAAGGATTCCAGTGTTATTGTAGATGCAAGCACCTACACGACAAGTATTCAGACGTTCCCGAATAGTAGCGGCAATTGCACGGTAACTGTCACTTACAACAAAGATGGCGTTAAATTAACAGCCTCGTTTACCGTACCTGTTAAAGCGAAATAATTTTGGAGGACACAAAGATGAAGAAAGTAAAAGGTAAGAAACGGTTTTTCCTCATTACTTGTTTGATGCTTCTTTGTGCTGTCGCTGGAATTGGTGGAGTGCTTGCGTACTTCACCGACTCCGAGCAGACAAATAATAAGCTCAAAGTGGCTGTAAATGATACCAACATCGAAGAGGTTTTTCCAGACCCGAGTTTTAAGCCCGGAAGCGTAGTAAAAAAAGAGGTTCGCGTCAAAAATAATGGCAGCGATACATATGTTCGTATGCAGATTTTGTTTTCAGACAGTGATATGCAGCAGTATTGCACTGTAAACTGGAATACGACCGACTGGGAACTTAAAAATGGTGGCTACTATTATTATAAGAAGATTCTCCCAAAAGGATCTAAAACAACCCCACTGTTTACTACCGTAACTGTTTCGAAGAATGCACCAGAAGATGAGATGAAAGATTTTGATATCATCGTCCGCGAAGAAAGTCTGCAGGTTGGATACTTCAAATCTGCGGATGAAGCATGGAGTGCATATAAAAAGAACAAATAAGTAAGTGGATTATTGGCAGGACTTTTACCACGACATGATAGAAATTCTGCCAATTCTTTGACTAAAATACAATCAAGTGATTGTTTTTGCAAGGTCAAAGTGGTACACTTAATACAATCATTGTGGAAAACAGTGGTTTTGTAATAATGATTAATTTCTATTTTTTTTCGTACGTGAAAATTCATTTGAATTTTTTTTGTCATACTATGAATGTAGACAAAAACGAATCTAAATGGAATAGGATCGTTGATTATCAAAATTGCTAAGTACAGGAGGAAATAGGACAATGAAAAAAGAAAAAGTAGTTGCAACTCTGGCTATGGGTGTTGTTGCAGGTGGTGTGGCAGTTGGAGGAACATCCACTGTTCATGCTGAAACATTAGATGAAAATACTGAAAACACCGTACAGGCTCCAGAAGAAACCGAAGCTCCGGCAGACCCGGAAACCAAAGAAGAAGCCAAGGATCAGCTGGATCGGGCGCAGGAAAAGGAAAACGAAGCAAAACAGGATTCCGATCAGGCCAAAGCAGATTATGATGCCGCTAAAGAGGACGAAGATAAAAAGCAGGCAGAGGCCGATCAGACGCAGAAAGATATCGACCAGGCTGAAAAAGATGCACAGGATGCTTTCGATCAGGCGCAGAAAGATGCACAGGATGCTGCTGACCAGGCTAAAGCAGATGCAGATAAAGCCGCTGAGGACCAGAAAAAAGCAGAGCAGGCAGAAAAGGATGCACAGGCCGCTTTAGAAGAGCAGGAAAAGGCAGAGCAGGATGCACAGCAGAAAGCAGACCAGACCACGACCGATGAAACACAGGAAAGTGTGGATCAGAAAAAGAATGATCTGGATAAAGCAAATAAAGATCTGGAAGATGCCAAAGCAGAGGATGCCAAAAAGCAGGAAGAGCTGGATGAAGCAAAGAAAAATGAATCTTCTGCAGAGCAGGACAAGGCGGATGCACAGGATAAAGTTGATCAGGCAGAATCCGATGTAAAAGATGCAGAAAAAGACGCGGATGCTGCAAAGAAAGATGCAGAAACCGCAAAAGACTTGTATGATACCGCTTCCAATGCTGCAGATAAAGATTCCAAATATGCACAGGCGAAAAAGGATGCGGAAGAAGCAGGTGCCGCTGTAAAGGCACAGCAGACCGTTACAGACAATGCGAAAAAAGATCTGGATGCCAAGAAAAATGCGCTGGAAGATGCGAAAAAGGGTCTGGCAGAAGCAAAAGTGAACGCAGATGCCGCCGCACTTGCAGAACAGCAGAAAAAGGTTGATGCCGCGCAGAAAGAATATTCTGATGCCTTTGATGCGCTGATCGCAGCGAACAGCAAGCTGGACGAGCTTACCGCAGATTACCAGAAAAAAGTATCTGCCGCTGAAACTGCCAAAGCTGAGATGGATGCGGCACAGTCCAATGCAGACCAGAAAGAAAATGCACAGAATACCGCCAAAGCTGAAATGGATGCGAAGAAAGATGCAGTGTCCAAATCCGAAAGCAACATGTCAGATGCACAGAACAGCAAAGCAAATGCTGAGTCTAATGCAGAAAAAGCCAAAAATGAGCTGGATGCAGCAAAAGCAGCTTTAGATGCGGCAAAAGCGGCTGCAGAAGAAGCGAAGAAGCAGGAAGCACTGGGATCAAAAGGATTCTTCGACAGTATCGGTGAGACAGCAGCATCTGATCTGTTTTCACAGGGAGATTATCCAGACAAAACCAACATGGGTGCGGAAGATGATGCAACCAGTCTGAAAAACATGCTGTACGCTCTGGATTTTATTGAAAAATCCAATGAACTCAGAAGAGCAAATAATCTGGAAGAGTTTAAAATTTCTGCAAGAGCAATGGCTGCGGCGCAGTATCAGGCAAATGCTTCTTTACATACAGAAGATCATACTTTCCAGTTCGGTTATGGTGAAAACCTTGCATGGGGAATGGATGATCCGGAAATCGCCTATATGGCATGGTATGACAGTGAAAAAGACAGCACTATTTTAAGCGAAAGACTGCATTATCTTGCTCTCGTCAGCGCCAATAACACAGTTACAGGTTTTGGACTCTGCTATAACAGAACGAATCCGGATTTATACAGTTCTTGTGAGAGTCAGGTGTTTGGCTCTGTAAACGATGAAGACGAGGGTTACTGCTACACAGTAGCTGAGTTCCGCGCTCTCCTGCAGGCCTACATTGACAAACTTACTAAAGCCCAGACCGATCTGGATAAAGCCCAGGCTGATTACGATGCGAAACTGGCGGCTTACAATGCAGCACAGGATGAAGTGGCAAAATGGGATGCACTTCTGAAACAGTATCAGAACGAGAAATCCGTCAACGAAGATGCTCTGAAACAGGCTACCGAAGCATACAACAATGCCGTACAGGAGCTGAATAAAGCAAAAGCGGATCTCGATTCCAAGACAACGGCATATGAAACAGCTCAGAATGCAGTTGCTGAGAGCGCATCTGCAGTGGATGCTGCAAAAGAAAATATCGCATCCTGCAAACAGGTATCCGACCAGAAAGAAAACGCACTTACTGCTGCAAAGGCAGAAAGAGATCAGCTTCTTGACAAGCTGACAGAATCTGTGATCGCAATGACTGGCGATAAGAATGCCAAAGTAGAAACCAACTACGAATACCATCAGGTATGCAATGAATGCGGAGAAGATTTCGGCTATGGACCGGATGCTATCGAAGCGGTTGGTGACCATTCTGCAGTAACGGGTCATTCTTACAGCTCTGTAAAGAAAGCTGTTGGATATAAGATCGTAACCGCGTCCGGAACACAGGTAATCAAGAACCTGTCCAAGACAGATGCAGACAAAGCCCTGGCAGATATCCAGAAAGCCATTGCAGACGGACAGACAGCAGTCGATGCCGCACAGGCTACATATGACAATGCTGTAAAGAAACTGGCAGCAGATCAGCAGACCGCAAAAGAAAAGAATGATTATCTGGCACAGCTGAACAAAAACATTGCCGATCTGAAAAAGGATATGGAAGCAAAACAGGCTGTTGCTGATCAGAAAGCAGCTGCTCTGAAAGAGAAACAGACCGCCCTTGCGGATGCCAAAGCAGAGCTGAAACAGAAAGAGGATGCTCTTGCGAAAGCAAAAGAATCGGTTGAAAAACTGCAGGCTGAGAAAGATACAACCGCACAGAAAGTTGCCGCTAAATCCGCGGCTGTAGCACCGCTCCAGAAAGCATACGAAGCTGCCAAAGCATCCCTGAATGCATACCAGAATGCGCAGAACGCTCTGAAAAAGGCAAAAGAAAATGTTTCCGCTGCGAAATCTGCTGTAGAAGCCGCTAAGAAAGATGTAGCTGCGAAAAAGCAGGCCGTAAAAGAGAAAGATAAGGCATACACCGATGCCTGCGGTGTTCTTGCAATTGCCAAGAATATCACACTGGCAGATGCCATGAAGACCCCGATCACAGAAGAGGGCTTCACCTATCTGAACGATTACGTAACCAAGATCAATTCTGCAAAAGCCGCTTACGAGACAGCAAAAGCTGATCTTGCCAAAGCAAAAGAGAATACGGCTGTGAAGAAAGTTGCTTATGAGGAAGCCGCTGCAAAACATGCCGAGACTCTTGCGGACCTTGTAATTGCAAAAGCAAACTATCAGAAGTTTGTAGATGCAGAGAAAAAGGCAGAGGAAGAGAAGAAAGCAGAAGAGGAGAAGAAAGCGGAAGAAGTCAAGAAAGCAGAAGAAGCCAAAAAGGCGGAAGAAGCGAAGAAGGCAGAAACCGTGAAGAAAGAACAGCAGAGCGGCGGCGCTACTCTGACCGCAAGCACTGGAAGCATTGCAAAAGACAATGAAAAAGGTACCACCATCACCAAAGCCGGAAGCGTAGCAACAGGAGATACGACCCCGATCGGCATCTTAATGGCTCTGGCGGCAGGATCTTTCGGTGTTCTGGAAGAAACCGTCCGCAGAAAAAAACGCCAGTAACACGGTGGTAATTTAAGAAATATGGAAACGAGGAACGGTATGGCTTAACGGCTATGCCGTTCTTTGCTTTTTTGTATACGTTAGAAACCCGGGCAGTTGAAGTTTGTATTGGAATAGCATCTTCCTGTAAAAAGCGCTCGTATAGAGCGTTTAGACCTTCTTCTGCGTTCGGCTAATACCCCGTGGCATCTGACAACTACACATTATTTTCGAGCAATTTAATGTGTGGTTGTCAAGAATGTTTATAAATCTAAACGTCATAGTGTTCTTCAGTTGATTTTTGTTATATGGAAGATGGGCGCAAGCAATATTAGTTGACGAGGTTGAAGATACGGTGGTGGCTCAATGACGGACAAACACATTAGGTTATTTGGGAAAGATGACAGATATGTATAAGGTTTGCAAAAAAATTGGATTATGGTTACACAAAACGAATCAAAAAAGGAGATTGGCTTCATGAGTTTAATTTAAAACCAAATTTCTTGATGAATTTATTATATCATTATTCCTGGCAGAAGCAATAAAAATTCAAATAATTTCGTGCCAAAGATTATTTTTTTGTAAACAATTTGCAGTTTATGCTTTTGTAATGTATAATAAATTTATCTACATAGTTGCACGAAACGAATCAAAGAGGAGGACGACTTCATGAGTTCAGAACAATTTAGTTTATTATTCTATGCTTGCATGCTGATTGACGCAATTGGATGGTTTGGATTCGTTGCACTTCCGCGAATTCGAAAATTGCTTTCCTGTAAAGAGAGAGCTGATGGTATTGTGGAAGATGTAGTGGAAATCAAAAACGCCAAAGGGCAGCCGCTTTTCCATGCTGTTGTCCGCTATCAGGCGGGACTTGCTTCTTACACATGTGAAACAGTGAATGCAACGAAAGCAGTTTGGGAAAAAGGAGAGCCTGCGATCGTTTATTATCAGAATTCCAAACCGGAAAATGCATTTGTCAAAAACGCGGCATGGACAGGCCGTTTAATATTAGGAATTATGCAGTCACTTGTTGCGGTGGCTATCGGGATTGCCTACTATGTAGGTACTCATTAATTTCTGCTTTTTATCTGCTCCGGCATGACCAGCATATATGTGCGCGCTGATCTGTCGGAGATTTTCTTGTCCTTTCATTCACATATAAATGCAACTTAAAACGCAAAAAATTTGTAATACTAAATATAGGGAAAATATTTTTAAGGAAAGAAGGATGATATATGTCTGTAAGTGCTGCTCGCTTGTTTTTAGGGGGCGGAGTGGTAATCAGCCTATTTTTCTTTTGTATGGGATGTATTCTAAAAATCTGCGTTCTTCATAAGAAAAGACGTTGTACGCAAAAACTTCAAGGACGTATTGCTTCCATAGAAGGTTTTCGAACCTCGAACATGCCAATGGTTTTGATCGAATTTTTCTGGCCGGAACGATATCTGCTCCCTTGTTTGTTAGAATCCCCCAGTCAACCCCTATGGATCGGAATGCCGATAGAAATCTGGATCAACCCACAAAATCCCTATGATTTTCGAATTTCTGGTCAGAAATACAAAAATTTTTCTCGACTATGTGCGATCGGACTGGTGGAAATGCTGATTTTACTTTTTTTCATGATTTTTATACAAAAATAGGGGAATATAAGGAAAAGAAATTCGTGAAATATGAGGGCTTGTATAGGATTTTTTAACATGATACAATTTTTGAAGAGGAGCGATAAATATGAAAGTTTTGATGAAAAGCAGAGTCCCAAACTCTCTTACCATATTGTTATGCGAGCAAGAAAAAGATGATGTACCCACTGAAACAATCCGCATGAAAGATTTGGATTTTCATATAGAAAACATTGATTATGGAGATACAACGGCTCCGTATCCGCATCAGATTGTGATTTTCTTTCGAACCTCGGAAGTAGCAAGAGGAAACGAGGCATTTTTTGTGTAAGGGCAGCATTTTTGTGTAAAAGCATAGACATATGAATGAGAAAGAGGGATTTTCCCTCTTTTCTTTTTGTCTTTTTCTCTTGTACGCTCAAATCGAGATTTTAATTTTTTCACATACTATTAGTGACCAGATAATTGTGTTGTGCTTGGAAAAGAAAGAGGTGGTTTAATTGAAAGTATGGACACTGATAACCAGAGAGACGCTTCGATTGTTGCAGGAAGGCATTCCATATTATGGGGATAAAAAGATATGCCCTGTTGTGGATTTTCCGTATACCCCCGGCGGTTATTCTTTGCTCGTCAATAAGATGATACAAACAATTGGGTTTCCGCCAGATCCTTCCGCTGCGCCTATTTGGGGATATTATCTTTATGGCGGCGAAAACAATATCCCTGAGAACTTGGATTTTGACAATTTCCCTGAAGAGGCCTCCGTCTGCCTTACACTGGAAGTTCCGGATCGAAAATTGCTTTTGAGTGATTCTTTAATGTGGGATAGCATTTCGCTTGGAGAATACATTCCGCATGGAGATACACCGGAAGAATTGGATAGCGACTATGAAGCATATAGAAATGCTGACGCTGCCAAACAAGCATTCATGAGGGTGTTATCCTGGCATCAGGTATTTAACATCATACATTCAGATTATGTTTATGTCCATTTTTGGGAGATCCGGAAGGAAATGATCCGCGAAGTGCTATTCTTATAGCCAATTTTTAAAATAATAGAATATTTACCACAAAAGGAGATGCCTGATACTGCAGAAAGGGCATCTTCTTTTTTATGATTGTAGCATCCGAGTCTACTTAGAGGGTTGATACTGTTTTTTTGTACGTGAAATACGATTTAACATTTTTTTCTAATACTATATGTGAAAAGATTTTATAAGGAGGGAAGAATTGTGCAAAGCATAACAATTGAGAATTCTTTGTATGTAGGTTCACAAAACGCCAGATTCTTCGTAAATGATGCCGTACGTCTGCAGCTTTCTGATGGTACAAGCATTTCTGGAATTATTTCGAATCTGAACAATTTCATTGTTGTGGTCGAAGATGAAAATGGAACCGAAACCTCAATCTATATTGGGGATATTGTGGGTTGCGCTTCGGAAGTGTCTAAAAAGAAGTAACGCCGCATACATCAAAAAATATTCAGAGAAAGGATTTGGGTATGAAAAAGGGAAAAATTGTGTTAGGATTATGTGGATTTTGCCTCCTTTTGAGCAGTTGCGGCAGCTCCCAAAATGCAACAGTAGGCAATAACACTGATCCGAACAACCATTCGGTATCTACAACTTCAATGAGCAGGGAAACGTCCGATATCCAGTATCTTAAAAAGGATCTGGAGAATGGAACAGTATCTATCTGGTATTTTGAGACATCAACCCCGCAGGATACCATCGCCATTCCGGAAGAAATTAACGGAAAGACAGTCAGTCAGATTGGTGAGCGGCTTTTTGAAGGAAATGAAGAAGTAAAGACGGTTATTTTACCGAAAACGGTTCGGGCAATTGGCAACAGCGCATTTAACTTTGCAACAACACTGGAAAAAGTTGAAATCTCAGGTCCAGTGGAGATATTAGAAAACAGCAGCTTCTATGGCTGCGATTCCTTGCAAGAGCTGAATTTCCCGGACGGATTAAAAAAGATTGGGGATCACGCAATCACAGCGTGTAGCTCTTTGACAGATCTTTATCTCCCGGGAACCGTAGAGGAAATTGATGAGGACAATTTTGCATTGTGCGGAGAGCCATTAAAGATTCACGTTCCGGCGGGATCGGAAACGGAAGCACGGTTACAGGAAATCATGAAAGGCAATGACGATTTGAATATACAAATTGTAGAAGAATAACCGTTTATCTTGGCGATAAGTTTGGAAATCTTTTACGTGAAATTGTCGAGAAAAATATAGAAAGGATTTATTGAAATGTCTGGTTTGGATAAAAATATGCTACTCGTAATCGAATGTTTGGCTAAAAACAGAATTCAAGATGCGAAAAAAGCAGCAATAGCATGTTGTGCGAATGACACAACGAAAAAAAATCAACGGCAGATTAATTACTGCAAAAACCTGCTGAACATCGGCAGCTTAGAGTTGACTACCTTGCCGGCTAATTTGCAAGGGCTTATCCATATTCAGGATGTGTCTGATTTTCCCGAAAATCGTTATTATGTAGGCACTGTTCAACGGCAGTTATACGATAAGATTTATGCGGGAACTCAGGTTGCATACAGATTAGCGGACTATGCTATTTCATACCGTAACGGCAGTTTGATTTACGGATTACCGGGAACTGGAAAGACGGAATTTGCAAAGTATGTTGCATATAAACTGCAAATTCCCTATATATACCTTAACTTTTCCAATTTAATTGAATCCTATCTTGGAAAAACTGCTAAGAATTTGCAGACGGTATTTCAATATTGCCAAAACGTCCCTTGTGTATTGATGCTGGATGAAATTGATTGTATCGGTCTTGAGCGCGGTCATGATACGGGAGCAGATGGGGAGCTTGGCCGAACAACGATTTCCTTAATGCAATGCTTAGATACACTTGCCGTAGGGCAAGTGGTAATTGCAGCAACAAATCGCTCAGACAGACTGGATAAGGCTCTGCTTCGAAGATTCCGTAATAAGGTGGAGTTTACCCCGTATGGACCGGATGAAGAGTTGCAGATGATCCAAAAGTTCATTAAAGATATTGATGCCTTAGAACTGGATACTGATCTGCAGAACTATGCAAAAGGGAACCATTCACAGGCGGAAACCGTAGATTACCTTACGGAAAAGCTTGGGTCACTCCTGCTTCAGGATATTTTGGAAGCAGAGAAGAAACGTGCTAATCAATAGGGGGGATTTTAGAATTAATACAAGAAATAATAAAACAGCAATGACTTTTGGGGGCAATCGTGATATGATACATATTGAGCTGTAACAGTACGAAACACCACGAAACACTACAAAACGAACTGTAACGGGAGAATATGATACAGACTAAATTGTTGAAGAAAGATAAACGAGGAAAAACGTATGGAGAATTTTGATCAGAAACCTATTTTCCGGTGCCTGATTTGCAATGGACACTTTGGAACTTTGGAGGAAAATGAATATGGACTTTGGGGACATATCATAGATCCAGAAGAAGCCGAACAGGCTGCCCGCGCCGCGGAGCAGAATGGTATGCAATCTGGTTCGAATACTGAGATGAGTCCTTTTTACTATGGCGGCACTACATTTTCAGAATGTTTTCGGGATTTTTTGGATACCGTTGAGGACTATAATTTTGTGCATGATCATCTGGATGACCCTTACGATGAGGACGACTATGATGATTATGATGAGGAGGAAGAAGATTTCTTCCCGGAGATCGTGGATCTGACAGCGGAAGAAATCGAAACTATGTTTGAACATGTTTTAGAAAGTTTCCGAAAAAAATATCCTGAAGAATAAGTTCTCCTTTTAAAAGAAAATAAATATTCGCAAAGCGTGGAATTTTAACAGAATTCCGCGCTTTTTTCGTACGTGAGAAATTTTTGAAAGTGGATTTACAATTCTATATAAGAGAGTGTAAATCAGCTCTCTAACGTTTGAAAAGGAGATGGAAGGTTATGGCACTTACACTTGGTGGAATTATTGGAGCTTGTGGACTTTTTTTCGGATTTTTGAGCTTGGTCTTGATGTGTCCAGGTCATCCAAGAGATCCGGAAGAGGATATGGAGCAGATGCGGTATCTTAGTGAGCAGATGCGGAAGAGGGCTGCCAGGAAAAAAAAGCAAAAAAACGGTATTTCAAGATGAGCAGTGAAAGAGTAATGCAAGAAATATGTACAGTAACAGCATTAGGCGAAAACGCGCTAACCAGTATATCCTATGCCAAAGTGGCATTGCAGATGGCGGAAACGCAAAATGGTTGCCACAAGATTGGTTTGGGATATTCTGGTAATAACGTACAATGTCATCTATGGATTAACACGGAGACATATTTGGCAAATGCTGAAGAATCAGTAACAAAGTTCTTCAGGTATCTCAAATGCTGTTTTTTACCTGAAATCGTGAAAGTGGGTACGAAATCATATTCTCGAAAGGAATGTCTGCAAGCTTTTTCAAAGGATACAGCAGAGCTAAGTAATTTAGAAATCCTGAGTACGAACATTTCAGAACTTTTGCAAATACTAATATCTCTTGGCGGATAGTTTCTTCATATAAAAAGAGGGATCTGAAAGCCTTGATTTTAGCGGGCTGAAGATTCCGAGAGATTATAAAATGTATAGGGACTAATTGTTAAGTAACCAAAAACATAGAAATATGCATTCAAATATAGATAAGAGTGGACACATGAAGTCTCTTATCTATAGCTTAACAATAGGTCTCAAGCCTAAGTGACTGCTACTGTCGAAAGACATGTTGCAGATAGGAACTATGTTAAGCAGTAAGGTAAAGACACACCTTTAGATGTAATCTTCAGTCTGAAGCTCTGTGAGTGCAAACCAGGAAACAATGCTAATGTCCTGCATTGATAACAGGGAACCACAGATCCTCTGCTTGACTTTGGCACGAAGAGAAATTCTCCGTAAGGAAGGTGTCAGAAATGACAAGTTATGCTTTTGTATTAGATGCGAATGGGAAACAATTAGCACCGGCAAAAGAACAAAAAGCATGGTTTCTTATCCGCAAGAAACGAGCAGCATTGGTTAGTAAATATCCAATGGTAATACAATTGAAGAAAGAAATTCCAGAAAATGAAATCTGTAAAGATGAGATTCGTTGTGGAATCGATGATGGTGGGCTTCATGTGGGTATTGCTCTGGTTCAGAAATGTAAAACGAAAAATAAAGTTGTTTTCAAAGGAACCATTGAGCAGCGCAATGATGTAAAGCATCTTATGGAAGTCAGGAGAAGCTATAGACACTATCATCGTTATCACAAAAGATATAGGCCGGCAAGATTCGACAATCGTAAATCGTCTAAAAGAAAAAAACGAATTGCTCCAAGTATCTTACAGAAACGACAAGCTATAATAAGAGTGATCCATTGGCTTAATAAGTGGATAAATATAACAAATTATTGGTTAGAAGATGTTTCTATTGATATTCGAGCATTGACAGATGGGTATAAACCTTATCGTTGGCAATATCAAAAATCTAATAGACTGGATGAAAATATCCGTAAAGCAGCTATTCTAAGAGATGGCGGCAAGTGTATGGAATGCGGAAAATTGAATTGCAGGTTAGAAGTTCATCATATTAAACCAAGAAGACGAAATGGTTCTGACACGTTAGATAATCTAATTACATTATGTAAAAGCTGCCATCAGAAAACGGAAGGCCAGGAAGAATTATATATGGATAGATATTTCTCTCTATTAAAATCTTCTGATCATAAAAACCTGAATTATGCACAACATGTAATGATTGGTAAAGAGTGGCTTAGAAAACAATTGTCCAGTTTGGGAGTATTATATCTGACAAACGGCGGAGATACAGCCAATAAACGCATTGACTGGAATATTGAGAAATCACACGCCAATGATGCTGTCTGTATTACGAATTTGCAGCCTGACACCTATGATATGAAAGAATGGACAGTGAAACCCATGCGTAGACAAAGCAAAGCGAAAACCGACAATGTTTTAGGAATTAAGCATAGAGATTTGGTTGAGTATACATTAAAAAATGGCGAAACTCACAGAGGATATGTAACAGCACTATACCCGGAACAAAAAGCGGTTAATTTTCAAAGCCCAACAAAACATTGTAAAAAAGTTAATGCGAGGAAGTGCAAATTACTATGGAAATATTCAAAAATCTATTGGTTTGAGAATGCGAGCTAAACACGTTTGTCTATACTTAGACGTAATTAGTTATATTATTTCAAGGAGGTTTTTTATGTTATTAACAATCAAAACGCCGTATACCTGTATGGAATTTCAGGTTACATCCATGCAGGCACGACAACTTATCGACGAAGCATATCAGATGGCTGTTTCAACTCTGAATGAGGAGGATTCAAATAACCCGTTATTTTGTCTCCCGTTTGATCTTCCGGACGTTTCGGAATTCGATGAAGCCCCAGACAATTCAGAATTCGTTATCGGTCCGGCAGCGAGTAAAAACATTGAAGCTTTACCAGCAGTAGAGGATCTTTTCCAGCAGGATGTACCTTTTAGCTCTGAGATTGAATATCCCGATCCACTTTCAGAGGACCCTGCTCCGGTGGAACCTATTTCAGATCCAGATTCGCTTACCTATCCATTATCAGATGTTTTGAAAAAATTCCAACCGGAAACCGCAAAAGAAAAAGCTCCGGCAGCATCAGAAGAAGGAATTGAAGCTGCTACAAAGTCAGATGAAGATACAAAAACTGCTCCCGTTTTTTATAAGGGCATGTTGCTCATCCGGTGTCCAAAATGCGGGAATACCTGGGGTGCATGTTACCATGAAGCGATAAAGCAATGCCATTGCAAGTGTGGGAATGCAATTCCGCTGAAAGATTTGAAAAAGGTCTTCTTAAAATGTACTTGCGGAATGGCATATAAATACATGACAAATATTGAAGAGGAGCAGTTCCGTTTTCCGTGTTATGGATGCAAAAAAGAAATCCAGCTCTTCCGGGACAAGGACGCTTATTATACCGCTGGAAGAGAAGACACTGCGGAGTGATGTTAAAAATAACAGCTTCAAATCGCCAAAAGCAATCATAAACAAATATAAAAGGCTCAACTTTTTTTCGTACGTGAAAACGAATCTAAAAATTTTTTATAATACTATGTAAAGAAGAACTTGTTGAGCCTTCTATCCATTACTGGGGTATGGCCAAGCGGTAAGGCACAGCACTTTGACTGCTGAACTGTGTCGGTTCGAATCCGACTGCCCCAGCTTTTCTCTCGCATCATAAATAGTCGCAATTTCGACTACTTTAGTCTTGGCTGATACTACAATATATGATGCAGAGAATACGTTTGATTCTGTCACAAATTCAGCATTAAGCAGAAGGAAATGTAGTATTTTCATATTAAATTCCAATCAATCAGTGTATGTTGGCGTATTTTTTGCAACATAACAGCCTTTTACGCAAGACTGCAGAACAAATATGCTGGCATAAATGCTGATACAAATGCGTTGCCATATAATATGGATGAAATTTATTTATCGAAAATGGTAATGGAATTGACTACATAGTCTTGACACATACAATAAAAAGGAGGCGACTTATGATTATTGATGTTACCTATGCATGCAATATGGGCTGTTCCCATTGCATGTCAGATTGTACTCCGGATGGGCTGCGTATGCCCATACAGACCTTTCGAAATTCCTTAAACTTCCTGCAGACCTATAAGATCCCAACATGGAATTTTTCCGGTGGAGAAATGTTTGAGCATCCGCAGATCATGGAAATTCTGGATGTTTTAGAGTTCAAATGGACCCAGCTGGCATTTAGATGTCCCATATGTTTTATCACGAATGGGCGTAAATTAGCCCGGGACAGAGAAGTATATGCAAGGTTGACGCAGTTTATCAAAAGATATGGGAATCGTTTGGTACTGATTCAGGTTACAGATGATCCGCGCTTCTATCCAGATCCACTGTCTAAACAGGAAAAATATTGGTTGAATAAGCTGGGAGCCATCATTGAGGCGGTCCCGGGAAACCCGCAGAATCCGCAGAAGTGCTTATACCCGCAAGGCCGCGCCCTTCAGAATTTTCCAAATGCTGACTGGAATGTTATAGGCCCTAAGTGTGCAAATTGCAGGCTTCTTACTTTGCAGAATGTAAACTCCATTTCTCAGATGGTAACCTGCCTGCTCCAGCACGGTAAGGTTTGCACGCCGGTGATTGCTCCGAATGGCGGTATCAAACTGGGTGAATCGGCATTATGTCCTGAAGTGTCTAACATATATAAAAGTGAAGCGGCAATCATTCAGGACATTAGACAATGCACTTGCCAGAAATGCGAAATTGCATGGGATAACTTAAAGAAAGTTCATCCTACTGCGTACTATCTTTGTGGAGGAAAATAGGATAATATGGGAAGTAAAATGGACATTTTTTCAAAGGTTTCAGATGACAAAATGCTGAAAATCTATCATGATATGCTGGAAAGCAACATGATTGGTTCGAAAAGTACAATGATTAGGGCATATGCTAAAGAATTAGCAAGCGTGTATCCTTTCGAGACGAATGCACAGGCAATTGATTTGGCTGAAAAGCTGTTTTTTGAAGAGACAGCCAAAAGATTTTATGGTAGCATGGTGTCAGATAGGGAAAGACATATTTAGATTCCGGAAAGTATAGGAGCTGCAATGGGAAAGGCAAAAAGAAAAATGCGGCCGCAGCCGCCTTGGTGGTGGACGCTTGACAATGATAATTGCTGGTTCTGCAAAAACCGGAATAATTGCGGCGGATGTAAATTGTTAAAGCAACAAAGATCAGAATCCAGAGAAAAGCGTAGAAAAAAGTACAAGGAGAATCGATGAATTTAAGTAAAAAGTTGGAAAAGGCTATTGATATTGCTGGTCGTATAATGAGTGCCGTCCTAAGTTCCGGCATCGACAGTGACGAAGACGGATCTATTTCAGAGGCAATAGAAGAGTTATCACTCTTAAAAAACAAATGTTCAAAAGCAAAAGGACATGCTAAAAACGAAATATAATAATTTCAAGGAGGAATTGCACATGTATTTGGTAAAAACAACTAACGGTGATAAAATTTTAAATTCTGCAGATGCAGTAAAAAGCATAAAGAAAGAGGATATTGAAAAAATATATTTCTTAACGGAAGTTAATTACGATTCTGTGATTTCCAATGCTGATATAAGAGACTGTATCTATTCCTATTTGAAGGGTAAACAACTGTCTAAAGAAACCGTCGTGGACTATGTGGCCAGCGTATTAGACGTTAAGAAAAACGAAGTTTCAAAAGTAATTACTGCAATGAAGCGGGAAAAGATTATCTACGTTGAGAGAGATTATGGCAGCATAGGCATTGACTAAATTTGCCTTCTAAAGGAAGTGATTTTCATCAAAAAGTGCGATAAAGTAAGAATTATTCAATGGTATATAGCGGATCGTATCTATACGGAGAAAAGTTTTAAAGAGATCTATGATCTGAAGCAGCTTGAGGAAATCGTCAGAACAGAAAAGAATATATGGGGACTACGTTCAAGATGTAATCAGTGCATTTCTTCCGATACAGACTATTCTAAAAGATGTTTGGGTTGCATCGAATCTTACACCGGCGGACGCTCCGAAAAATCCGTAGATAACTACAAATTTTGCTATAGCTATTGGAAAAGATTTGCAGAGAGAGGTGAATCTAATGAATAATAAACATGCATCAATAGAGCTGATTGATGAGATGGCGAAAGTCAAAGACGACTTCAAAATTTTGCCTAAAGACATAATTGAAAGTATGCTGGAAGATATGACTGCCGAAGAAAAGGACATGTTGCTGCGGCTGTATATCTTTGGAACAAATATTGATCAGTAAACCAGAGGCAATTCTTACGTTAAATGAGGGTGATCTAAATTAAACGAGCGATAATTTTTATGGAAGTTATTTGTGACCAGTGCGGCGGGGTTGTATCGAGATATTACAACACCAGCAAAGATGTGAGTACCCTAAAGAAAATGGTCAAAAATTGGGCATATGACGAAAAATATGGCAATCTTTGCCCGGAGTGTCTGAAAAAGTTAAGAAAGGAAGCACAGTAAAATGGAAAAGCTGAAATTATATACCGTCACAAAGCCTAGTTCTGATGGTACTTTCGTGACTGGAGACATTATCTGGCTTTCTGCGAATGGAGATCTGAATAGCTGCAAAGGAAAGGGTTGGCTCTCAAAGGCAGAATGGGACGCTTCTGGAACCAATGACTTTGAAGTCGAGCCTTGCAAGACACACTATTTAGATGTCTCACGATGGAGCGAAACGGTCAGAGAAGTAGAAAACATTTCTAAATAAGATTACAAATGGAGATAGACAAATGGAAAGGAATAAATTGTATACGGTTACAAAAGCCAGTTCTGATAATGTAATTAGACTTGGAGATTTGATTTGGTTATCTGAAGATGACGTTTTACATAGCATTATGTATATGGGAACATGTTTAAGGAAAAATTGGGATATTCCTGGTCAAAATGATTTCCAAGTAGAACCTTGTGAAAAGTTTTATCTTGGTGAGTACGATGGTTTACCTATGCCCATTAGAAATAAAAATTATATTGTGACTGATGAAAAAATAATAGAGAAAGCGCAAAAGCTATACTGATTAATGAAATGAAAGACGTAAAGAAATATTTTCAGTTTTTACCATCGGACATAATTGAAAATATTTTCAGTTTTTACCATCGGACATAATTGAAAATATTTTAAAAGATTTAACCTTGACTAAAAAAGAGGTATTGCTGGAATTGTATATACACGAAAAGGAAAAAGCAAAAATGACGGATTATATAAGAAATATGATCAATTCTTTGGCCGAAGATATTTTAGATATATATAAAATCGGTTTCCGAGTTGATGATATAAACGATTTGGTTCAGAAACTGGGCGGATCTATCCAAATGAAAAAAGATTTTTCCTATGCTTCACTCGAAAAAAATGGAGATGGTTTTAAAATAATTGTATCTTCATATCAAGATGAACAGAGAAAACGTTTTGCTATCGCGCAAGAATTAGGGCATCTTTTTCTGCATATGGGGTACAAAACAAATGCTGAAATTTGGGAAAAACAAGCTGATAAAGTTCCGTTTCAAGAAAAAGATCCAGAAAAGGTGCGGCAGGCAAATGAGTTTGCAGCTGCTCTTTTAATGCCGCGATATATTTTTTTCCTTACTTTGGAAGCAGCGTCGGACATTGCAGAATCTGGAAAAAGAACTATTCATATGCAGGCAGTGGCGGACTTCTTCAATGTGTCGCTGAGTGCGGCATATACTCGAGCAAAGATTTTGGGATTATCTGAAAGAGCTTATTATGAGATGTCGTAAAACCTCTGGCTTTAGCATGGTGATATAAGATATAACCATCGAATTTACGCAGTAATGAAACCGGAAAACTCAACAATAATAGAAGGGCAAGCAGGACTAACGCAAAAAGAAATCAAATTCAGAATAAAAATGGGCAGGAACGGCATCTCAACGATTATAATAGAATTCCACAAACGATCCGCAATTTTATGCGGGTCGTTTTGTTTTTTACCCTTTCTATAATTCTATATTTATCAGATCAATATAACGAAAGGAGCATACGAAAAAATAACGATCTGAAATATCAATTTGTCAATGAAAGGATAATAATCATGAGAGAAGTAGTTACTGAAAAAATTTTTAGTGGAGAAGAGGATCTTATTCAGATCTCCACAGAAGATCGGCTTTGGGATCTTGTTGAGAAGATGAAACGACTTGAAAAGTATATTCCATGTGTCATCAATGATGTCGCTGTAATTGGAATAGACAAGGAGCAGGAGCTGTTTTTGCAGGAGCAGTGTAGCAATATTGCTGTCAATCTGCATGGTTCCCCCCTGAAAGTCGGCAGCATCGACCCATATAAGCCTGAAAATGCTATCTGTATTCAAAAAGACGGCATGTTCCTTGCATATCCGGGTGAATACGGATATGAAATCCGTCCATTAATCTCTGTGGGATACATTTCTATCCTGAAACGACTTGAGATGGACTGCGGAGCAATGATGCGGTTTGATATCAAAGGTGGTGACCGTTTACCACTGCCAGTGCGTGAGAAAGGACAGATTTTGACAAGGGTAGCCCAGTTGAACTCGAAACTGTGCTATGTCATTACGCTGGATGGCTGCGTTCCCGGTGTCGTATCGGATCAGTACGTTCCATTGCCTTATATTGATCTTCTGAAAGCAATGAAAAAGGTTGTAACGAAAGAACATCCGGATCTGGAGTTTCACTCTGGAACGCTGTCTTTCGAATACCTGATTGCCAACTATTGGCTGAATGATCCGGTTATGGAGCAGTCATTAGCATTAACCATGAAAAATGCCGGATGTGACGTAAAATCCATAAGAGCTGGCATTCGTTTTTCTTCCTCGGACCTTGGGCTTTCCAGTGTATTCCTCAGTATGTTTCTGGAAATCAATGGCATCTCAATGCCGCTTGGTACGGGAATTCAGATGGAACACAAAGGAGATAAAGCCTCTGTTGAAGTCTTTGAGGAGAAATGCGGAGAACTCGGATCGGTTCTGCAGGCGAATGAAGACCGGATTGAAGAATTAGGCAATATGGACGTAAAAGACGTTCCAGGCGTTGTTGCGACCCTGGTTAAGAAAAATGCTTTTCTGCCGAAGAAAGCGGCGGAGAAAGTCTTAGAAGATCTGCGGCTGCAGATGACTTCCGGAACAGGAATTGATGTTTATCTGGCACTCAACCAGATTATTCAGGTGCATTCTACCATGCAAAAGGTAAGTGATGAACGTTTTCTCGCTATGTCAGAAGGCGTAGCAAAACTGATTCACACAGATTTTTCAAAGGTAACTGTACTTGAGGAAGAATAGGTGAATGTTATGAAAAAGAACAAATTGGCAGGAAAATTTTCACTCCTGCATCGCTTGAATACCGACACAGTGATTATCGGACTGCTCCCAGGCATCAATGTAAACGAATTAACCTCAACCGATTTACGATATCTGGCCGCCTTTTATCTTGGTGGCGCAGTATATCGAAATAGTATGGTTACAGGTAAAATTTTCAAGGATTACTGCGGACCATCTAAATATCCGATCGGGAACTATGCGAAAGTCTTGCAAGTCACTGCGAAAAAATATAGTCATTAAAAAGGAGATTTAGCTATGGCAAAGCCAGAATACGCTATTCGTGAAGTGAGTTTAGCAGAAGTGATACTTTTTCTTCTAAGTGCAATCATCCTTGCGGCTTATCACTTTGACTACAGAGTGGCTACATACATAATCTTTCTGGATTTTTTCAGTCGTTCAAGATTATCGTGGCATTACGCCAGCTTATGGAAACGAAAAGGCATCAGAAAATGTTTGGCAGCTTACCGGATGCCTATTATTATGATTCGCTCTTAATGCGAAAATATAACTGGATCTGGACCAATATTCTCATATCTCTTTTAGCGATTGCCGCTGCACCGTGTTTATTTTCTGCAGGTTTTCAGACAATGGTAAAAAGATTTTTGAGACTGCTGTTTTTCTTTCTGGAAAGACTGGATAGAATTTGATTTATGAAAATGGGGAAAATGAGCCTGCTCCAAGCAGGCTCTATCCTGATTGGAGGACAAAATGTCAGATTTAACGCATTTATTTACTATTGGGCAGCCTGTTCGATGCCGGCTGGATGAAAAGTTTTACAATTCCAGCAGGCTCACATATCGAGGAACAGTTAAGGAGACATATCCGGATCATATTATCGTGGATATTCCCGAGATTTCGAAACATTGCTGGTTCGAAAATGACTTCAATATGGACTGCGTGTATCCGGAATATAATTTTCAAGAATAACAAATATGATGAAAGGAAGTACCATATGGACTTAGAAAGAGTATTATACAAAAAAATGACCAAAGATGAGCTGATTGATAAGCTCATCGCTTATAAAAATATCGAATGCCATGATCGGGCAATTGCACATGAATTTCTTTGCATGCAAAAAGAAGATCCGTCACGAATGAATTTCGTTACGCATCGACTCACGGATATTGCTGATCCGAAGAGGGTAGCAGAAGAAATCCGCCGCGTAAAAGCTGAAAGAACGGCCTCTGCGCAACAGCCTATAAAGGACGAGCTTACCGACACGATCCCTGTTTATGTTACTCTCTATAAAAATATTCGGTTCAAAAAGCGTTTTGATGTTACCCTGGATCAGTTAGAGAGACTTAAAGAAGAGGATTCGGCAGAGAGCAAAGAGGTCCCTATTACACTCCTGGATGAAACACTGAATCTTATGGATGCGACGTTAGATGCACTTAACGCCACCAACGAAGCTGATCTGGGTTATGAACTCGAATATTCTTTTTCGTATGGTGATCCAGAACAGCCCTTAGATGGTTCTGAAACTGAGGAAGAGGTTCCGGTTGCAGAAGCAGATGATTCAGATGTAAACAGTGAGATGGAGTCCGTGCTGTTTGATTGGCATTAATCACTCTATGTTGTATTAGAAAGAAAGGAAAAAATATTAATATGGAAAATGATATTAAAACAATCCCTGTTCGCATTACTGTAGAAAAAACCATACGGTTTGAAAGATGTCTCGATGTTACTCCAGAACAACTGGAAGAAATTAGGGCTGGAGAAAGTCCATTAGTAAATTCACTGCTGGAGCATTTTGATCTGGAAGTGAAAGAATCTCTAGCGAAAGAATCTCTGGATCAGGAATTGGATTATTCTGTGGTAAACAGAGATACAGAACAGGTTTTGGTTGATTGGGAGTAATTATTTTCATGCGGCCCAAAATTTAGTAATGCAAAATATTAAAAGAAAGAGGTATAAAGATGTCTAATTCTAACAGAATCACAAGAGAATCCATAGATTCCATTATTGAGGAAATTATGGGAATTTCCGATTGCGATTGGCTTTCAGAAGATTCAAAGCCAAGAGAAATTGAAAGAATTTTAGTCGATGCCGGAATTGTTGAAGTAATTGAGGCGCCTGTTGAAGGTTCTGGAAAGTCCGCTGACTGAAATTTGAAAAGTACATATAATAATTTTTTACGAAAGGAGTTTTACCCAGAACGGATGTAAGAAGTGTTTATTGAAACATACGAATTTGCTGGATAAATCAAGGGAGGACTGACGCATGGTGGTGAATGCAAAATGTAATCTCTGTAAAGAACCTACGAAATACGTGGCAGGGTTCTTCGATGGACCAAGGGGCAGGCACGGATGCCTGTTTGATTGCAAAAATGAGCAGTGCGAGGTTTATCAAGTGAAGAGATTTACAGAGTCAGAGGCAGTCAAGGAAAGAATAAAGATTCAGAACTTGAACAGTCAGAAGGGAATGTATGCAGGCTATATTGCAGCACTGAGGAAAGATGCCAAAATAACAATGATGAAAATGTCGCAGATTGCTGGATGTAGTCCGGCAGAGTACAGTTCCTACGAACGCGAGAAGAAAGAGTTCGATCCGGAAATATACCGGAAATGTGAAAAATATCTGAAAGAGAAGGAAGGTGGAGAGCGATGCTGACGCTGCCAATAAAAAAGAAGTGGTTTGATATGATCGCCTCCGGAGAAAAGAAAGAGGAGTACAGAGAAATCAAGCCGTATTACGACAGCAGGTTTATGAATGCGTTCGGTTTTCTCCTGGTTGGAGGTCAGATGGTATATGGAGATGCAGCACCGAAAGAAATCCGGAAGCCGTGGCCGGTACCAATAGTATTTAGAAATGGCTATTCCGAAGAGTCTCCGGAAATCATCTGCAAATGCACATTACATTTTGGAAAAGGCAAGCCGGAATGGGGAGCTGAGCCGGGAAAGTTATACTACGTGTTAAAAATACAGGAAATCGAGAAAGGAGCAGGACAATGAACAAAGTAATTTTAATGGGTCGCCTCACACGTGATCCGGAAGTTAGATATACTCAGGGAGAGCAGGCTATGGCAGTAGCGAGATACACCCTGGCAGTTGACAGAAGAGGAAAAAACCAGGAAAACTCAGCAGACTTCATCCAGTGCGTTGCATTCGGCAAGGCGGGAGAGTTCGCTGAGAGATACCTGCATAAAGGGACGAAAACCATAATGCCGCAGAAATTCGATTTAAAAATACAATAGGAGGATTTAATGCGAGAAATTGATATTATCAAAGAAGATATTCGGTGCTGTGATGATTTTGATGTGTATCCAAACGATTCCATCAACATCACATATGAACTGTGGTTTGATGTGGACAAATATTTCGGAACACATACTCGTGAATCATCTAGTTGGATCAATTTCTATACTTTCTATCATAAGGACGGAAGGATCACAGCAATGTACGAAATAGACTACGATGACCACATGGAATCTTTTGATTGGGAATTGACAGCGGAAGAGGAATTCTTTTTCCGCAACATGATGAACAGATATTGTAACAAATTATATGGTTGCTCCGTACCGGCGTTATGGAGCGAGCGTGAAACAACATAAGTATTACCATGGATAAGGGACCAATTTGGTCCCTTATTTTATTTTCTGCAATATTCCATATTCTATCTCTATCAGAACCATTATTCAAGAAAGGAGTGTAACAATACCACGTTCTGAAAAACCATATGTCACTACTGGAAAATATTCATTTTAAAAGGAGACGGATATGAAAACATTATATTTTGAGGCTGCTGGCTGTTATATTCTGCACAACGATGTTGAGAGCGGAAGAATCAGAACTGCTTTTACAAACAGAGACGGAAAAAAGGTGTACATTGAATTGATATGTGGCTGCAAAAGTTTAGCAATAAAAAAAGAGGATAAATCTGGAAAAGATATGCGGGAAAAATGGATTATAAAATCCGAATATGGATATATGTTTTGTGATTCCTGCCATTATATCACAGATGATCCCAAAATCAATGATTGTATGGAATCCCGTCTGCCGTGTGAGCGGAATTTGTATATTGAAAAGGTGAAATATACCAAAGAAAATATTCTGAACTTTGTAAATACCTATTGCAATGCTGATTTTGAAGAGGTTGTCGTGTTACATAATCTTGCCGGATATCGTGTATTCTCTGACTGTCAGAAAAAAGGCACTTCTGCAGCATATCGTTATGGGGATGAATTCCCGTATGATGCCGAATTGACCCTGAAACGCAGAAAAAAAGTAGAAGAGATGAAGAAAGAGTTTTGCGAATTGTTTCACCAGCAACGCGATAATACCAGCTACTGGGTTGATGATCTCGGACAGTTAAATGTCAAAATCAACACCTATCAGACAGCATTGGATGCGGCAAACTGGACCAAGGGCAGACATTTCATTGTGGAGGTATAAAAAAATGAAAAAACGTAAAATAACCTATTGCTATTTGATGGAACGTAAATCTGACGGAAAGAAGTTTGTTACTTTTGGAAATTTCAGGGAAGCATGGAATAAACCTGCCAGCCTGTACGATTTTGTAACGAAAATGTATCCCTATCCACAAGAAACACCGTTCGGTTTGTGCGCACACATCTCAAACGGTTTACGTTGTGATCGGGAGCTTTTCAAAGTAATTCAGCAGGCCGCTCTTTGATCAAACAGATTGGAAAGGATTAAAATCATGATGACGAAAGAAGAATTTAGCCGAACAAACTGGAAAATGTCATATGAGCAATACCAAAAATGCTATTGCCCGGAATGCAGTAAAAAAGGTTGCCAGCACAGAAATGCTTACAGAAGAGTTCCATCGATTGATGGCGGCCTCACTCTCTGCCCTAAGCTGAGATCTGACAAATAATAAGATTTTCGAAAGAAATGAGGTAAATATGGGAATTAAATATCATCAGTATGGATGCGGCAATGATTATGGGGATGATCATTACCTTACAGATAATTGGAATCCAGATTATGACTATGGATCACAATACGTTGAAGTTTACTTCAATATCAATACTCCGTCATATATGCATGACAAAGATCCTTCCGCCTTTGGATTTGCATCGGATGAAGCGCGAGATGAGTGGTATGCTGCAGCAAGCAAAGTGATCGCATCCTTTGACATTCTGGAGGACAGCGGGTATAATGTTGAAAACAGCGCTGAAAAACGTGCTTACTTATATCCCCATCCACAGCAAATTAGTGGAGTCATTCTTAAAAATGATGTCAGGAAAGTAGCAGAAGCGATTGAACGTATGTCACCGTCTTCCATTCGCTGGGTGGATTTGTATGATACCGTATATGTGATTTCTGACGAAGCATATGAGAAGTATCTTATATTTAAGGATGAATCCCTTAAAAAAGATCTGTTTGAGGTTTGCCAAACACTGAGGATCACACGATTCTATGATGCAATCGAAATCAGCAGATCGCTTGCGATGAAGTATCGTTTGAAAAGACTGGGAATAAATGATGGCAGAAATTACGGATCTGGTCAAACAATAGACCATATCATGCGATTAATGCAGAAGATGTCTGAAGATGGGCTGCTCGTTATGACTTCTCCTAGTGGTGAAGAAACGTACGTCCGCAGCCTGAATAAAACAGAGCTTAAAAAGTGGATTCGTTCCCATATGATGCTGATCGAACAATACCGCTTTTTGTGGAGCAACCGGAAAGGATAACATATGAAAGATTGTGAAATTGCAAATATTCTGTATAATTTGAGTACAGATATGGACGCTGATGACTATGCTGACATCTATGATATAGAGGTTCAAGAGATTGAAAAAAGTATCTATAAGCTGAAAGAAAGCCATGATATTCTGTATCCTGTCTTAGTTTCGATCGCAGAAACGCATAAGGATATGTTCGATTTTTGTAAAGACCAAAATTAATCAAACACATATTATTTGATAAACCGCGCCGAATATTGGCGCGGTTTTCTTTATCCCAACGATTTAAAGATTACAAAACAGAAATATTATTTTAGCTCTCTTTGCTAATTCTATACACATCAGGACAATCTATAAGAAAGGAGAAGAAAAATACACGTTCTGAAATACATTATGTCAAAGAAAGGATATTAAAAGTAGCATGAATTTCACATCGACATCCGAAATCAAAGCACGGGTATATGAGCTGTATCTTACTGAAGATCAGGAACTTAACTCCAATTTTTTTGATTTTCATGTAAGAAATTTAAGATCTACATTGCTTAAAACATATGCGGAAATTCAAAAAGCAATCAATGGAGATGCCGTGGTACTCTTGAAAAACAGCATAGAAACCAGGCATGGTTCAGAGATTCAGGTAAATGGAATTCTGAGTTCATGGAAAGAAATTGGGGAAATTTACGCTGAAAATCGTAATGGACTTTATGACGGAAATTATAAGGAATTTCTGGAAGAATACAATGGTAAGGAAAATCTTACGGGATTATATCGGCTAATGGACCCAGTGTACACAGATTCTAAGTCCATTACTGGTGTTAAGCTGGATTTTATTTGGTAATACAGGATCATTGACCTGGAGGAAATTTTATGGCAAAAGTAATTAATATTAAATGGGAAACTGATGGATATGAAATCGATCTGCCAAACGAAGTCACTATTCCGGATTGCTTCATGGATTCGGATGCAGGTCCGGATGTAGATGCTATATCAGATTGGCTTTCTGATATGAGCGGCTGGCTTCATGACGGATTTGAGATTGTCGAATAAGGAAAATGGAGGAAACACAATATGGGAGCGTTTTCATGGCTGCGAGCCGAACGAACGACACAACGAAAAAATATTGCCGTTGGTGATATTTATAAAATTTTGATTCCTCAAGAATTTGGCGGCGGATTCATAAGGGATGAATATTGCGGTTCAGGAATCGTGTTTGGAGATGACTGGGATCATATGGCCGATTTATATGGAATTTTGGCCTAGCTGAAGACTATTATGTTTTTTCTGAGATCAGACCGATTTCAGTTGACGAATATTTAGCTTCTACAAAAACCTCTGTTGGATTAGCTATCAATCCTGACAAAACCATAAGCGATTTAAAAACTGAACTTTTAGAATGTGGCCTTTCACCGGAAGAACTTGATTGGCTTGAGCCTTAATTACAAATTTTCGGCAGCCATTCAAGTAACTCAAAATTTTCAGCAGAAGAGGACAATTATATGATCAAAAAATATTTGGAGTTATGCACAAGCCATCTTACGGAAGAAACTGTGAATAGTTTAAATACAGTCCAGCCTCCGTATAGTTATCAATACCCCTATGGCGTTTTTATTATCGTTCCGGATAGAAGCAGCGAAGAGGAGTTCGCGGATTTTTTCCAAGCCCTCCCAAATGATCTGCAAATTGTGCTGAAGTACGCGTACGAACATGATATCGAGTTGATCCTTTTGGATTCCGATGCGTGTGAAACAAGTGAGCTTCCTACATATGAGTGGTAATAGCAGACGCTGTGCGTAATCAAGCAAAATCAATTTATAAATTCTCGTGCTGGCAACAGCACGAGAAAATCAGATATTGGAGAAATAGCGGATGAAACGAATACAAGAATATCAGATGCTGCTTAATGCATCAAAAATTCCATACTTAGAAAAGAAAAAATCGTATTTATGTGAAAGCAATTGTAATTCGCCGGAAAACGTCGCAGAAATCATGGAGAAATGTTTTCAAATGAGCAATTTGCCAGAAGAACATGTATATGCTATTGCTCTAAACACGAGAAGTAGTATTATTGGTGTTTTTGAGATTAGCAGAGGTACTATTGCTGCAAGCTTGCTTTCAGCCAGAGAAATTTTGATTCGAATGCTTATCGTTGGAGCAACCCATTTTCTTATTTGCCACAATCATCCAAGCGGACACTTGCAACCATCAAAATATGATGTCGATAGTACGAAGAATATCGTAAACGCCGGAAGGACAATAGGGATTCTGTTAGTGGACCATCTTATTATTGGCGATGGACGATATGTGAGCCTGCTGGAAGAGTATGGAAAGGAACTATTTGGATAAAAATTTTCAAAAGGAGCGATATAATTATGTGGACCATAATGTGGACTGAAAATTCCCAGGACAGGTGGGATAGACTTGAGACAAAAGAAGAAGTAATGCAGCTATTGGACAGCTTAGATAAGAATTCGGGTGTATCTAAAGGCGATGTATGGATTTTTCCACCGCAAGCAGATGACCTCGCGCTTACAGGTAATGATTTTTAAACACTGAAAGGAAGGAATTTTTATGTTTGAAGTAATATACGATAGGATAAAACATGGAACGATTTCCGTGTTTCCAATGATACGTGGAGAGATCTCGGAAAGCGTATATATTGATAAGCTCCAAGAGACATTTCCTAGTCTAAGTGACAGTGATTGCTCAGAAATCCTTCAGCAGCATGCGTGTAAAATCGAAGAAATCATTTTTGTGTATTGGGATGTATACGGAAAGCCGGATGCCAAGAGCGGAATGCTAATTCTTAAAGCAGCACCACTCCCTGAAGATATCCTGACGTTAGGTATCGATGGAGTGAACCAAATCTGGCGTGATGCGAAGTTAAGAGCAGTTGGAAAGGCGAGGGCGAAGATCCTGATAGAAAATAGTATTGGAAATCGTAATATGAATGATTTAGAGCAAGGAAAATATGATGGATATAGAGATATATTTGATTTATTAGATGAGGTGAAACAAATGAAATTTAAGAAAGGTGATAAAGTATTTCACAAAAATTTAAAATTGTTTGGAATATTTGTAGATTATGCATGGGAAAACCCAAATGAGGAGGCAGATGTTGATTTTGAAATGGAAGATGGTTATATTGAACAGCGACATGTTTCAATAAATCAATTACAGAAGTATCCAAGTAACGAAGAGATTGGAAAGAGATTGGAAGGTATAACAGTGGACGAATTAAGAATTAAAATTGAGCAGCTTATTGAGGATTTAGAAAATGAAACGGTAAATCGCAATATGAATGATATGGAAGAAGGTAGATATAAAACTTTGTGTGAGGTATTGGATTTAATTGACGATTGAATATCTTTAATAAGCATATTGCTTCGGAAAAATATGAGGAGGCAACGAAATGAAAATACCATTACCCTGCAAATTTGGTGAGTTATCTGATTGCGACGGAAAATTGTTACCTCTTTGTGGCGTTCATTGGTTTGACTGGATGTCCGGAAGACAATATACATATTTTTTTGAAACAGGGGATCAATGGCATCCCTACACTTTTTATGAAACCCGTCAGGAACAGTAGCCTTTTTCTATGGAAATACCAGATGATCTTCTTTCTAACGATTTTAACGTGTATACAGATAAGGGGCCTTATATGGTCCCTTATTTTGTTTGGGGGAATATTTTCTTATACTAACAATATCAGATCAAATAATCAGGAAGGGAGGAGCAAAAAAGGATCTGAAATTCATTTTGTCTTTCAAAAAATTATAAAAGGAGCCAGAATATATGGAAACGTCCAATTATACAACTTATGACAAACCCTATCCTACAATCGGAGACTTAATTAAGGGCAAAGATTATGATTGTATTTCGTATAGGATTGCCTATCCCGGATGCGATGAGGAACATGGTACTTTTGCCGGCTATTTTTCAGCTAAAAACGGGGAAATCATTCCTTTGGATGGGGATATTTACGAACTTAATGAAGAAGTAATTGAGTCTGAAGAATGGACTATGCCGGAAGAAGAAATTCAAAACGGACTAACTATTGTGGTGATTGGAGGATTAATTAGAAAATGACCTATAAAGAAGCAAGCCGAGATGTTGTCATTTCTGGTGGACATGTTTACGATATTGGATTTTACGATGGAGACGAACGACAGTTCGTTGCGTTTGGTTCTCGGGATCTTGAACAATTATGGAATGATTTCTGTGACAAAAATAATCTTGAAAGGGATTGCATTGACTATATCGAACTGGTATAAAAACAGAAGAATGAAATGGAGGATATAATGTATACCTATCAGTTTAATTACAGCAGTAGCGTTGATGGATTTGGTACTATTCAGTTTTGCAGCTACACAAAAAAAGAAGCCACAGATTTGTTTGAATCGTGGCAGGCAGAAAACGGATACAATATTCCTGAATATACCGTACAGACCGTGTATAACAGGGCTGATGCGGAAGAATATGGGGCGGAATACTTCGTAAAACAACGTAATTATCCAGAATAATGAAATAAGGGGTTGCAACATCGGCAAATATTTGCTCTGTTACAGCCCCTTATTTCCACGTTTTTCTCGGTTCAAGTGAAGATACTTGGAGTCTTCTAGTGAACTCTAATAACTTCATTTTTATTATAGGATATTTTCTCTTAGACTACAAGTGTGAAATAAGGATTTTAGAAATTTTTAGAAACATTTCATAAATGTGATGTTATCATTTAGAAAAACATTGGATTTATGTTATACAAATAGAATATATTATAAAATCGTTATTATATATAAAAGTTTTACGCCAAACCAACAAAAACCATCCCTTAAAAATAGATAATGTCAATATTGCAAACCCTAAAGTATAATGACCTTTTTTCTGTAGTTTCTCAAAAACCTTTCTTATTTATTGGAACGATTATAGAAAATATTGATTTAACCGGAAATGCAGAACAAAATAAATTAAAAGATACCTTGGTTCAAAGTAAAGTGGCCGAATATTTAGAGCATTTTCCTGAAAAAGAACATACCAAAGTAGGAAACGATGGAGCAACACTTTCTGGTGGAGAAAAGCAAAAGATAGCTATTGCACGAGCATTATTAAAGAATGCTCCTATTGTAATTCTGGATGAAGCAACAACTGGTTTTGACACTGAATCACGTACATACTTGCATGAGATGATAACAAGCCAGATGAAAGAAAAAACCGTATTATTAATCACTCATCATTATGAAGAACTGGATGGATTCGATAAAATTTATCGTTTGGAAAATGGATATTTGTTTTATAAGAAATAATCATATAAATAAACTAAAAAAGCCAAAAAGAATGTCTTCAATACAGTTTGTAGGATATTCTTTTTTTATGTGTTTTTTTCCTACGTGAATCTGTTTCTCACTATTTTTCTTAATACTATCTATATAGCCTTCTATAAAATAGGCTAAATTTCCGGGAAAGGAGCAGAAGTTGGTGAATTTATCCGGTGTTGGTGAAAAAACAGAACGAAAATTAAAAAAGATAGGAATTTTAAAAGCAGAAGATTTTTTACAATATTATCCGAACCATTATGAATACTTTCCTTATCTTACCTATATTAAGGATCTTGCCCATTTGGAAGAAGGTACCGTTGTGAGCATTTGGGTACAGCTAAAGGTCAATGTGATGCGTTCCGGCAAAGTTACCCGTATCTGGGGGGAAGATTCCAGCGGAGACATCAATATCTCTTGGTTTCATCCGCCTTATACCGTTCGTCAGTTAAAAAGAGGGAGTAAGGCTGTATTACGCGGTCCAATTTCTTTTTTTCGTGATAAACCCTGTATGTTCCAGCCTTCTTTATATTCACCGGAAGAATATAAGGAATTATTAGGAAAAATGCTTCCTGTATATCCGTCTACATCTGGTATTTCGCAGAGATTACTTCGAAGCTGCGTCCGGGAAGCCCTTGAAATGGAGATTTCAGAGACATTGCCTGAAACAGTGCTTCAAAAATACAACTTATATTCCAGAGCAGATGCTTTAAGAGAAATCCATTTTCCAAAAAACGAATTTACGCAAAAGCAAGCTGTATACCGTTTGAAATTTGAAGAATTTTATCAGTTCAAGAAAGAGTTGGCGGAAAACTATGCTGCAGAAGAGCCAAACGCATGTCCGATGAAAAAATCAAGCCTGCTTAATAACGTTGTCATAAAGGGACTGCCCTACACATTGACGAATGCGCAGCAACAGGCATGGAAAAAGCTGGAAACAGAGCTGTGCGGAAAATATCGGGTAAACCAGCTGATTCAGGGAGATGTTGGCGCTGGTAAGACCATTGTTGGCTTTTTAGCTATGTTATTAGCAGTTGATAATGGCTATCAGGCTGTTTTAATGGCTCCAACAGAGGTTTTGGCAGAACAGCATTATGAAGATATGATGGGTTTCCTGAAAAATTATAATCTGCCTTATGCATGTGTCTTAGTTACAGGAACAACGAAACAGAAAAAAGCGATTTATCGAAGAATTGCGGATGGCACAGCTAATCTGATTATCGGAACCCATGCTGTAATTTCAGAGTCAGTCGCATATCAAAAGCTGGGAATTGTTATTATTGATGAACAGCACCGATTTGGTGTTTCACAGAGGACATCTTTACAGAATAAGGGGAAGAGGCCGCACGTTGTTACAATGAGTGCAACTCCAATTCCCCGTTCTCTTGGACTTATTTTATACGGAGATATGGATATTTCTATCATTAACGAGCGACCGGCTAATCGACTGCCTTTAAAAAATTGTGTAATCTCACGGAGTGATCGTTCCAAGGCATGGCGGATGATTTACCGCCAGATCCAGCAAGGAAGGCAGGCATATATTATATGTCCAATGGTAGAGCAGAACCCGCTGTTTCCAGTTGCTGATGTCCAGAGTTACGCCGAATTTCTTCGGAAGGAATATCCTCCAGATATTCAGATCGGCATCTTACACGGAAAGCTTTCTGCTAAGGAAAAAGCTTCCATTATGGAAAAATTCCAGAAGAATGAAATCCAGCTGTTGATAGCAACTACCGTTGTTGAGGTAGGCGTTAATGTTCCAAACGCTTCCGTGATCATGATTGAAGATGCAGATCGTTTCGGTATGGCACAGCTCCATCAGCTTCGCGGTCGGGTAGGCCGCGGAAAATGGCAAAGCTATTGCATTTTTGTGAATGGAAACAATGATCCTTGCGAACGCCTTGACATCATGAAAAGCACAAATGACGGGTTTGTTATTGCAGAAAAAGACATGGAACTGCGAGGGGTCGGGCTGCTTCTTGGCGAACGTCAGTCAGGAAAAACAAGTTTTGTCTTGGTGGATGTATATCATGATACGGAAATTCTGCGTTTGGCTGCAGAAGCAGTAGAAGAGAGTAACAAAAAAAGCAGCAGGAGGTCTAAATAAAACGATGAAATCTATTCTTCAGTATCCGGGAAGTAAATGGCGGATTGCAAAACAGATTGTTTCTCTTTTACCGCCGCACCATACATATTTGGAGCCTTATTTCGGAAGTGGAGCTGTTTTGTTTAATAAAAGCAGATCCGACATAGAAACTATCAACGATCTGGATGAAAATGTGGTAAATTTCTTTCAATGGTTAAAAAATGACCCAGAAAAGCTTGCTCATGAGCTGTGGTATATTCCTTATTCACATTCTGTTTATAACAATGCAGTACAAAATAAGGCTCAAAATTCTTTGGAACAGGCTGTGAATTATTGTATTATGCTTAATATGGGGCATGGATTCCGCACAGGCGGCCCCGTATCCGGCTGGAAGTCTGATATACATGGACGCGAAAGAGCCTATGCAGCCAAGAATTGGGCATCGTTGCCGTCCAGACTTGAAGAGGCGGCAGCCCGTTTACGCGGCGTACAAATCGAATGTATGCCGGCACTGGAGCTGATTCAAAAATACAGATATAAAGATGTCCTTCTTTATCTGGACCCGCCTTATGTTCTTTCCTCCCGTGCTGGTGGTCTGCAATATGCCAAAGAAATGTCAGATGCAGACCATGAGAAGTTGTTGGAAGTTATATTAGATCATCCGGGACCTGTAGTTCTTTCCGGGTATGATTCGGATTTATACCGCAATATGCTAAAAGATTGGCATCGTATCGAGTTGGAAGGCAGAACACAGAGTCATGCACGGCAGACAGAGGTCATATGGACAAACTATATTCCGCCGCAAGCAGAACAGTTGACGTTTGAGTTAGACTGAAAAGATATGAAGGTTCCTGACGTTTGGCAAAACACTCAATAACACGGACGTATTTTTACATTGACTTTTTCCTTTGCAACGAATATCATAATAATAACTCCTCTAACACGTTTAGAAGGAGAATCCGGTTTTCGCATTGCGATTACCGGTTTTTTATGCTTTCTTCATGTTTCGACCACATATTGGACACAACTATTATGTATAGTTATAGTTGTCCACAAGAAAAACAAACATTTTCTTTTTCATACCTTCCGGAGAGATTCCCTTATCTCTCCGGCTCCTTTTTTGTCTAAAAATTCTTGTACGTCAAAATCCATTCAATAAAATCTTTACAATACTTCAAGTAGAAGCTAAAATAAAAAACATTGAATGGAGAATATATATATGAAATTTTTTAAAACCCACAGCGATCATGAATTAAAAAGAATTAAAAAGACCGTAAAGCAGATTCTGGAGCTGCAGCCAGAATACGCACAGTTGTCGGATGAACAGTTAAAATCTAAAACAGAAGAATTTAAACAACGTCTGAAAGAAGAATCTCTGAATGATCTTCTGCCTGAAGCCTACGCAGCTATCCGGGAAGCGGATAAGCGGGTTCTGGGGATGGAACCATTTCCTGTTCAGATCATGGGCGGAATTATTATGTCCCAAGGACGAGTAGCCGAAATGTGTACTGGCGAAGGTAAGACACTTGTATGCACTCTTCCTGCTTATTTGAACGCATTAACCGGAAAAGGTGTGCATGTCGTGACGGTCAATGATTATCTGGCAAAACGAGATTCCGATCAGATGGGACAGGTGTATGAATGGATGGGACTGTCCTGTGGCTGTATTACGCAGGATATGGAAGCTCCTGATCGAAAGGTTCAGTATGCCAAAGATATTACCTATATCACAAATAATGAGCTGGGCTTTGACTATTTACGGGATAATATGGCTGTACGCAAATCTCAGATGGTTCAGCGCGGACTGCATTTTTGTATTATTGATGAGGTGGATTCGGTTCTGATTGATGAGGCACGTACTCCGCTGATCATTTCCGGTACAAAATTCTGCTCCAAAGGCAAATATCTTGCATTTGATCGTTTTGCAAAGATGCTTGAGCGTGGCGAGACAACGGAATTAAATAAAATTGATTATATTTCCGGAGAAATGGGAACAGATTCCGGAGATTATGTAGCAGATGAGAAAGATAACAATTTGTTCCTGACAGAAGCCGGAGTTGCCAAAATTGAAGAAATGTTCCATATTGGGAATCTTTCGGACCCAGAAAATCTCAGCATCCAGCACGGAATGGTGAATGCGCTGCGTGCCAATGCATTAATGCATAAAGACAAAGATTACGTAGTGCGTGATGATGAAGTCTTATTGGTTGATACCTTCACCGGACGTATTATGCCCGGCCGCCGCTTTTCAGACGGTCTGCATCAGGCGTTGGAAGCCAAGGAAGGGGTATCCATCCGACCGGAAAATAAGACGCTGGCAACGATCAGTTTCCAGAACTTTTTCAATAAATATGAGAGAAAATGCGGAATGACAGGAACCGGACAGACAGAAGAGCAGGAATTCCGTGATATTTATGGAATGGATGTTATCCATATTCCTACCAACCGCCCAATCATCCGAAAAGATCTTAATGATTCTGTATACAAAACCAAGGCGGAAAAATATGCTGCTATCGTAAAAAGAGTACGAAAAATCCACAAAAAAGGCCAGCCGATCTTAGTTGGAACCGAAACAATTGAAGTTTCCGAGATTTTGTCTGAGATGCTCCTGAAAAAAGGCATTGCTCATAATGTGCTGAATGCGAAAAATCCAGAAATGGAAGCTGCAATCGTGGCAAAAGCGGGACAATTTGGGGCAGTAACGATTGCTACCAATATGGCTGGCCGCGGTACTGACATAAAGCTGGACAGCAGATCCAAAGAAGCCGGCGGCCTGTATGTGATTGGCACAGAACGCTCTGAGAGCCGAAGAGTAGATAATCAGCTAAGAGGCCGTTCTGGACGACAGGGAGATCCGGGTGTTTCAAAATTTTTTATTTCTCTGGAAGATGACCTGCTGCGTTTATTTGGTTCCGAAAAATATATTTCCATCTTTGAGAACCTTGGAATTAAGGATGGCATGCCGATCGAACACCGTATGCTGTCCCGTTCCGTCGAAAAAGCGCAGAAAAAGGTAGAGGAGAACCATTTTGCTTCTCGAAAAAGTCTTCTTGAGTACGATCAGGTCAACAATGATCAGCGGGAGATTATATACAGAGAACGCCTGAAAGTCTTAAATGGCGAGGATATCCATTCCGATATTTTGTATATGATCGATTCCATTATTGATCGAAAAGTAATCGAATCCTATGAAGGAAATGAAATCTCGGCAAAATTGCTCAATGACAACTTATTACCAATCATTCCGCTGCCGACAATCGGCGATGCTGATACCAAGGAAGATGATTTTGTTAAAAGTCTGCATACGAGTGCCAAGGTATTATATCAGAAAAAAGAAGCTTTGATGGAGCAGGCATACCCGAATGAGCATATGATGAGGGAAATCGAACGAACGCTGTTGCTCAAAACGGTTGATAAATACTGGCAGCAGCAGATCG
Source organism: Blautia sp. AF26-2 (assembly GCF_003460955.1). NCBI lineage: Bacteria > Bacillati > Bacillota > Clostridia > Lachnospirales > Lachnospiraceae > Blautia > Blautia sp. AF26-2. Next base: position 25,676 of record NZ_QTWD01000008.1, on the reverse strand, counting down.
ATGATATGGATCAACTCCGGCAAGGTATTCATATGGTTAGTTATGGGCAGAAAGATCCCAAATTAGAGTATCGTTTACAGGGATTTTCCATGTTTAATGCCATGAATGATAACATTCAGGAGGATACCGTTCAGCTTTTATACCAGGTTGCGCCTGTCATCCATGATAATTGATATACCCAAAGAGGTCCGAAAGGATCTCTTTTTTTTGCCCAATTTTATTTTTTTTTACAATACTATATATGAGAAAAAAATATCCAAAGCTGGGAGGCAACCTATGAAGAGAATCGTGTTAGCAATTACCCTATATATTTCTTGTATGGTGGTAGACTATCTTGTCCATTATCTGAACAACAGAAAAAAGTCATCAAGCCCAACAACCACTCAAAACTCTGAAAGCTATGTTGTAAGTTGTCCGGCATCTGTTAAATATGTATATATGACCATATTCGCTTTGGAAATCATACTGTTTGGTGTGTTTCTTTTTTTAAAGTAACTTCAAATTCCAATATCACAGCAGGACATTTTCGATTTGCGCTTATTTTTGCCGGGATCGGATTGTTTGTTGTAATCTGGACCTCCAGTTGGAAATTGGAGGTAAACAAGACTGAATTAAAAATTCATAAATTATTTCATAGAACCCAATCGGTATCTGTTTTTGATATAAAGAATGTAAGAATAGGGGAAAAGCAGGACGTTACCTTATATGACATGGATGACAAGAAAGTCCTTACCGTTGATGCATTATCTGATAACTATAATCGTTTTTTAAAAACCCTGGAATTTTATGGTAAGTATCCGGCTGCATGTAAATAGTGAACAAGGAGGTACATCATTTTGAGTCAATTTCGAAACTTCTAAAATAGATATTTATCAGGAATTTGGAAAATTATGGAACTTTTTATCAAAGCTGTTTGAAACATTTTTTCATGATTTTTCAACATGTGTTATCAAAATTATAGATTACATATATCCCCGATGGAACGCCTTTATATGGAATAGAACAGGAGAAGCTTGGCCTAAAGATTTATTTTCATTCTTTGTCGGCTGTGCTTTTTGCCTTGGCCTGATATTGCTCCTGCATTTTCTTCACTCAAAACATAAGGCACGGCATAAATTCGATAAAGCGTCTCAAAAGCCTAAGATTACATTCAAAATTCCGTTCTTGCCAATAAGTTCGATTATGACCGTGAAGAAATTCGAACGGCGGCGGGTTCACTGCACAGACTTTTCGGGTGTATATGTTTTGCATAATTGCAAAAACAAGAAAAACTATGTAGGACAGAGCCAGCGGGTGATGAAACGGGTAAATGATCATTTAACCGGACATGGCTGCCGAGATGTATATAGAGATTATAAGAATGGAGATAAATTCTACATTCATACGATTCCATTTAAAGGGAGTGGGTATCGTTCCCTGAATGCTCTCGAGCGCGATAATATAGCCAAATATTCTGGATATACACGCGGTTACAACAAAACTAAAGGAAATATTGGATAGCAGAGGCAGGAGAATATTCTTTTGCTTCTGCTCTTTCTGTGTCCGCCGCACACATGTTCTGATTTTCTGCTTTTCTGATCCGATTGTTTTCCTGCCCATTCACAATACTTATCATATCAGGCAAATTCATACGAAAGGAGAACTAAATAAGGAAATGTCTGAAAAACAATATGTCAATGGAGGTATTATTTATGGCCAGGAAAAAAGAATTTAAAGATGTTCGGCAGTTATTGGTCGAAAATCTCGAAAAAGCTTATGAACGCTGGGATTTGCTGTATAAGAATGGCGGCAGTGATCCCTTCTGGTGTGACGGGACTAACCTGAACTTGGTACGAAATCATATTTTGTACTATAGAGAACAGTGTGAAGAAGTTTTAGAGCCAAAAGACTATCCGGAAGCGTATCATAAAGAGCTTCCGCCAGTGGTCCCAGATGATTACATGGCAAAAAAAGGTGAAATTATGCAAGATGCCCAGAATCTTTACCTTACCCTTACAGATGCTGCTGGGAATGAGAACGATCCCGATGTAAAAAGCGCACTTGAAAAGGAACTCTGTGCTTTAAAAGTTTCTTTTAACTCGGGATCAAGAGAACTGGTTGCATTGCGTAATATTCTGCGCAGAAATGAGTATTTCCCAATTCTAAAACAGCATCCTGTTACGGATAAGATAGAGAAGACCATTACCGTTACAGGTCGCTGCTCCAGCCGTGAAAAGGCGGTCATAACAGCACCGAATGAGACGCAGAAACCTTTTTTTGAAAGCAAGGAAACACTTCCCGTGGGACAACTTTCTATTTTTGATTATATGTAAGGAGATTTTTTAAAATGGATTATCAAAAGAACACAGAACACATTGGCAGCAGTGATATCGGCATCTTAATTCTTTCCGGTTTTGAACGTGGAAAAGGATTTCAGTTTAAAAAACTTTTTTTCGGGGAAGATGGAACTTATTCAGCTTATATTGTCAATGGACAAACACACATTCCAGATCACTATGAACTCATCTGCGAATTCAACACATGGATGCGCATCTATGATGATGATCATTTTGTTCGAAAATTCTCTGCAGATGCAATTCGGGTATATCGTTCCGGGGATCGTGGATGCATTATTCAGCTGATTTAATTAAAGAAAGGAATGTAATGTGAGAGGATATTTGATTGATGTTATTGAAGGAAAAACGCACTCTGTAGATGTATTTGATCTGGAGGATTATCAAAAATTCATTCACTGCCAGACGATAGATATTGTATCTCGTACTATCGGTGACCGAGAGTATGAGATCATTTGCGATGATGAGGGTCTTTCCAAGCGTCCTGCACTGGTATCTGCTGTAAATAATGATGGCCAGCCAATGCTGGTGGGAAATCTCATTGTCATGGGAAATTCAGGCGGAGATGAAGATGTGCATGAAATCTCATTTGATGAAATTCAGCATCTGAAAAAGCATTTTATGCATGTTGTTACAAAAGGATCAGGTCCAATACACCATTATACGTTGCTTTGTGATGTAGAATTTATTTGAGGATATGAAATGACAATACTTCAGCGCGAACATTCTCCTGATGGAATACTTATTCACTTAGAGGATTGGTCCTGCGAATATAAGGCAGCAAAAAATGCAACGATCGCTTTATATCCCGTTGCACAAAATAATATTTGCAATAATGGCCGAACATATCCCAAAAAGGGAAAGTTGTTCCGCGTCAGCTTTGACTTTGAGAGCGCAGCAGAAGCGCAAAGTGCATTTTTCAGTATTATATCCGGGAAGAAAAATATTTTGGACTATCTCAATAAGTATTCATCGGAAACAATACGCAAAGAAGATTTCTTGAAAGCATTGAAAAAAGAGATAAAACCGGGGGCATAAGCTCCCGGCTTTTGTTTTTGGAAGAATTTTCTATTCTATCTGTATCAGAACAAATTATCAAAGAAAGGAGTAACTAAATATACGTTCTGAAAAACATTGTATCGAAAGGAAAATTATATGAAAATTTACAGAAATGGAAAAGAAATTGTCTTAACAGACGAAGAAATCATGGAGGCTCATGCTGAACATATCAAGAGTTTCATGAGAAACGAATTAATCACAGTCTATGGATTACCAGATGAAGAAGCAGAAGACTACGCTGAACTGGCGTATTCGCATTATACAAGTGGAAATGGCTATACCGAATACGATTGCATTGAATGGGCGGTTACCATTTATGATTTACCGAATTTAGAGCTTGAAGATTCCTATCTGCTCCTCTGGCCCAAAGGGACAAAAAAGTTCTTTTCGAGCTTAGATGATGCGGTTTTTGCGGCAGCCACCAAAGTGAGTTTCCCTTTCCCAGCTTATGAGCAGATTTGGATTCTTGCTTCTAACGACAAGGGAAAAGTAGTTCCTGTTAAAAAGTACAGATCTTCAGATTTGTTACTGGAAGATTTATGGAAATCTTTAACGGATGTCCCATTTGATCCGGATTCTGAAGACCGTCTTGTACTTGCTGAACCATGGTTTAACTTTCCTGCTGGAACTGATCAGGAAGAAATCTGGGCATGGTTTGATGAAAGATACAGCGGCGGAGTGGCAAAGCTCATGTTTCCGTCACTTTTCAATCCTTCCCAAAAGGAACCTTCCAAAACAGCTTCTTTATTGGATGCCGTTGAGAAGAAAGTTTTTTCAATGCATTCGACGAATCCGGATGCCTTTACCGATCCTGATACCATCTTGGCAGATTTATTTAGTAAGGTAGATATGCAGCTCACCGAAACATCTGAGGAACTTTTCAATATTTATCGGCGTTCAGGCGATAAACAGGCCGTAAAAGATCTGTTTCTATTCTTTACAGATATTTCTTTTGATGAATATCTGCAGAAATGCATTGAGGAAACGGCATCTCTGGCTGTAGCAGATCTTAAATCTTAAAAACGATTTCAAAGGAGAATAAGAGAATGAACGTAATTGACTTCCATGTTACCAAGATCTTATCCGAAAAATACGGAAAGGTATATGAACTGTATGGAATGACGCTGGAAAAAGCACAGTCTCATCCTAAAAGCTTATGGAGAGAATATCTGCTTAGTGACGGCGTACTGCAGGAGTACGAGTTTTGGGATTACGGCGGAACTCGTACAGAAAAGCGTGTCAGCACACTTGCAGATGCTTATTATCCCGGCTATGTTGGTCAGCACTAAAAGACTTTATAGTTTAATAGAGAAAGGATATCTATGAGCAAAAGAACGAATATTCCAGACAATAAGAGCATCCTGCAGCGAATGGAAGCGGAGCTGGCTCAATCCAGCGGAACAGAGTATCTGCTTACGGATGGCTGTGTTATTTCTGCTGATGTAGAAGCAGTTCGAAAATGGTTCCATGAATACAAATTAGTTTTTGAATCCTCAGAAGAATGACATAGACAAAATGTGATCAAAGCATGCCGAAAGGCAAGATGTCCGGCAGGTGGAGTGAATCTCTATGTCCTGCCGGATGTAAAATAAAACAGATAGGAGAAAATTATATGTTAATTTATGGCGTAAAAATTTCAGACATCAAAAAATATAATGAACAGAAGGCTGAAAGATTCTTCGAAATTCTTCAGAAAACGAATGCAAGCAATATTGCCGAAAAGTATTTTCTTGATAAAACAAAAAATGACGGTACCTTCGGCAATTTTCTTTCCAATTTTGATGATGGCTGCGGGAACTATGGAGCAGCCGCTTGCCTGAAAGAAATTATTGAAAATATTGAAGGCATTAATATCTCATGCGATACCGTAGATGGCGTGCAATACCTTGGATTATCCGTAGATACTCCATGGTATTACAATGAAAAGACAAGAAATATGGGTCAGAAAAAATACGAAGCGATCCTAATGAAATATATTTCTTGTGTCACGGACGAGAAATTAGAAATCAAATATTGGGCAGCAAACGACGATTGCGATTGGTGATTCTATAACCAATCGCGGACAGCATTTTTGAGGAGAAAATAATATGGTGAGAAAAATCAATAACAGATTATATAAAATCAATACATATGCTTCTGAAATGATTGTTGAAGTAGATGACAATTATGACGAAGAAGTACAAAAATTAAAGAAAGAGATTCAGCTTGATAGTCTCGGATGTAAATTAAATTTGCTTGTATATCTGGCAGAATTATCTGTACAGGGATATGCCATTTCAAGTGTAACAGAATTTAATTCAAACGGGACAAAACCTAGAGTTGCCTATGCTAATGACAAGAATTTCAAAAAGATCGTGAAATATTATTCCACAAAGGAAGCATAGGAAGCGGCGATTTTACTATTTTGACAAGAAAAGAGGATAATATTGTGGCAAAGAAATTAATTAAAGAAATTAGGCCATATGTAAAACTTTATAGAGATACTAATAATGGGATTGCTTGGATTGAAGATGGTTCCACTGGTCTTGGCATCAGTGTGCATCCCAACCTTGACAAAAGTGGTTCTGTGACCGGAATGAAAAAACTGGGATACTGGGATAAGTCAGATAGAATTGTGCTGAGTCATGGATGGAAATATAACATTGATAGATTTGTTTGCGATAAGAAAAACGATCTGGAGATGATTGTTGCGGATGAATGCATGTGTCGGGCCTGCCTGAAGAGAAGAGGTGCATAATGGAAACATTCTTTTTTCATCAGGATATCATTATCATTACAGCAAATGCCGCCGGCGAAAAATATTTAATCAAAGCAAAATCTATTCAGGATATTTTAGATGATTGGAATGGGGACTGTGAATTCGTTCCGTCAAACGATGCGTGTGTATTTTATACTGAGTGGAATGGGCGACCAATTAACCCTGCCGGGTATACTGATTTCGGTACACTAATCGAATATCTGAAAGGTTTGCAGAAACGAGAAAGCGGCGTTTAAAAAGAGAAGCCTATTATTAATTTCTGGAGGAATCTAGCATGAAAGAACTAATCAAAGCGGAAGAAGAAAAAACATTGTTTATCGGAAGACATGGTAATGAATGTATATATGTCGTAAGAGCTGTATCAAGAGAAGCAGCCATGCATCTCCTGAATGAAGTTACTGGTTTTGAGGGAGACGCCTGGGATCTTGATGTTGCAGATAATGAGAATGGAAAAATTATAGAATAGGGAGAAGATTTTATGTCAAAATTTACGGTTATGTATAAATCAACAAATTCTATGTATCTGAATGTAGAAGCTGACTCCTTAGAAGAAGCAAAAGAAACTGCGGAGAACACAGATGGCGGAGAATTTATAAATGCCGGATCAGGCGATTGGGAGTATGACTACACTGAGGATGAAAATGGAAATGTAATTGATACTGGAAATAACGATTTTTTACGCGAACAGCTTAAAGAATTACAAGCAGATTTGCTTGATATGTCTGATAAAGAGCTTGTTGAATGTAGAAGTTTACTGTTAGAACGGATTAATTGGTGTATGACGGCAATTCTTGAAAGCTGATGTAAACGATGAATTTGGAGGAAATTAAAATGAATGAAGAGCTGAAAAAATTTGCAGAAAAGTATAATTGGGAACTAGAAGTATGGCATGGGGAATATAGAGGAGTTTTATGTGGTGTACAAAACACAAACCCAGGGGAAGAACCACTCCCACTATATAGATTTCCAGGCGGAGTTTCTTTAGCATAGTGAGATAAAACAAGAGTTTCAACGGAAGGTTGTGAGAATAACATGACAGAAGAACAATATAATTTTAAACAAAAAATCAAAAAAGATTTAAACTATGATGTGGATTTTAATTCTTACCATATTACAAGAGGTCGCGGATGGTCAAAAGAAGACGGCTCTTGTGGATCTTGCATTGATGCTACTCCTACTGATAACAAAGGAATTTCTAATAAAGTAACGCTATTGCTTTGTTATCCGTTGAGAAAATACAACAGGAAAAAATATAGGTTGATTGAAATAGAAGATATAAGGTCAGGTAGTATATTTATAGAAATTGAAGAAGTAATGAAACGATGATTTCAGAAAATGGAGGAAAATCATGTTATACAATGTAAGTTTTATGCTCAACGGAGTTGATTGCGCAAATCTTGTTGATGCCGATGCTGATATGGAGACGGTAAAAGAATATTTTATTCATGAGCATCTGAATGGAGATAAAAATCGGTTTGTTGGAATTTCCGAAAATAACGAATCTTACAAACCAGGAAAACCTGTGCATAAAATGCCGAATAACTGGAAACGAAAATAAATTTAGAAATGTAGGTGATAGTATAAAAAGGAGCAGAAATCATGAGAGAATACAGAACTGAAAGTTATAAGAAAAAGCTCGCTGGCAATAAATTCTTTAGTTCAGATAGCGATCTAAAAAAATATGATGGTATGAGAGTTGAAAAGGTAATAAAGGAACTCACGGAAAAAGATTATGATAGGGAGCTGTTGGACGATACGGATAGAAATGAAGATGGTAAACGGAGATATGAAATAAATTGTATGTATGAAGTAAAACTTCAAAATGGCGAAATTATTAACGCATATGAAGATGAAATTAACCCAAATTATTGTGGCGATTATGAAGCATGATGAAGTCATAATTTCAGAAAGGAAAAACTATGCGAGAAAAAAATGTGCGAGAAATCAATCTTACAAAAGAAAATATTTGCTTCGCTAATAAGATTAGCGTTGAAGATAATGTGATTGCTGCCGAGTGTACCCTGTTGTTTGATGTTGATAAGTATTTTGGAACAACTATCAAAAAGGATAATACTTGGATTAGCTTTGATGTATGCTGGACTCCTAATGAATCAGTCCATGCTGAATACCGTCTGCGTTCCTTTGATGACTGCTGCAAACGTCTTGTTGATTGGCGTTTAACGGAGGAAGAGCAGGAAATCATCTTAGATAAAATGGAAGAATATTGTATGCAAGAAACCGGAAAGACTTTACAAGAATTATGGGACTCATACGAGGTCGAATAAAAAAAACCATGGCAATACAGAATGGTCGGGAATTCCCGGCCATTTTGTTTGTCCGCGCTTTTTACATTCTAAGAATATCAGATCAATTTAAAGAAAGGAGCATAATAATACATCGATCTGAAATTCAATTTGTCAAGGAGATGAAAAATCATGAAATACCGATGTTACGATTGGTATGGGACCGAAAAGGCAAATAACCTTTCCTCTTTAAAAGATGCCGTAAAAGAAGCATTGAGATTAGGTTGTGAAGTCTACGATGAAAACGGAGAAATCATATTTTCACAATGGGATGGATGGAACGGGGATTATCCTGATATTAAAAAGAAGGCTTTTCCTGTTGCAGATATGGAAATGGTTAAAAAAGCCCAAAATTTTCTAAAAAAAACCAGTACCTATGAAGATTGGTGTTCTTTCAAGAATAACCAATTTCATAAATGGATAGGTAAGGCAGAATGGCTGCATAGTGATCGATGGAGCGCTGCTTATGACTGGGTGTATGATGGAAAATTTGCCGATGTGGATATTCCAAATGATATTATTAATTGCCTCGTTGAAGAATGGGAGAAGTCAATGGGATTGAAAGTTGGCATATAAAAAAATTTGGAAATGGAGTAACATATGGATTACCAAAAACTTTTTTTGCAAAGATGGAAAGAGCTGGAAAATGAAATTGAGCTTGAAAAAGAAGATGGAGAAACAAGTTTTTTGGAAAAAGACATCTTTTTCAAATTCTTCACTTCACCTGAACTATTAGTTGGATATTATGTTTGGAGAGAAAGCGGAAACCTAGGGTATGCATATGAGCTGTTTATGGACGAATATGATGACTGGGTTGATGACTGCAAAGATATTGCGTTTAAAGCAAAAGCTGTTTTCGAAGAGCATATAAAACAATGATCATGTAAAAGGATGGTACGTCAATTGAAAAAATGTTATGGTATATGTTGGAATTGTGGCAGGCCATTTACACAGAGCAGAACTGACCAACTATTCTGCTCTGCCAAGTGTAGAAATAAATATCGCTACACACCTGTTCCACGTTGCAAAAACTGTACTGCTCCTGATTGTGCTATCAGAGATGAACAAAGAGCATATGCCCCTAAAGCTTGCCCTGAACGGAATCACTAGGAGCTACGGAGCATAAAAATTTTTATGGTCCCGGGTAATATTATCGCTTGCTTTTATTACTTATGAAAAGTATTAAAAATAACATTGGAATAGGAGATCAGCTATGACAGAGAAAGGGATTGAAGTTGTGATGAATGCATTGGCAGGAACCCCAACAGTGGTAACGGCCGATTTTGCCAATGAGATAAATCAGTTTATTGATAAGTTGGCGACTTTTTTAAATGCATGTGGTGAAAAGCCGATTTATATTTTATGTAACGACATAAATTTAAGCAAAGCATATAATGGTGGAAGAGAATTTTTTGATGCATTAGAATCAAAAATTAGTAATCCAAAGATAGTTAGGAGAATGCATTTTAATAACAACAATAAAGACAGACATTTTGAATATGGGGATGAATATAAAAGGAATTGTCTTATTTTTGATGACATTCCGGATGAAATAAGAAAGGCATATAATCCATTTGACAGTTGTGCTAGTGCACAGATACTCATAAAAAAAGAGCAGAAAGAAGTGATTAGATGATTTTGAGTGTAAGTAGAAGAACAGATATTCCGAATTATTATTCTGAATGGTTTTTTAATAGATTAAAAGAGGGATTTTTATATGTTCGTAATCCAATGAATTTTCATCAAATAAGTGAAATTAAAATATCGCCAGATGTGGTAGACTGTATTGTGTTTTGGACTAAAAATCCATTGCCGATGATGGAGAGATTAGACGAACTAGAAGCGTATAATTATTATTTTCAGTTCACACTTACAGGGTACGGAAATGATGTGGAGAGAAATTTGCCAAATAAAAAAACATCAGTCATTCCTATTTTTCAAGAATTATCAAATAGAATAGGTAAAGAAAAGGTGGTTTGGAGATATGATCCTATTTTTTTTAGTAATAGGTATAATGCCAAATATCATTTAAAAGCATTTAGAAGTATTGCAGAGGCATTAAGTGGATATACGGAAAAATGTGTAATCAGTTTTTTGGATATTTATCCTAAGAATAAGAAAAATATGGATAATTTGTTAAGTTATGATTTGAGCGATAGTGAATTACGGGGATTTGCAAAAGAATTAAGCAATATAGCAAAAGAAAATCATATCAAAATTGGAAGTTGTGCTGAAAAAATTGATTTGGATGAATATGGAATAATTCATAATTCCTGTATTGATAAGGAATTAATTGAAAAAATTATAGGTTGCAAATTAAAGATAAATAAAGACAAAAATCAGCGTATTGAATGTGGCTGTGTAGAAAGTGTTGAGGTAGGTACATATAATACATGTAAAAACGGATGTGTATATTGTTATGCGAATTATAGTGCAAAAAGTGTGGGATCTAATTTCCAAAAGTATGATCCTTTGTCACCACTTTTATGTGGTCATATAGAAAAAGATGATAAGATTAGTACTAGAAAGGTTGTGTCGTTAAAGGAAACACAGATAAGCATTTTTGACATTTGAATTTTTAGATAATATTTAAGTTGCGAGGGAAATAAAAATAGAAATTGTGATGGCTCTATTTTGGCTCTAATAATTTGGCATGAGAAAAATATCAGATAAAATCCAGAGAATACGAATACAAAATGGCACAAATGTGTACTGAAAACTACCTGGATTATCTAATCCACACCCGAAGTAGAACGGATCTTAAGAGAAAAAATACAAATTGAAAAGGAAAACGGAGGAAACTGCCATGAAAGCAGAAGTAAGAGCAAAATACATTACTAAATGGGATGACGGAAGGACGATTCTTGAGTCACCGTGCAAGGTAAATCTTATTACACACGAAATTTTGCATATTGGACGACGAAAAATCATCTGCAGCCCCTACCCAAATCGTGTTCTGGATGATTATGTAGAACACTTGGATGCTGAATATGTCCGTTTTGCAGACGGAACCTGCTGCAATGTTGTCGATTACCAGTCTACGTGGTCTTTCAAGGAACAATGTGGTATTGCACCGTTTTATAGGTCCTAAAAGGATATGGAAGGGTAAATGTTATGCTTAAAAATCTAAATTTGTTTCGTACAAAAAAGCAGTTAGAGAAACAGCGTTATAAAACGATACTCGTAGGAGAAAAAATCACAATGACATCGTATTCCCGCGAAGGATTCATATTTTTAAAGAGCCGTGAAAAAGCAAATAAATCCAATGGTTAATTCGATCGGTTAATACAATATTGGGAAATGTGTTAATCCAAAAGTGACAATTCAAAAAGAAAAGTGAGGAACGAAAATGAACATTCAAAGTATTTCGAAGGAAAACGCTAATGCAAACGTAACTTTAAGTGCATCAGAACTTGTTCTCATTTGCAATATGTTTCATGAGCAGCTTGCCAAAGAGAAAAGTAACGCCAAGTTTTTAGAATTATATGGTGATCTGATGTTGGCCAGAGATTTGTGTCAGTATGGACATGTTGACAACTTTTGTCTGGGCGGCATTGTAAAATGCCGTAACAGCATCGGAAATGGGGTAAATGGGGTATTGTCCGACGAAGATATTGATAAATTCAATAACTTTTTGGAAGATATGCCGACTGCATTAGATAACGCCGAATGGTTAAATGACTATGTGAGTGAAATCGAAAAAATTGCTGCTCAATTGACGATGAGCCAATCCGACGGTTACTCACATATTTTACGAATCTGCGATGCTATGAAAAGGGAGCTTACCGTATCTGCCGAAATGGAGGATGACTTATGATGCTACAAACCCTTAAAGGTTATAAAGTTGTATATAATATAAAGGGATACGACATAATAGCTGGCAATTCCCAGATTTTTCCAAAACGCCATATTGCCGAAATATATAAACGGAATTATGAATCACACCCATGGTTCCACGAAGAACTCATTATCCGGGAAGCAGACTATGAAGGTGTTCCATTGAGCGAGAGTATTATTATCAATGGGAGAGAACTCATTGACCGGGAACATTATTTTGGACTTGATGCGTGCGAAGTGGGATGCTATATTACAGAAGATCTTTTGGATGAGCTTCTTGGTATGCTGCCCCCTGCCTGCACGAGAAGTGATTGTTCTCAAATTGGAGAACCTGTCTCACATCGAATTGCAGAAAATGGTTTCGAAAAGCCCACCTATGCTACATTTAAGAAAGTCGAGGCTGGCATATGGGAGTATTGCGGGGATTGTTTTCGGGGTGAAAACGTATGTTCTGGCATAGAATTACCGTATTTGTAATATTGCGTTTCTTGCTTTCATATGCTATAATGTATATGGATAGATACTAAAAATGAAGTGCTATTTTCATAATAAGTAGCAAAAACCTCGGAGGTAGGCAAACTCCGGGGTTTTTATTTTACTCGAGGCGATATGATATAGACGGATATAACATAACATCTGATAATCACAAAAAAACACGGCAGCATAAATAATGCATCTGCCGTGTTTTTTTGTCTAAAAATATTTTTCGTACGTGAAAATTACAATTCCATTTTTTTTCAATTCTATAAATATCAGACGTACATGCACTAAAACGTTCTGAAATACACATTAAGAGGTAAAAAAATATGGAAAAGACCAGAAAACAACTTGTGGCAACCGTAGCAGCAATGTTAGGAGATCAGTATAAAGTTTCGATCTCCACACGACATTTTGAGGAATCCCTCAAAGAGTTCGACTCAACGTATTTCATTGAAATCGTAAAAAAGGCAGCGGGAGACAGCTTAGTCCCTGTTATTGCGCTTGATCCATTTGTAAAGGCGGTCAATCAGAATGAAATTTCCATGAATCGAGCTGCGTCTGTAATCATCAATACATTTTTTGAAGCTGAGTCCGAGGCTGACAAAACAGACTTTTCGTCTTGCCTCTCGAAAAAGTATATATTAGATCATGTTTTTTATCAGATGTTTCCATCTGCAGCATGCGAACATTTACCGTTTGCGGCACCGTCAAAAACCTTTTTTGACCTTACTGTATTATACATGCTAGACCTTGATGTTACAGCGTTTGGGGGAGGTATGTGTGTCGTCTCCAGTGCAATGATGAGCGAATTGGAAATTACTGCAGCAGAACTTGATAGTGCAGTGCGAAGAAATATCTCTGATTCTGATTTTAAACTTCAAAAACCGAAGCCAAAAACCATTCAACAAAATCCGATTTTGGCAAATTCTTATATAGTTTCCTGTGAAAAACACAGAAATGCTGTTTTGCTGTTCTCTGAGTATTTTCAGAAGCTGGCAAATTATTTACAGGATGATCTTTACGTTTTACAGTTAAGCATTTATCATGTTTTGGTTGTCCCGGCAGCAACGTTCACGGCATGCTCCGTTGATGAGATCGCTCCTATTTTGTACTCTGCTCTTCGAAAATTTGCTCCAAAAGCAACGGTTCTTGGAACTTCTATTTATAAGTTCGATCGGACGGAAGGGAACTTTTCTACTATCATCAAATAGTTAAGAGTTAGATCATCCAATAAAATGTGGCGGGCATAATGTATCAGCCGTGCTTTTGTCTATTTTTCAAAAAAATTTGCGCGCCTAACTTCATCACTGAAGCAACAAGAATGCGACGCGCAGTTTTCAAGGATTATTTTCCAGGAGTCTCATATTGATACGGTGATGTACAGAAATGCGTTGCAGATACATGTTCCGAGGACAGGAACCGATGTGGATGTCATTTTAGCCGCAGTGGAAGAGTATCTTATGATGCTTGCAAAAAAACGAATAAATACAAAATGTTTCAAAACAAAAAAATAGTCAACCTATGGAGCAAAGGATTCTAAGTACAAAAGTACCTACTCCCATTCGGGAACCCAGCTTTATTCTTCGTAGGTTGACTATTTTCAATATAACATATTCAAGTCCGAAATGCAATGAGTTGCAAATGTTTCTTGATGGATCTTGATTGATAGAAGCATGTTATTTTGCACGCAATTTCCAATATTATCTATATCAGATCAATTTAAGCAGAAAGGAGTATGTCAAATAACAGATCTGAAATACAATATGTCCATGGAGAAAAAATGAAAAAATTGCATTCATCAAATAGAGGATTAACCTTCTCTATAACACCAAACGAACAATATTATCCCGGCGGCCATTATATTTATGAAGTCCGCCCAACTTGCATTATCATTCGCCCTTCTAAGAGCGGCCTTAAAATTTCCAAAAAGAGATCTGGAGCCAACATAAATGCCCTATTTGATCTTAGGAGTAAAAAAGTACGCGATGCAGTTTCCAGATGCAGTCATATGGAAATGGAGGTTCTGCAGGACAAAATTATCGTACGCTGCATCCGCAGTATTAAGGACAAAATCGTTCCCATTGAACGTGTCCTTGCTGAACTCAGCGTATCCAAAGTAGTTTTAAAGGCTGCCGCTGGCATTGAAGGGCAAATCAGCATTGCGGAATATTTGGATTCCATCGGATTTTCTGACTGGAATACAACCGTTAATGAGGAAGTACGATCTGTATTTTCTGTTATGTCTTTATTTTCAGGAGCAGGCATGTTGGACTGGCCATTTCATCTGGACCCGGCCTTTGAAATCAACTACGCATGTGACTCTGATGCGGCTGCCTGTGAATCGTATCGACATAACATAGGAAATCATATTGTGTGCCGTGATGTCCGGGAAGTTTCGGGAAAGATCCCTCCACAGCACCTGATCATAGGCGGGCCTTCCTGTAAACCATTCTCTTCCAGTAATCGAAGGAGAAGAATGGAGAATCATGAAGATGTTGATCTTGTGGATGAATATATTCGCATCACACAGGAAAATTATCCGGAAATTTTTGTAATTGAAAACGTTCCGCAATTTATCACCTGTGAAAGCGGAAAATTTCTTTCCAAAGTGCTGCAAAAATTGAGCCATCGGTATACAATCACATCCAACATTGTACGAGACTGCGATATTGGCGGATATACCACCCGAAAAAGGGCGATCATTATCGGATCTCGTATCGGTAAAATTCAGCTTCCACAGCTCAAATTATACCCATTCCATACGGTCCGTGAAGCATTATCCAAAGTCACATCCAAATGGTATAACTACTTTGATGTAACTACAAGCCGTCCGGAAACAGAGAAGAGAATGGCTCTCGTCCGGCCCGGACATAATTTCAAAGACATTCCTGAATTTCGTGATAATAAAACTATGCATTCAGATCGCTACTATCGACTGGATTATGATTCTGTATCTCCTACCATTGTCAATTGGAGAAAGCTCCCCATTATTCATCCAACAGAAAACCGAACATTAACTGTAGCAGAAGCTTCTGCCTTAATGGGATTTGATCAGCGTTTCGAATTTCATGGAACGATCGGGGAACGTCAGCAGCAGTGTGGAAACGGATGTACCTACGCAATAGGTAGTCTGATCAAAAAGGTCACTAAAGAAGCCCTGCTCCGGTATCATTGCGATCCGATCCTTAGTGTGTAGTACATATTTGAATGTTAAATAGAAGGAGGAAAATTTTATGTTATGGACAGTATTATTTCAAAAGCTGAAACGTCAGCCGCCGAAAGCATCCCAGATATATGCACTTCTGGACAATCCCAAGACACATCGAACAGAAAAAGTATATCTGAAATTAAAGTATGATTCTCATGGATATCCTTATTTCGTTCCAAGAGACGAAAATATTGAACGCGGATATCGGAAAACGAAATAAACAACCCAGGGGGTGCGAGCAGCATCCCCTTTTCTTATTGCAAATACCGCCCCCAAAAAGACCTGCATTTTTTGTTTTTTACAGTCTTTCTAATTCTATCAGTATCAGATCAATAAACGAGGAAAGGAGTATACAAATCAGATCTGAAATACATTTTGTCAAAAAAGGAGAATTAACATGATCAACGGAGAATTAATCGTTGACAACTTTGCTGGCGGTGGCGGGGCAAGTACAGGCATTGAACTTGCTACTGGTTATAGCGTTGATATTGCTATAAATCACGATCCAGAGGCAATTCGAATGCACCAGACCAATCATCCAAACACAAAACACTATTGCGAAGATGTATGGATGGTAGATCCTGTTAAGGTTTGCAATGGACGTCCAATAGGGCTTGCCTGGTTTTCACCAGATTGTAAACATTTCAGCAAAGCAAAAGGCGGAAAGCCCAAGGATAAGAACATCCGTGGCTTGGCCTGGGTAGCCTGCAGATGGGCGGGATTAGTACGTCCGCGAGTTATTATGCTGGAGAATGTAGAGGAATTCAAAGGATGGGGGCCTCTTAACAGGCAGCATCATCCAATCAAAGCCAAACGCGGCACAACATTTCAGAAATTTGTTCATCAGCTCAATGATTTAGGATATGAGGTTCAATATCGAGAGCTGATTGCTGCTGATTATGGCGCACCTACAACCCGAAAGAGATTTTTTCTGATTGCTCGATGCGACGGAAAGCCTATTGTATGGCCCTCACCTACGCATGCGCCGGCTGATAGCCCAGAAGTCAAAAATGGGCATTTAAAGCCATATCTGGGAGCCTACACGCAAATCGACTTTCAGCGTCCTTGCCCAAGTATTTTTGATACGGCAGAAGAAATTAAGGAAAAATATGGCATCCGTGCGCAAAGACCGCTTTCTCCAAAAACGATGGAGCGGATTGCAAGAGGAATCCAAAAATATATCTTAGAGAACCCAGAACCTTTTCTTGTCCAATGCAACCACGGTGGAGATCGGAAAGCAGGGGATTTACACATCCCGCTCCCTACAATCACAGCGAAAAATGGGTATGGAATTGTGCGGCCGACGCTTGCTCCCTGCAAATCAGGAAAAACTTCTGCATTTTTGCACAAATATTATTCAGGAGGATATAAAGGAGCAGGAGAATGCATGAAAAATCCATTACCTACTGTTACTGCATGGGATCATAACAGCATTGTGGCTGCAACTCTTGTTCAGATGAATAATCACTGCGATGGAAAGGACATTCGGAATCCTCTTCCTACCATCACAGCCGGAGACGGACATTTCGGTGAAGTAAGAGCCTTTCTTTTGAAATTCTATGGAAATCGTAGCGAAGGAGACCTGAAAGAACCATTAAATGTCATAACTACCAAAGATAAATTCGGGCTTGTTACAATTTCAGGAACGGATTATCAAATCGTAGATATTGGGCTGAGAATGCTGGAACCACAGGAACTTTATGGATGCCAGGGCTTTCCAAGTGATTATATCATCGATCATGACTATACGGGAAAGACCTATCAGAGAGCAGAGCAGGTTAAAAGATGTGGCAATGCCGTTTGCCCACCCATACCAGCCGCCCTTGTAAAAGCGAATCTTCCTGAACTGTGCAAAGCAGAAAGGCAGCCCATTTGTCGCCCAGACAGAATCCAAACTGAGCGCAATGGACAGTTGAAATTTGCATAAATATTGTTTCCACACAAGGAAAGGAAAAACGTATGAATATGAATGAAATTAAAACTCCAGCATTAGATAAGTTGTTGGAAGTTCAGGATCAGATGGATTTATGCAGAAATTTTTTGGAGTATTTTCTGAAGAATTATTCTGCTTTTGAAAAGAAACGTCCAAGAGAAAGTGTTTTCGCAGATGTTTCAGGCGCAGGAGATTATATCAATGTTGATAAGCTGCTTGCCGATTTCTTCGAAATTGACCTGCCACAAGCAGAAAAAGAAAGAGAAGCATTATTGGATTCATTAAAAGAGCATTACAATGCTCAAAAAAATATCTCACCCATACAATAGGAGAAAAAATTATGAAATATACTATTTTGATGAGCTGCGGACACCAAGTCACCGTTGATTTGGGCGGAAAAAATTCGGAGCGTGAGCGAAAAATCAAGTATTTTGAGACACAGGGTCTGTGCAAGGAATGCTATAAAAAAGAGATGCAAGAGCTTAAAGCAAGTAAGCCATTTGTACTCAATGCCAGTGTGCTTCCTTATATCAGTGAAAAAAATGGAAGCATTTTATTAAGCTTATGGTTCGAGGGAAATACACGACCATACAAAGATAAAATCAAATTATTAGGCGGCTACAGATGGCGTGAAAAAACGTCTGCAACTGATTTTTATTCAGTAGAACGGCGGCCTTTATGTTGGAACAAAATTATAGAAGAAGACCAGCTTAAAGATGAGATTGCGAAAGCGATCTCCATTGGAGCCGAAAGTGTTATTCCCGAGCAGAATTTATTCTCTTTTGCCCATTACCAAATTGCTTTAGAAGCAAAAAAGGCATGGATCGAGACGCATAAGCAGTCTTCAGAAAGTTCAGATGTCCCGGACTTTTTAAAGGGGCATGAATGGAATCATAAGTTATATGGTAAGACCGGAAGTTATGCTATCTATCCAGACGGGGAGAAAATGACTCTTACGGACGAGCAGGCTGCAGAAGTCAAAAAATACTTAGAAAAAGAGTAGATAAGTTTGTTAGCCTCACAGACTAATGCCATTTTTGACGCCATATTTCATCAATTAACGCCATTGGCATTAATTGTGTCTTTAATCGCGTAAGCAGAAAGGATATTGCTATGAATGGATATATGAATTTAGTAACCGCTATCAACTGTGATTGCAAAAAATACCATGGAGTATTACATAAAAATGGCTGTATGGAATGCAGCGACTGCCTGTTTCCGTATTGTTCCATTTTTGCATCGATTGTTGATCAGGCACGTAAACTTGCAGATGAGCAGGGTAGCTCATGGAAAGAAGTTCTGAACAATACAGAGACTGAACGGATCAATACCGGAGAAAACTACCTTACATTTTATCTTTCGAAGGGATTTATTTCTTCTTCAGCCTTTGACGTTAAAGCGCCAAAAGCGGCGTGTTTAAGAAAAGAAGCATAAAAAACAAAGTGATTTATTGCCCAAATATAACCGCGCACTTATGGAAAATGGCTATATGATGACATTTCGGCAGCTAAAACAGTGCAATTTAATAGATATTCGCGCATTTTATGATACGGAAGAGTATGGCATTCGCGCAAAACATTCCTATGTTGAATTGTCCCGATCCATTCCTCATGAACAGTTGTTTTACTATGCAATTCCATGTTATAATGAAGGGGTTTACTGGTATAGTAAGGGAAAATATATCTATTGGAAATTACAGGAAGTAAATTCATCTGAACATTTCATCTCTGTTTATCTGAGATATTACTTTTTAAACGATGGGATTTGGAGCTGCGGACCATCTGGAACTGTAAAGTATGTTTTAAATTCAACATCGGGGATAGAAGGGTGCGAGATCATTTGCCAAAAGGAATATTCCAGTGAAGATCTTCTTTTCCTTCTTAACGATAAAATTGTCGGATGGAACAAGATTGAAGCAAATATATGGGATCAGGCCAAAAGAGAATATGCAACTCTGTTAAAAAATTCATGGAAAGAACAAAATATTGACGAGCATGAAGCAACTCTTATCCGGCCGTTCCTTGTGAATACCATATTTTTATCTATCCAACTGGTTAAAAATAAGGTTTCGTGTCCCAAATCTTCGGTCAAAAAAGGGGCCGTTTTACCCCAAACTGCTCCAGTAGGTACTTCAAATGCAGAGCGTCCTGTTCGCATTGTGGGTGATATTTCCATTAAGGCAGAGCATGCCCCCAGAAAGCCTTGTACAATGCGGAATTTTCACGTAGACGCTTGGAAGACCCGCGGACACATGCGGACATATAAGTCCGGAAAAACTGTATATATTAAAGAAACTACGCACCACCGGAAAGCACATAACGGTGATGCGCAAAATGTAAAAATGATTGTGAAATCATTAAAAGAATAGAAATTCAATAAGGAGGCAGCCATGAAAGATGTTTGCATTGCTTATGCCGATAAAAGCGGAAATGGCTTTTCTGTCAGTGAACCATGGATCGAAGACAATTTTAACACGTTGGAAGATTGCGAGCAGAAAGCCAATGACTTAAAAGAAGAAGGATATCAACATGTGATTCTTTTTTACAAAGGAGAAGAGGAGCTTGAAAGCTATTCCTGGGAATATGTGGAGCAGCATAAAATTTAATGTACCTCTGAAGTAATAGAACAAATAAATCTTTAATGTATTGAATATTTTTCACATAAAACATAACCTGTTTTATAGCACATGATAAAAATTAAAGTTTATTTTTATCGTGTGCTTTTTTTACAATTCTATTAATATCAGATTAATAATAGGAAAGGAGTATACAATACGAATTTAGCGTAGAAAGAGAGGTAATGAGCATGATACACGCTATATGTGATTTTTGTGGAAAAGACTGTGATAGAACGGCAACGCTGTTATCTATGACACCTTTTCAAAATTTTGCTAGGTATCATACAGATAATGAACCATATGGAAATAGAGAAAAAACTAGAAGTTTTGTAATCTGCTATGAATGTTGTAAAAAACATAATCTTCCTAATCCGTATGAAACATATTCAGGAATTACTAAGCAAGAGGGGCATTATGAGAAATGCCTTGATAATTATACAGATGTTGACCTTGTAGAAGATAAAAAATACGATAAGAGATTTGATTAAATAAGGATTTAACTGATGATAGCTCAAGGCGAAGATAATTAAAAGGAGACAAATAATATGCAAAAAAAATTTATAACAATTGCAAGAGAAAATAAAAATGCAGACTTTTATTTAGTATGTCATACAGCCTGTAATGAACTAGGAAACTTTCAATGGTTCTTAAAAGATGACCCCAACTCTGAACATGAAGTAAATCTTGAAAACCAAGTTTATGAATCATTTTCAACTGACTCAAATTGGATCAGAAAAAATGCAGAAAATAAGTGGCTAGGTTGTCATTGTCTATTAAAAGATGATGAATATAATGAATATACAGAAATGATTTGTCATCTATCAAGCGATATTTTAACCATGCTTCGCAATAATATTTTTGATATGATTAGTACATTTAATTCTCAAGGGAATTTTGACCATAATTATATTTTAGAAAATTAAATACGAATTTGATCCACTTTTTGTCCTTTCTCCGGGATATAACGAGGGATATTATCTGGATCTTTCTATCCGCGGAGCCTGGTCTATTACGTACAAAATAGACACGCTTCATTTAGGTACCATAAAAACGCTGGGTAATTCCGTAGAAGGAATCCGTCAGATGGCAACACTCTATGGAGAATGCCTTGTTTCGTTTCAGAAGATCATGCATGATAATATGGATTCGTTTACTCGAAAAGGCTTCGATCTGAAGTTCTATAACACAAAAAAGGAATATTCCGGCGGATTTTCCGGTTTAGAGAGTTCCGACATAGCCCGCCAGCGATTCCAGGAATATCATTCAAAATCGCCTGAAGAGCTTAATTATGGTATTATTCGGGACAATATGTCTCGTAGAGAAAAAATTGTTACAGAAAGGAGCAGCTTATGAAAATCAATTTTTCCATAAACTATAAAGGATACACTGCTGATATATCATACGAACCAGAAGATAAGATCTATGTAGGTGAGGTCCGCTGCATTTCTGATTCTTTGAATTTTCATGGAAGATCCATTCTTGAGGTCAACGCAATGTTTCACCAATCCATTGAGAATTATTTGGATCTCTGCAAACAGATTGGTAAAGATCCTGAAAGGGCTGCCGACTATGAGCTTGCATGCAGAATTTACACCTGCATTTCTGATAATACGGATTGTACGACAGAACCCGAAGCAGTAGAAGCGCTCAGAGAAGCCGTTTTAAAGAGTGGAAAAGCCGGTACTTCAGCTTTTGAGTTATTATGTGATCGTATTGAAGAATTGCTGGAAAACAAGTAAAAAGCACTATTCAGAAAGGTTCTGGGAACACTGCAGATGCATGTGTTTCCGGAACCTTTTTCAATTTTTCAAAAAATCCCATTGTGTTTTCAATACTATATTTGAACAACAAATACAATAGGAGGTATGAAAAATTGAGACACAAAAAACTTATTATTGGAACAGGTATTTGCCTTCTAGGCATTGCCTTATCTGCCGCATGGTTTATTCCATGCAAATTGGAAGCTACTTACGCTGGTAAAACACCTTATCAGTACGATGCAGTCTCTGCCAAAAGCTTTCATGCAAACACTGTAAGCCTGCTCGGAAGGAAAAATCCGGTAACAGACATTTCTATCAGCCCTAAAAAGCTGTCTAAGTCCATCCAACGCATTACTGTGACGTACGGAGATATGTCCGTATCTGTACCTGTAAAAGCTATTAAAGCCGATCATATCGCATGGAGTTATGCGGATGGACCGATCTACGAAGGAGATTCTTTCCACTCGGAAGACATATCTGCGAAGCTTATTTATGCGGATAATACCCAAAAGGAACTGGCCGTATCCGATTTTGAACTCACAAAGACTCCTGAAATTTTAACTGCAGATGATCATACTGTAACTGCAAAGACTATTCTGGGCGAGGAGCAGTATGAGATTCCACTGAACACGATCAGCAAATTGTCAATGGAAAGTAAAGAACTTCTCTATGAAGGGGATTATCCAAAATCTGATTTTTCTTATGAAGTCACGTATAGTGGCAACGAAAAGAAAGAATTGTCTGTAGATGATGTTGAAATTTCTGACACAATTTCATTGGCAGCAGGAAATAATGATATTTCTGTTACCTATCTTGGAAAAGAATATACATCAACAATCACTGCAAAGCAAAAAACAGCTGCTGTCGTCGCCGCCGAGACCTATAAGGCAGAATTAGATAATAGTGTATCTAATGTCACAACCGATAGTATTTTCGTTTCCGTTCAGCAAAAATACACGGAGAGCGGTGAATATTTCTTAACCCATATTATCGTCAACGATCCATCTAATCAAGTCAAAGGCGGACTATCAAATGACAGTTGGGGCAGCTATAGAGAATATCCGACTACATATGCCGGCCGTACAGGAGCAGCAGTCACAACAAACGGCAGTTATTTTTCATATGATAGTGGGCAACCTGTATGCGCTGGATGTTTTATTAAAGATGGAAAAATTTTTAAAGACGGTGTGACGAATGGGAAAGAAATCTGCCTGGACAACACTGGAAAGTTTTATACTCCATCGGCTGGAATTTCAGCTTCTACCCTCCTTGCATCCGGAGTCAAAGATATTTGGGGGACAGCTGATCCACTGCTAATCCAGGACGGTCAAAAAGTAGATTTGGCAAATCAGCAAAAAATAAATAATACTTACTATAACCGAACAGCAATCGGTATGGTTCAGCCAGGAGCGTATTATATGATTACTGCCGGAACGGCACAGTACAAAAATGGATTGTCTTTTGCTGAATTGCAGAGTATTTTCGCCAATCTTGGATGTACCTATGCAAGAAGCATGGACGGCGGCGGTAGCAGTTCCCTTGTCGTGAATGGAAAGTTATTAAACACACCTGCGCAATACGATGAACGTCCGGTTGTCGATTTTCTGAGCTTTTTGCCATAAATATTCATAGCTCTGGATTGGATGGGAAACTCTCCCATTTATAATGACATTTTTGTTTTCGGGCTAATTTTTCATACTATTTTCATCAGATCAAATAAACGATGAAAGGAGTACCGAAACCTATAAGATCTGAAATACATTTTGTCAAGGAGTATATTTATGAAACCTATTAAAATTTTGCGTCTAAACAGAAAGCATCTTTCACAAATGACCTATTATTTCACAAGTTTTCAGGATAATAGCTGTTCCCATGATGGACAGTCATCTATCTGCCGTATTCACAGTATGCAATATATTCCGGTAACCCCTAATATGCGTGACTACAATTTGCTTGATTCCCTTGGTGTCGCACCTGATCTGGAGCGGATTCTGGATTATGCAATGTTATATGGTGCCACTTACGTAGAACTTACTGGAAATGATGCGGATATTGATCCTTTGCTCCCCACGTTCAAATGGACTCTGGACAACGATATCTTGTATGCTATTTTGAAAGATGGCGAACAGATGGCAACTTATTTTGCTATCGGAATTGATTTTCCTTGCCATTGCATTGTCCCAGCTAACTTTGTACTTGGATCATCGGATTTTTCAGCATGCATTGAGGATACGTTACGTCGTATTGCTTCCTTATATCCTGAATCAACTACGGCAGAACTTTATGCCAACATGGGTGCTGTACCTGACGAAAAAATCCCGGAAGGAGAAGAGGATAACTGGGTTCCTGTAGA
This sequence comes from Blautia sp. AF26-2, assembly GCF_003460955.1. Taxonomy (NCBI): domain Bacteria; kingdom Bacillati; phylum Bacillota; class Clostridia; order Lachnospirales; family Lachnospiraceae; genus Blautia; species Blautia sp. AF26-2. The sequence continues at coordinate 1,035 of NZ_QTWD01000008.1, read as the reverse complement.
TCTTGGATATTCGATTCCGGAAATTCTGAGGATTGAAAATTCGCCAAAGCCTCCACTTTACTTCAAGGTAAATCCTCATTATGAAGATACGCTGGCTTTTAAAATGCCCTATTTTGATATGGACTACCTTGAAAAACATGTTCGGCCCGAGTTTGATGAGATTTCAGAAATTATCCCAATTTCTCCAGAAGATTATCAAAAATCGATCAAATACGAAGATGTATGTACTTCCGCACGGAACTAAATCTATTTTACGACTATGCTCAAATGATATTTTTTATCAAGAAAGGATTATATTATGCTGAATTTTTTGAAAAAACTTTTTATGCGTAACCCAAAACACTACATCGTTTCCGGCCCATCTGTACCGGAGAAAGACTTTACAAACAAACGCAACGCGCGTAAATTTCTGTTTCAGAACAGTGAAAATGGCTACGATGCTATGATCGACTGCCTTGATACAGATCCTTGCTGCAAATAATCAAAAATCCCCATAGCCACAAAGGTTCTGACTTCATTTTGAAGATTCAGGACCTTTTTTATTTTATATTTACAATACTAAATATATAGAAATTATTTCAAGGAGAGCATCAACATGGCTAAAGCATGCACATTTATCGGAAACAGAGACTTATCATTAAATGAACAGTGGGCTTTGCGCCCCCGTCTGCAGCAGGCTATTCTGAATTATCTGAATGCAGGAGGCTATTTTTTTGCGTGTGGTGGCTCATATGGGTTTGACTTAGTTGCTGCGGAAGAAGTTCTGAATTTCAAACAATATTATCCCTATATCCAGATGATTCTGCTGCTCCCATATCCCCATTATACCTCAAGGTGGACGATGGAAGACCAGCAACGCTTACAACAGGTTATGCAATACAGTATTTATCGTTATTCTTATTCTGCTTATCGAAAAGGCATCTAAGTTAGCAACCACCAGTTCAACTGGTGGTTTATTATTAGCCCTCCAAAGGGCTATTGTTACTATTCGCCCCAAAGGGCGGTATCGCAAGCACTTTTGCTGGCCCGCTATAA